>NZ_BAAFVK010000010.1:0-401355 GCF_054661535.1 Actinophytocola sp. KF-1 | reverse complement strand
CAGAGCCCGCCACGCCCGCTCCGCGGGCAGAGCCCGCCACGCCCGCTCCGCGGGCAGAGCCCGCCACGCCCGCTCCGCGGGCAGAGCCCGCCACGCCCGCTCCGCGGGCAGAGCCCGCCACGCCCGCTCCGCGGGCAGAGCCCGCCACGCCCGCTCCGCGGGCAGAGCCCGCCACGCCCGCTCCGCGGGCAGAGCCCGCCACGCCCGCTCCGCGGGCAGAGCCCGCCACGCCCGCTCCGCGGGCAGAGCCCGCCACGCTGGCTGGCGTTGCGGACGTTGCTGGTGTTGCCTGGCGAGCCTGCCCTGCGGGCGGAGCCCACAAGAGCGGCGGAGCCCACAAGAAGCGGCAGCCCCAAGCCGACCCGCGTTGCAGGCAATGCTCGACGAGCCCTTGCCGGGCAGGCGAAGCCCCCGCGCACAAGCCCGACGCGCCGCCCAGCCGCCAACGTCACGACAGCGAACGCGCAGCCAACCTGTCGATCGCCGCCGGTGCGAAGACCGCTTCCGCGGCCAGCCCCGCCATGCCCACCAGCGGTGCCTGCTCCCCGAGCACAGCGGGCCCGACGTCCAACCCCTGCGCGGCGACCTCGTGCGCCTGCTGCGTCAACGTCTCCGCCAGTCCCTCCCGGAATGGGACCAGCGCGCCGATCTCGCCGCCCACCCGGACCACGTGCGGGTTGAGGATCGTCACGACCGTCGCCAGTACCGTGCCCACCAGGCGGCCGGCGTCACCGGCCAGGGCGACCGCGTGCGGGTCGCCCGACTCGACCCGGCGGATCACGTCCGGCAGCGCCCGCACGCCCTCCCCGCGCAGCTGCCGGATCAGCGCCTTCCCGCTGGCCAGCGCGGCCACGCACCCCCGCCGCCCGCAGGTGCACCGTTCGTCGTGGTCCTCGATGCGGATGTGGCCGATCTCGCCGGCACATCCGGTGGCGCCGCGGTGGGGCCTGCCGCCGATGACCACGCCCGCGCCGATGCCCGTGCCGACCGCGACGCCCAGCACCGTCGACTGCCGCCGCCCGGCTGCCAGGTACTCGCCGTACGCGAGTGCGTTGGCGTCGTTCTCCAGCAGCACCTCGACCCCGAGGCCGTCGGCCAGGCCGTCCCGCAGTGGCACGTCCCGCCACGCGGTCATGGTCGGCGGCGTGATCGAGATGCCGGTCTCCTGGTCGATCTGGCCCGGCACCGCGAGGCCGACCGCGGCGAGGTCACCGGCCCGGCCCGTGTCCGTCAGCTGCTTGCGCGCGGTGTCCACCAGCCACGGCACGACGTCGCCGGGGGTGTGGCCGAGCGGCAACCGCTCCGTGTGGTCCACCAGCACCGTCCCGGCGAGGTCCGCGACGCCGACCGACAGGTGGCTCGCCCCCAGCCACGCGACCACCGCTACGCGGCTGGTGCGGTCCGCCTCGAGCAGTGCCGCGCGCCTGCCGCCGCTGGACGCGTCGTGCCCCGCGGTGCGGACCATGCGCAGCCTGGTGAGCGTGTCCAGCCGCTCGACCAACGTGGCGCGGGAGAGCCCCAGCAGCGCCTGCAGCTGCTGGCGGGTGAGCGGGCCCGATTCGCGTAACACCGCGACAACATTCCCCGCTGATGCCGCTCCGCTGCTCGTGATTGCCCGGTTGACGTCGGCCATGGCTCCAGCCTAGGTTTGAGGAGCGTCACTTCTGTCTAAAGTTTAGACATAAGTTTTTTTCGGAGGTCAGGTGAGACCCAACCTGGGGTCCGTGCAGTTGGCCGCCAGCGCGGCCTGGACCCTGTCCGGCAACGACATCGGCACGATGATCACGGCGGCGCCCCGCCTCTACCCGCACATGTGGAGCTGGGACACCGCGTTCATCTCGATCGGGCTCGCCCACCTCAACGTGGCGCGCGCGGCCCGCGAGCTGGAGACGCTGCTGAACGCGCAGTGGCGCAACGGCATGATCCCCCACATCGTCTTCTCCGAGGGCACCGGCTACTTCCCCGGCCCGGAGCGCTGGGGCGCGGCGGAGCTGAACGCCGACGCCCCCGACTCCCCGCGCACGTCCGGCATCTGCCAGCCGCCGGTGCACGCGATCGCGTTGCGGCGCGTCGTGGACATCGCCCGCTCGCAGGGGGAGCGGGAGGTGGCGTTCAAGCTGCTGAAGACGGCGTGGCCGAAGCTGTACCGCTGGCACGAGTGGCTGGTGCGCCACCGCGACCCGCTCGGCACCGGCGTGCTCGCGATCGTGCACGGCTGGGAGTCCGGCATGGACAACTCGCCGCGCTGGGACGTCCCGTACGCCGAGGTGGTCCCCGGTCCGGACCTGCCGCCGTACGTGCGGCTGGACCGCGGCCTCGTCGCCGCCGACGCGGAACGGCCGAGCGACGCCGAGTACGACCGGTACCTGTGGCTGATCGAGGAGATGCGCAAGGTCCGCTACGACGCCGACGCGGTGGTGCGCACGTCGAGCTTCCTCGTCGGCGACGTGTTCGTGACCGCGTTGTTCGCGCTGGCCAGCGAGGTGCTCGCGACGCTCGGCGAGGAGAGCGGGCAGCCGCCGTGGCGGATCCGGCAGCTCCGCGGCTGGGCCCGCCGGTCCCGCGCGGCGGTCGCCGCGTCCTACGACGAGCTGACCGGGCTGGCCCGCGACCGCGACCTGCGCGGCGACCGGTGGTTGTCGTCCAGCACGATCGCCGGGTTCGCGCCGCTGCTGTGCGGTGGCCTGCCCGACCAGGTCGAGAAGGCGATGCTGGCGACGCTGACCGGCCCGGACTGGGCGGGGCACCCGTCGTTGTTCGCGCGGATCCCGCCGTCGGTGTCGCCCAACGACGTCGGGTTCCGGCCGCGCGAGTACTGGCGCGGCCCGGTGTGGCCGGTGATCGCGTGGCTGTTCGGGTGGGCGTTCGAGCAGCGCGGCTGGCAGGGCGAGGCCGACCACCTGCGGTCGGAGTGCCTGCGGCTCGCCGCGGACGGCTCCTTCGCCGAGTACTACCACCCGCTCACCGGCGAACCGCTCGGGTCGCGGCAGCAGTCGTGGACGGCCACGGTCGTGCTGGACTGGTTGCACACGTCGTGAACGCGGTCGCGGATCCGGGCCGGGCCGCGTGGACCAACCCGCCTGGCTCGATTAGCTCCGCGACAGGGCAGCGGTCAGCAGCGCCTGCGCCGACTCGCGCATGAGGGTCACGGCCTCCTCCCGGGACACCCCCGCGACGTCGACCAGCCACACCCACGACTCGATGCCGCAGCCCGCGCGGATCGCGATCGCCAGCCGGTGCCGGTCGACGTGCGGGTGCGTCCCGGCCAGGGGTGCCAGCGCGTCCTCGAACCACCCGATGGCCCTGCCCCGCCGCAGCGCCGGGCGGGTCTCCTGCTCCAGCGACAACCGCAGCGCGGCCCGCAGTTGCGGCTCCCACCTGCGGAGGATCGTCGTCTGCTCGGTGACGACCAGGTCGAGCCGGGCGGCGACGTCGTCGGGGGCGTCCTCGTCGAGCAGGCTCGTCCGGTCGATCACCGGCATCGCCGCGAGGAGCAGCCGCTCCTGGTTCGGGAAGTAGCGGTAGGCCGTCGTCCGCGAGACGCCCGCGGCGTCGGCCGCCTGCTCCACGGTCGGGGTCGCACCTGCCTCGACCAGCTCGCGTGCCGCCTCGACGAGCGCGTCCCGGGTCCGCTGCTTCTGCCGAACCCGCCCGGTCGATTCATATGGCACTGCCATACCATGATGGTACCGTAGTCCCATGAACGACCCAGTCGTCACCGATCCGGAGCTGTACCGGGTCGTGTTCGAGAACGACCGCGTGCGGGTGCTCGAGTACCGCGACATGCCGGGCGACGCGACGCACCTCCACGCCCACCCGGACAGCGTGATGGTGACGCTGTCCTCGTTCCAGCGCGTCATCACGGCCGGTGGCCGGGAGGTGCCGGTCGACCTGCCCGCCGGGCAGGTCCGCTGGCTGGACGCGCAGGAACACCAGGGCCGCAACGTGGGTGAGACCCCGACCCGTTCCGTGTTCGTCGAGCTGAAGGAGCCCCGGCCCGGCGGTCCGCGCCCGGCCGCCGCGCTGGGCCCGTCCTAGCGCCGCCTCGCCACCCTGGCCGCCGCCGCGCCCGCCGCCATCACGATGATCAGCATCGTCAGGCCCCAGCGGCGTTTCTCCTCCGTCGCCTCCTGCATCGACGGGACGGCGGCCACGTCCGGCTTGTCCACGATGTGCAGCGGCCGCCGGGACGACGTGGTCGTGGGTGGCGGCGCGGTCGTGGGACGGGTGGTCACCGGCGGTGGGACCACCGCCACCGTCGTGGTCGTCGGGAGCAGGGTGGGGACCGTGGTCGGGCTCGGCGGTTCGGCGGCAGGCGGCTGGGCGGCCGGTGGTCGCGGGGCGGGCGGTGCCGTGGTCGTCGGTGGCGGTGCCGGTGGCGGTGCCGGTGGTCGCGTCGTGGTCGGCGGGGGTGGTGGCGCGGTCGTCGTGGTCGGCGGCGGGGCGGGCGGCGGGTGGTGCGGTGGTTCCTGCGGGAACAGGCAGACCGTCACGGTCACCAGGAGCGTCACGTGCACGCCGATGAGGCAGTCGGTCATCTCAGCCGGTCCAGGGCCGACTCGAACGCGGCCGGGCTCACCTGCGCGCCACCGCCGTACGGGTTCTGCAGCTGCTGCGTCGCGAACAACAGGAGCGCCATCGTGCCCGCCAGTATCGACACGATGAGGATGTGCGTCGCCGGTTTGGGGCCACCGAAGAGGATCGGCAGCGCGACCGCCATGGCGGCGCCGACCAGCAACGCGAACCACACCACCGAGTTCACCCCGCCGCTCGTGGCGGTGTTGAGCCGTTCCTGCCGCTGCTGGTAGACGGTCCACAGCTGGTCGTTGGCCTCGTTCTTGCGGTCCACCGCCCACTCGTCGATGGCCGGGGCGGTCGCCACCGCCGCGCGCAGCCGTTCCAGCGCCGTCCATCCCGCGCCGTCGACCGCGGTGCCCTCACTCATGCGCGGCCATTCCCGTTCGATCACCTCCTCCGCGTACGCCCGCGCCTGCGTCGCCACCCCGGCGCCGTCCGGCAGTTCCTGCGCCGCCCACACGGCGGCCACCAGGCTGTCGGCCTCCTCGTACGAGCCGTCCTCCGCCGCGGTCACGCCGTCGAACAGCGAGATCAGCACGAACGCCAGCAGCACCGCCTGCAGGCCGCCGACCAGGGTGAACACCTGGCCCGCCGCCTCGTTGTTGTCGACGACGCCCTGCGTCTCACCGATCCGCCGGACCAGGTAGGCGAGCGTGCCCGCCACCAGCCCGACCCCCAGGACCCATAACAGCCCCACCACGTAAATGCTCACGTCCAGTCCCGTTTCATCGCCTCGTCGAGCAGGGCTTCGACGATCTGGCTCTCCGGGACCGTCCGGACCACCTCGCCTCGTACGAAGATCTGCCCCTTGCCGTTCCCCGACGACACCCCGAGGTCCGCCTCCCGCGCCTCGCCCGGCCCGTTCACGACGCACCCCATCACCGCCACCCGCAGCGGTGTCTCGAAACCGTCGAACGCGGCGGTCACCTGCTCCGCCAGCCGGTACACGTCGACCTGCGCCCGCCCGCACGACGGGCACGAGACGATCTCCAGCCGCCGCGGGCGCAGCGCCAGGGACTCCAGGATGGACAGTCCGACCTTGACCTCCTCCACCGGCGGCGCGGACAGCGACACCCGGATCGTGTCGCCGATGCCCTCGGCGAGCAGCACCCCGAACGCGACCGCCGACTTGACCGTGCCCTGGAACCGCGGGCCCGCCTCGGTGACGCCCAGGTGCAGCGGGTAGTCGCAGCGCGCGGCCAGCTGCCGGTACGCGGCGATCACCACCACCGGGTCGTGGTGCTTCACCGACAGCTTCAGGTCGGTGAACCCGTGCTCCTCGAACAGCGAGCACTCCCACAGCGCCGACTCGACGAGCGCCTCCGGCGTCGCCTTGCCGTACTTGGCGAGCAGCCGCGCGTCGAGCGAGCCCGCGTTGACGCCGATGCGGATCGGGACGCCGGCGTCGGCCGCCGCGCGGGCGATCTCGGCCACCCGGTCGTCGAACTTCTTGATGTTGCCGGGGTTCACGCGCACCGCCGCGCAGCCGGCGTCGATCGCGGCGAACACGTACCTGGGCTGGAAGTGGATGTCGGCGACGACCGGGATCGGGGACTTCTTCGCGATGTCGGCGAGCGCGTCCGCGTCGTCGGCCGACGGCACCGCGACCCGCACGATCTGGCAGCCCGCCGCGGTCAGCTCGGCGATCTGCCGCAGCGTCGCCTCGACGTCGGCCGTCACGGTGGTCGTCATCGACTGCACCGTCACCGGCGCGCCCCCGCCGACCGGCACGTCGCCGACCATCACCTGCCGGGACCGCCGCCGTCGCGGACCCGCCACCGGGACGCCGAGGTCCACCGCGGTCATCACACCACCGCCTTCATCCTGGTGAGTCGCTTGAGGACGGTGCAGGCGATGCCGTTCCCGTCGAGGCCGTGCGCGCGCAGGATCTCCTCACGTGACGCGTGCGGCAGGAACCCGTTCGGCAGCGCGAACGTCGCCACGCACGTGCGTTCCCCCGCCGCGGCGAGCGCCTGCCCGAGCCGGGCGCCGAGCGCGCCGACGGCCGTGGTGTCCTCGACCGCGAGCACCAGCGGGAACCCGGCGGCGAGCCGCAGCAGCCCGGGGTGCAGCGGCATCGTCCACTGTGGATCGACAACCATCGCGGGCACGTCGTGGCGCGCCAGCTCGTCGGCGGCGGCGAGGCACGCACCCGCGAGCGGCCCGACCGCGACCAGCAGCACGGGCGCCTCGGGCGCCTCCAGCAGCACGTCGTAGCCGTCGGCCCGGCGCACCGCGGGGATGTCCGGGCCCGCCGTCGCCTTCGGGTACCGCAGCACGGTCGGCGCGTCCGGGATGGACACCGCGGCCAGCAGCAGCTCCCGCAGCGTCGCCGGGTCGCGCGGCGCGGCGAGGTGCAGGCCCGGCACCACCGGCAGCACCGACGCGTCCCACATGCCGTGGTGGCTCGCGCCGTCCGGGCCGGTCACGCCCGCGCGGTCGAGCACGAACGTCACGCCGAGCCGGTGCAGCGCCACGTCCATCAGCACCTGGTCGAACGCGCGGGACAGGAACGTGGCGTAGACGGCGACGACCGGGTGCAGCCCGCCCATCGCGAGCCCCGCGGCCGACGTGACCGCGTGCTGCTCGGCGATGCCCACGTCGAACACCCGCGCCGGGAACCGCGCGGCGAACTCGCCGAGCCCGGCGGGCAGCGCCATCGCCGCGGTCAGGCACACCACGTCCGGCCGGTCCGCGCCGATGGCGGCGATGCTGTCGGCGAACACCGACGTCCAGGACCGCCCACCCGCCGAGGCCGCGGGGCTCACCGCGTGCATGCGGTCGGCCTCGTCCTCCTCGGCGGGTGGGTATCCCTTCCCCTTCTCGGTGACGCAGTGCACCACCACCGGCCGCCCCAGCGCGGCCGCGTCCCGGAGGGCGGTCTCCACCGCGACGACGTCGTGCCCGTCGACCGGGCCGGTGTACGCGAAACCCAGCGCGGTGAACAGGTTCGCGCCGCTCGTGCCCGCGCGCAGCGCCGCGAGGTGCTCGGCGAGGCCGCCGACGGTCGGCGCGTAGGAGCGGCCGTTGTCGTTGAGCACCACGACGACCGGCCGCGCGGGCGCCGCGCCGAGGTTGTTGAGCGCCTCCCAAGCCATGCCGCCGGTCAGCGCGCCGTCGCCGACGACCGCGACCACGCGCCGGTCGCGGGCGCCGGTGATGGCGAACGACTTCGCCAGTCCGTCCGCATAGGACAGCGCGGTGGACGCGTGCGAGTTCTCGATCACGTCGTGCGGTGACTCGGTGCGCGACGGGTAGCCGGACGTGCCGCCCGCCTGGCGCAGGTCGTCGAAGCCGCGGCCGGTCAGCAGCTTGTGCACGTACGCCTGGTGCCCGGTGTCGAACAGCAGCACGTCGTCGGGGGAGCGGAACACGCGGTGCAGCGCGATCGTCAGCTCGACCGCGCCGAGGTTCGGGCCGAGGTGCCCGCCCGCGGCGCTGACCTTGTCGATCAGCACCGCCCGCAGCTCGGCGGCGAGCTCCCGCAGCGCGGGCACGGACATCCGGCGTAGCTCGGCGAGGTCGGTCATGACGGCCGCACCGAGGACGGGAGCGTGAACCGGATGTCCTCCGTCGCGGTCCGGTGTTCCAGCACCCGGACCGGCCCGAGCGCGGCGACCACCTCGTCGACCAGCTCCGGCGGCGCCGACGCGCCGGCCGTGAGGCCGACCGTGCGCACGCCGTCGAGCCACTCCGGTCTGATGTCGCCCGCGTCGTCGATGAGGTGCGCCGTGGTGCCCGCGCGCCGCGCGAGTTCCACGAGGCGCACCGAGTTCGACGAGTTCGTCGAGCCGATCACCAGCACCAGGTCCGACTGCTCGGCGACGGTGGCGAGCGCGTGCTGGCGGTTCGTGGTGGCGTAGCAGATGTCGGCGGACGCGGGGCCCTTCAGGAACGGGAAGCGGGAGCGCAGCACCCCGACGATCGCGGTGGTCTCGTCGACCGACAGCGTGGTCTGCGTCAGGTAGGAGACGTGTTCCGGGTCGGGCACGGTGACCGCCCACGCCTGCTCGACGTCCTCGACGAGGATCGTGTGCCCAGGCGCCTCGCCGAGCGTGCCCTCCACCTCCTCGTGACCCGCGTGCCCGATGAGCAGGACGGTGTCGCCGCGGCCCGCGAACCGCCGCGCCTCCGCGTGGACCTTGGTGACGAGCGGGCAGGTGGCGTCGATGACGCGCAGGTGCCGCCGCCCCGCCTCCGCGCGCACGGCCGGCGAGACGCCGTGCGCGGAGAACACGACGGTCGCGCCGGGCGGCACCTGCGCGAGCTCGTCGACGAACACCGCGCCTCGCTGCTCGAGGTCCGCCACCACGTGCGCGTTGTGCACGATCTGCTTGCGCACGTAGACGGGCCGCCCACGCTGCGCGAGCGCGTGCTCGACGATCTCGATGGCCCGCTCGACACCCGCGCAGAACGACCGCGGCGCGGCGAGCAGAACCGTATGGGGAGCCGGGCCGGCCATGGACTCTCCTTGCGTAGACGACCGAACAACACCAAACCGCGCGAGTCTCCCGCCCAGAACCCGCGAGTCTCCCGTTCGGAACCCGCGAGTCTCCCGTTCGGAACCCGCGAGTCTCCCGTTCGGAACCCGCGAGTCTCCCGTTCGGAACCCGCGAGTCTCCCGTTCGGAACCCGCGAGTCTCCCGTTCGGGACCGGTGAGTCGGCGGTTGGCGGCCTACCCGAACCGCCGACTCAGGGGTCCGGAAAGGGGGACTCGCGGGTCCTGGGAGGGAGACTCGCGGGTCTTGGAAGGGAGACTCGCGGGGTGGGGGGTCCGGGGTCAGTGGGTTCTGGTGGTCAGTTGGTGGGCCAGGGCGGTCAGTTCTGTTGATGCCGCCGTGTTCGGTAGGTGGTCCAGGTGGGTCAGTGCGGTGGCCATCAGGTGGTCGGCCTGGCTCTGGCTCCACGCCCGGCCGCCCGCCTGTGCCACCAGGTCCGCCGCCTGGCGCAGCTCGTGGTCCGCCGGTGGTTCCGGGCGTCCGTACAGCGCGGCCAGTTCGTCGCCCGCCGCCGTGCCGGACGTCAGCGCGTACACCACGGGCAGCGACTTCTTGCGGTTGCGCAGGTCCGAGAACACCGGCTTGCCCGTCGTCCGCTCGTCGCCCCAGATGCCCAGCAGGTCGTCGACGTGCTGGAACGCGAGCCCGAGGTGCTCGCCGAACGCGCGCAGGTGCCCCACCCGCGCCACCGAACCGCCGCCGAACGACGCGCCGATCGCGCACGCGCACCCCATCAGCGCGGCCGTCTTGCCCGTCGCCATCGCCTGGCACTCCGCGATGTCCACAGTGGACCGCTGTTCGAAGTCCATGTCCGCGCACTGGCCGTCCACCAGCTCCTGCACGGCCGCGCTCAGCATCCGCATGCCCGGTCCCGACGCCGGATGACCGCTCGCCGCCAGCACGTCCAGCGCCAGCGTCAGCAGCGCGTCACCCGCGAGGATCGCCGCGCCGACGCCGAACAGGCTCCACGCGGTCGGCCGGTGCCGCCTCGTCAGGTCGCCGTCCATCACGTCGTCGTGCAGCAGCGAGAAGTTGTGCACCAGCTCGACCGCCACCCCCGCGGGCACCGCCTCCCTCGGCGACCCGCCGACCAGCGCGGCGCTCAGCAGCGTGAGCGTCGGGCGCAGCGCCTTGCCACCCGACGACGACGTCCGCGCGCCGTGCTCGTCCCACCAGCCGAGGTGGTAGCCGGCGATGCGGCGCATGGACGTCGGCAGCGTGTCCACCGCCGCCCGCAACGCGGGGTCGACCAGCTCCCGGCTCCACGCAAGCGTTTGCCGAGCGGTCTCGGCGGTGTCGATCCGTTCCGGCGCCACCATGTCAGCGCCCCAGCTCGACGTTCTCCAGTACCCCGAGCGCGTCGGGCACCAGCACCGTCGCCGAGAAGTACACGCTGACCAGGTACGACAGGATGGCCTTCTCGTCGATGCCCATGAACCGCACGTTCATGCTCGGCTGCACCTCGTCGTCGATGTTCACCGTGTGCAGGCCGATCACGCCCTGGTCCTCGACGCCCGTGCGCATCACGATGATCGACGACACCTCGCCCTCGGTGATCGGGATCTTGTCGCACGGCAGGATCGGCACCCCGCGCCACGTCTGCACGGTCGACCCCTCGAACACCACGTTCTGGGGGTAGATCCCGCGTTTGGTGCACTCGCGCCGGAACGCGGCGATCGCCCTCGGGTGCGCCAGGAAGAACTTCGACTTGCGCCTGCGTGACAGCAGCTCGTCGAGGTCGTCCGGGGTCGGCGGGCCGGAGCGGGTGAAGATCCGCTGCGACAGGTCCGCGTTGTGCAGCAGCCCGTACGACGGGTTGTTGACCAGCTCGTGCTCCTGCCGCTCCCGCAACGCCTCGATGGTCAGGCGCAGCTGTTCCTGCGTCTGGTCCATCGGGTCGTTGTAGAGGTCCGCGACCCTGGTGTGGACGTGCAACAGCGTCTGCGCGACGTCCAGGTCGTACTCCCTCGGCGTCAGCTCGTAGTCCGCGAACGTGCCGGGCAGCTCGACCTCGCCCGCGTGACCCGACGACAGCTCGATCGCCGCCTCACCGGCCCGGTTCTGCGCCTTCGCGGGCTGGGAGAGCACTGTCCGGATGTGTTCCCGCAGCGCGTCGGACTGGCCGTTCATCTGCTGGAACGACCGCCCGGGCAGCACCAGGACCGTGCACGGGGTGGTGGTCTTGACGCTGAACGCCCACCGGTCCGGTGCACCGGTGAGGATCTCGCTGCCGAAGTGGTCGCCGTCCGCGAGCACCTTCGTGACCTGGTCGTCGTCGAACTGGCCGGGGGTCAGCTTGGTGGCTTTGCCGTGCGCCAGCAGGAAAAGCTCCTCGCGGGGCTGTCCGGCCTGGACGATCAGCTCACCCGGTCCGTACTCCCGCTGCTCGAACCGGCCCGCCAGCGCGCCGAGCGCCGCGTCGTCGGTGAAGTCCCGCAGCAGCGGCAGCTCCCGCAGCTCGGCCGGCACGACCCGGATGGTGCTGCCTTCGCTGACGAACGTCAGGCGGCCGTCGCCGATCGCGTACGAGAGCCGCCGGTTCACCCGGTACGTGCCGCCCGCGACGTCGACCCACGGCAGCATCTTCAGCAGCCACCGGGTGGTGATGCCGCGCATCTGCGGCTTGGACTTCGTCGTGGTGGTGAGGTTGCGCGCGGCCTCTGTCGACAGGGTGCGCCGCACGGTGGCCTGGAGCTCCACAGTGGTCGTCACGGCTCAGCCTTCCCTGCCCAGCTCGACGTTCTCGAGGATGCCGAGAGCGTCCGGCACCAGCACCGCGCACGAGTAGTACGCGCTGACCAGGTAGGACATGATCGCCTGCTCGTTGATGTTCATGAACCGCACGGAGAGGCTCGGCTGGTACTCGTCGGGGATGCCGGTCTGGTGCAGGCCGATGACGCCCTGCTGCTCCTCGCCGGTGCGCATGAGGATCACCGAGCTGGTCCGGTGCTCGGAGACGCCGATCTTGTTGCACGGGAAGATCGGCACGCCCCGCCACGCGGGCACGCGGTGGCCGTTGACGTCGATCGCGTCCGGGTAGATGCCGCGTTTGCTGCACTCCCGTCCGAACGCGGCGATCGTGCGCGGGTGCGCGAGGAAGAAGCCGGGGTTCTTCCACACGGTCGCGAGCAGCTCGTCGAAGTCGTCCGGCGTCGGCGGGCCGGAGCGGGTGTGGATGCGCTGCGACAGGTCCGCGTTGTGCAGCAACCCGAAGTCGGTGTTGTTGATCATCTCGTGTTCCTGGCGCTCGCGCAGCGCCTCGATGGTCAGCCGCAACTGCTGCTCGACCTGGTCCATCGGCTCGTTGTAGAGGTCGGACACGCGCGTGTGGACCCGCAGCACCGTCTGCGCGACCGAGAGCTCGTACTCCCGGGGGGAGAGTTCGTAGTCCACGTACGTGCCGGGCAGCTCGGCCTCCTGGGCGTGCCCGGACGCCAGCTCGATCGCGGCCTCGCCGTGCGGGTTCTGCGCCGCGGCCTTGCCCGACTGGAACGCGGCGACCTGCGCGCGCAACGTCTCCGAGCGGTCGAGCAGCTCGTCGAAGGCGCGCTGCGGCAGCATCAGCACCGTGCACGCGGTCTGCGCCTTGACCGTGTACTCCCACATGCTCTGCGGGTCGACCAGCGTCTCGTCGCCGAAGTGGTCGCCGTTCGCGAGCGTGTCCAGCACCGTCTCGTCGCCGTAGCGGCCGGGGCCGACCTTCGTCACCTTGCCGTGCGCGATCAGGAATGCCTCGTTCGACTCGTGCCCGAATTCGACGATGGTGTCGCCCGCCGAGAATTCCCGCTGCTCGAACCCGCCGGCGAGCGCGGCGAGCACCTCGGTGTCGTCGTAACCGCGGAACAAGGGCAGTTCCCCCAGCTCCGCCGGAATTACCCGGATCGCCCCGCCGTCGTCGGTGAACGTCACCCGGCCGTCGCCCACCGCGTAGGACAGGCGGCGGTTGACCCGGTACGTACCGCCGGAAACCTGCACCCACGGCAGCATTTTCAGCAGCCACCGCGACGAGACGCCCTGCATCTGCGGGACGGACTTCTTCGTCGTGGCCAGGTTCCGAGCCGCGGCGGTCGCCAGGCTCTGCTGCGGCCGCGCACCGTCCGCGCCGACCCCGGGCGCCACCGGTTCCGTCACCGTCACAACGCACACCACCAATCAAAGGAATTGTTTTTGGACAAGGTGAAATACCGGGGATCCGGAAATACGTGAATCTTTGTCGACGATCCGAAGCTAGCACCGGGGCAATACGAGCACAGTCGCCCAAGCGAGTGAGCCCGACGGGAACGGGTAATTGTCGTTTTCTCACTCTGTTCAGCGGTAACGCCCCGGGGGTATGTTCGCTGAGTAATCTGGTGCTGGGCCGAACGGGCGGTCGCTCGAACAAACGTGTCAGACCCGGCCTCGTGGCGCACTCAGGTGAGAGTCCGGCGACCACCGCAATGGACTAGTCCGGTCGGCGGCACGTCTACCGTGGGTTTGCTTCGGACAGTGCGAACGGCACGGCCGACGGAACATACCGTCAGCCGTGCCGCTTCTTTTGGGTGAACGTCAGCCGAGGAAGGCGAGTTGCTCGTCCGTGAGCTTGATGTCCAGCGCGGCGAGCGAGTTGTCCAGTTGGGCCGGTGTGCGCGGCCCGGTCAGCGTGATGGGGGTCGGGTCGGTCTGGTGCAGCAGCCACGTCAGCACGAGCTGGTTCGGGGTGATGCCGAGGTCGCCGGCCAGTGTGGTCACCCGCGCGATGCGCGCGTCGGCGTCGGGGCCCGCGTAGTCGGGGAGCGCGGCCGCCGCGGCCGGGTCGTCGTAGGCGCCCTTGAGGATGGGGGAGTACGCGACCAGCGAGACGCGCGGGTTCGCGCGCAGGTGGTCCAGCTGCTCGTCATCCACGATGGACAGGAAGTTGGCGCCGGGGGCGGGGCGCAGGTACGAGTGCTGCTGTTGCAACGCGACCGGCGCGGGCCAGCCGTGGCGGTCGCACAGTCCCAGGATGCGCTCCAGCCGCCACGTCCGGACGTTCGACCAGCCGATGTGGCGGACCTTCCCCTCGGCGACGAACCCGGCGAGGGTCTCGAGGGTCTCCTCCAGCGGGGTGGCGAGGTCGTCGACGTGCACGTAGTAGAGGTCGACGTGGTCGGTGCCGAGCCTGCGCAGGCTCCCCTCGAGCGCGGCGCGCAGGGTGGCGGCACCGGCGCCCGCGTATACGGGTCGTCCCGGCTTGTCGCGGTAACGGTCCGGGTCGGACACCCACGCGCTGCCCTTCGTGGACAGGAAAACGCGGTCCCGGTTGCCCCGGGCGGCGAGCCACCGGCCGAGCACGGTCTCGCTCTCCCCGCCGGTGTTGCCCGGCGCCGGCCACCACGCGTAGCAGTCCGCCGTGTCCACAAAGGACCCACCGGCGTCCAGGTAGCGGTCGAGCATGCCGAACGAGGTCTGTTCGTCGGTCCGGGTGCCCATCAGCATCGCGCCGAGCGAGAGCTTGCTGACCTGCTCGCCGGTGCGGCCAAGTTCTGTCGTCTGCACGGAATCGACACTAGGTTCAGTTGGTCGCATACGTCCAATGCAAATGCTGGACGTTTCTGATACGTGTATCGCATGGAACTACGTCAGGCCCGGGCGTTCGTGGCGATCGTCGACGAGGGCCACGTCGGCCGGGCGGCGGAACGGTTGCACGTCACGCAGCCGACGCTGTCCCGGCAGGTGGCGGCGCTGGAGCGGGCGGTGGGGGTGCCGCTGTTCGACCGGAGCGGGCGGTCGCTGGCGCTGACGCCGGCGGGCGAGGTGTTCGCGGCGGGGGCGAGGGACCTGGTTCGCCGCGCGGACGAGGTGGTGGCGTCGGCGCGGCGGGCGCACCGGGGTGAGCTGGGGGTGCTGCGGGTCGGGTTCGTGCAGTCGGCGACGTTCGAGGCGCTGCCCGGTCTGCTGGGCCCGTTCCGCGCGGCGTGGCCGTCGGTCCGCATCGAGGTGACGGCGATGACGACGCTGCGGCAGCTGGCGGCGCTGGCCGACGACGCGCTCGATGTGGGTCTGCTGCGGCCGCCGGTGCCCGCGCCGGACCTCGAGTTGCGGACGGTGTCGCATGATCCACTGCTGGTCGCCCTGCCCGCCGGCCACCGGTTGGCGGCGCGCGATCGGGTGTCACTGGCGGATCTGGCGGCGGAGTCGTTCGTGCTGTACGGGCGCGAGTCCGGACCCGCTGTGCATGACCGGATCGTCGGCTTCTGCCGGGACGCGGGGTTCACGCCGCGAATCGTGCAGGAGGCCGTCGACGTGCAGACGATCGTCGCGCTGGTGGCGGCCGGGGTCGGGGTGTCGCTGCTGATCGCGCCGACGCCGCGGATGGACGAGTCGGCGGTGGTGTACCGGGGGTTGGTGGAGGAATTGCCCGCGTGGGAGATGGCGCTGGCTTGGGCCCGCGGCAACCGGTCGCCCGTGTTGGCTCGGTTGCTGGAGACGGTCGGGTAGGCGGCCTCCGGCCCCGGTTCCACGTTACGGCAGGGCACTGACAATCCCGCGTGCTCGGGAGTCGTTTGTCCACAGGTGGGGTGGTTGTCCACAGCCAAGATCGACATCCGTCCCCCTGTCGGTGGACACCGGTAGACTGGACAGCGGGGTGCCCCCGGGAGTGGTGGGGGCTGCCCGTACGTACTGGGGCTGCGGTTTTCTTTCGGTTTTCGCAGGTCAGCGGTTTGCGTCCCGGGCTTGGTGGTTGGCCTTGCGCGGGGTTTTCCCTCCGGGGGGTCCTCGCCGGACGGGCTGGTCTCCGGGATGGCAGCGGGTCGGGCACGGGGCTGGGTTGGCAAGGACTGGTGTCCGTGGGTGCCTGCCATCCCGTCGACCTCCCACGGGCTATCACACCGCGTCAAGGGGGCCCGGCGGCTTTGGGCACGTGGTGCTTTGGGCTTCGGGCCCCCTTGACACGGTGTGATCGGGCTTCGCCAGGTCGACGGGATGGCAGGCAGTCCTTTGTGTGGTGTGGCGGGCTCGCGCCCGGGAGGCATGCGGGTGGTGGTGCGGGATCGGGCGCGGCGGGGTCAGTCCTCTTCCTTCGGGTACACCGCGATCGCCAGGTTGAAGGTGTCGCCTTCCGGGCCGCCGTACTTGGTGAACAGCGACTGCATCGTCGACCGCAACTCGTCGAAGAAGGCTTTGCGGTTTTCCGGGGGGAGGGCGATGTGGCCCGAGACGCCGAGGGTGGGTAGTTCCGGGCGGGTCCGGTCGATCGTCGCCAGGTCTTGTTGTACCTCTTCCACCAGTTCGATCAGGTAGCCGAGGCTCAGCTCGTCCCGGGCGCGGCTGCCGCCGATCGTGCCGATGAGCTTCGGGGACAGCCAGTACGACCGTGCGGTCGCCTGGTAGATGCCCTCGATGATGCCGCGCACCCTGCGCTCCGACACCTGCGTCACCAGGCCCGCGTCCACGAGCCGCTTCACGTGGTAGTACACACGTTGCGGGGTCTGGTCCAGCTTCGCGCCCACCTCGGTGCACGAGCTCGGCTCGGCCAGGTGGCGCAGGACCTCGACGCGCTGGGGCTTGAGCAGTGCCTCCGCCTGCTCGAAGGCCTCCACGTACAACAAGTCTTTCATAGTGCCTACGAGTGTTTACATAAAAGAAGTGTTTGTCAATAGGTGCGAATCTATGCTTGCCCTCGATGAGTCACGTACCGAGCCGGGTCCTGGTCACCGGGGCGGCCGGCCGGCTCGGCAGCGCGGTGCTGCGCGTTCTCGCGGCACAGGGTGCTTCCGTCGTCGGCCTCGACCGCGCTGATCCGGGCACCGTTGAAACGTTCTTCACCGGCAGTGCCGGCGACGTCGAGCTGGTCGGCAAGGCCATGGCCGGCGTCGACGCCGTCATCCACCTCGCGGCCCTCCCCTCGCCCGAGCACGGGACGCCGGAAGAGGTCTTCGTCGGCAACTCCGCCGCCACCTTCGTGGTGCTCGACCAGGCCGCGCGGGCCGGGGTGACGAGGGCGGTGATCGCCAGCAGCCTGTCGATCACCGGGCTGCCGTTCGCGCCGCGGCCCGCCGCGCCGGACTACGTGCCGATCGACGAGGCCATGCCGTTGCAGGCCGCCGACCCGTACGCACTGTCCAAACAGGCCGACGAGGCCACCGCCGCCATGGTCGCCCGGCGGGACGGGATGGCCGTCGTCGCGTTGCGGTTCCCGAAGCTCGGGACGCCGGAGTTCCTCGCCCCGTACGCGCGGGAGTACCGGGAGGACCCCGGCGCCGGTGCGCACGAGCTGTGGAGCTACCTCGACATGCGCGACGCCGCCACCGCCTGCTGGCTCGGGCTCACCGCCGACGTCACCGGCGCCCACCCGCTCTACCTGGCCGCGCCCGAGACGCTCTCGCCGTACCCGACCGAGGACCTCCTCGCGCGCTACCTGCCGGACGTGCCGCGCCGGCGTGCCTTCCCCGGCCGCGCGGTCCCGATCGACACGTCCGCGGCCGCCGAGCTGCTCGGGTTCACCCCGGCGCACCTGTTCGACATCACGCCCGCCGAGTTGGGAGCACCGTGACCTACTACGACGACGTCGTGCCGCACCGGGGAATCCGCTCTCCCCGCGCGTACCTGCACACCGACGCGCCGCGGCTCGCGCTCGACGGTGAGTGGCGGTTCCGCCTCTCGCCGGTCGCGGACGTCCCGGCGGACTTCGCGGCCCCGGACTTCGACGACAGCGACTGGCGAGCGCTCGCCGTCCCGTGCCACTGGCCGCTGCGCGGGTACGGGAACCCCTGGTACACCAACGTGGTCTACCCGTTCCCGGTCGACCCGCCGCACCCGCCCGAGGAGAACCCGACCGGTGACCACCGCGTCGCGTTCGACCTGCCCGACGGCTGGGCCGGGCGGCCGGTCGTGCTGCGGTTCGAGGGTGTCGAGTCGTGCGCGAAGGTGTGGCTGAACGGCGAGGAGCTGGGCTTCTTCACCGGGTCGCGGCTGCCCGCCGAGTTCGACGTCACGCCGCGGCCGGGCCGCAACGTGCTGGCCGTGCGCGTGCACCAGTGGTCGGCCGCGAGCTACCTCGAGGACCAGGACCAGTGGTGGCTGCCGGGCATCTTCCGCTCGGTGACCATCGAGGAGCGCGGCGACCTGGACGACGTGTTCGTGCACGCGTCCTATGCGGACGGTCAGGGCACGTTGCGGGTCGACGCGTCCGTGCCCGCCACGGTGTCGGTGCCCGAGCTGGGCGTCGAGATCCCGGCGGGCGAGGAGGTCACGGTCCCGGTCGAGCCGTGGAGCGCCGAACGGCCGAGGCTCTACGACGCGACCGTGTCGACGGGCGACGAGACAGTGCGGCTGCGCGTCGGGTTCCGCACGGTGTCCATCGTGGACGGTGTGCTGCTCGTCAACGGCGCGCCGCTGGCGCTGCGTGGCGTGAACCGGCACGAGTTCCACCCCGACCACGGGCGGGCGGTGCCGTACGAGACCATGCGCGAGGACGTGCTGCTCATGAAGCGGCACAACATCAACGCCGTGCGCACCAGCCACTACCCGCCGCACCCCGCGTTCCTCGACCTGTGCGACGAGCTGGGCCTGTGGGTCGTCGACGAGTGCGACCTGGAGACACACGGGTTCCTCTTCACCGGGTGGGAGAAGAACCCGTCGGACGTGCCGGAGTGGCGGGACGCCTACCTGGACCGCATGCGCCGCACGGTCGAACGGGACAAGAACCACCCGAGCATCGTGTTGTGGTCGCTCGGCAACGAGAGCCACACCGGCGCGAACCTCGCCGCCATGGCCGACTGGGTGCGGGAGCGCGACCCGTCCCGGCCCGTGCACTACGAGGGCGACGCCGACTGCGCCTACGTGGACGTGTACAGCCGCATGTACGCCACCCACGCCGAGGTCGACAAGATCGGGCAGGAGCCCGGCATCCCGTTCCTGCAGTGCGAGTACGCGCACGCGATGGGCAACGGTCCCGGCGGGCTCGCCGAGTACGTGGCGTTGTTCGACAAGTACCCGCGCGTGGCAGGCGGTTTCGTGTGGGAGTGGATCGACCACGGCCTGCGCCACCCCGTGCACGAGTACGCCTACGGCGGCGACTACGGCGAACCGCTGCACGACGGCAACTTCGTGATCGACGGCCTCCTGTTCCCGGACCGCACGCCGTCGCCGGGCCTGCTGGACGTGAAGAAGGTCTACGAGCCGGTCCGCATCGCGTTCGCGGACGGCCGGGTCACGGTCGAGGAGCTGCGCCCGACGCCGCCGCTGCGGTTCGAGTGGACCGCCGGTGACCGGTCGGGTGAGCTGGACCTGTCGACGGGTTCGGCGCCGCTGCCCGAGCTGCCCGCGTTCGCCGAGGAGACGTGGCTGACCGTCCGCGCCGTGCTGGCGGCCGACGAACCGTGGGCGGACGCCGGGCACGAGATCGCCTGGGCGCAGCACCAGCTGTCCGCGCCGCCCCGGGCCGTGACCCCGGGCGCCGATCGTCCACAGCGGACGGACGACGGCTTCCGCTTCGGGCCGGGGGAGTTCGACCGCACCGGGCGCCTGCGTGCCGTCGGCGGGCTGCCGGTCGGCGCGCCGCACCTCGCGCTGTGGCGGGCCCCGACCGACAACGACCGCGGCGAGCACGCGCGGACCGACGAGACGTGGCGGGCCATCGGCCTGCACCGCCTCACCCACCGGCTCGACGGCGTCGAGGCGGGCGACACCCTGGTGGTGCGGGAACGCACCGCGCCCGCGGCCCTGGCGAGGGGCGCGCACGTCACGTACGAGTGGTCGTCGGCGGCCGACGGCCTGGCGCTGACCGTGTCGGTCGAGCCGGCCGGCGCCTGGCCGGAACCCATCGGCAAACTCGGCATCACGCTGCCGTTGCCCGCCGCGATCGAGAACGTGACGTGGTTCGGCCGCGGCCCCGGCGAGGCGTACGCCGACACCGGCCACGCGACGATGTTCGGCCGCTGGGACTCCACAGTGGACGACCTGCAGACGCCGTACGTCCGCCCACAGGAGAACGGCAGGCGCGCGGACGTCCGCTGGGTCGAACTGACCGGCGCGGACGGCGCCGGGCTGCGCGTCGCGGGGGACTTCGCGTTCACCGCGCGCCGCTGGACCGACGCCGAGCTGGCCGCCGCGACGCACCGCAACGAACTCACCGCCGGTGACGCTGTGTGGTTGACGATCGACATCGGACAGCAGGGCATCGGCACCGCTTCGTGTGGTCCGGGCACGTTGTCCGAGTACGAGCTGACGCTGCGGAAGGCGACGTTCACGGTCGTGTTCACACCGTTGTCGTGACCGTGGTGATCTGCGAGGATGACCGGCTATGGCATCAAGACTCAATCCGTACATCACGTTCGACGGCAACGCCAGGCAGGCGATGGAGTTCTACGAGCAGGTGTTCGGCGGCACGCTCACGCTGAACACGTACGGTGACATCGACCATTCCGGAGAGGCACCGAATCCGGACTCGATCATGCACGGCATGCTCGAGACGAAGAGCGGCTACACGATCATGGGGGCCGACAACGCGCCGGGCATGGAGTACCAGCCGGGCAACAACATGACGGTGAGCCTGAGCGGCGACGACGCGGACGAACTGCGCGGCTACTGGGACCGGCTCGCCGAGGGCGGCACGGTCACCGTGCCGCTGGAGAAGCAGATGTGGGGCGACGAGTTCGGCATGTGCGTCGACCGCTTCGGCACCGCCTGGATGGTCAACATCTCCGGGGCGTGAGCCTCAGGGCGACTCGAGTCCGCCGTCCGGACGGCGGACCCGGGCCGCCCAGCGCTCGTGCAGGCCTGTCTCCGGCGGGTACCGCGCGGCCAGCTCCTCGTCGAGGTCCACGCCCCACCCCGGCGCGTCCGACGGGTACAGGTAGCCGTCGACCGCGACCGGCGTGCCGGGGAAGACCTCGTGGACCGCCTCCTCGTAGACGTGTCCTTCCTGGATGCCGAACGCCGACGTGGTCACGTCCAGCGCGACGTTCGCGGCCATGCCGACCGGTGAGACGTCACCGGGACCGTGCCACGCCGTCCGCACCCCGCTGAACTCGCACAACGCCACCAGCTTCCGGCACGCGGACACCCCGCCGACCGTGGACACGTGGACCCGCAACAGGTCCACGGCGTGCGACTGCACGAACCGGGCGGCGTCCGTCACCGACGACAGCTGCTCGCCGACCGCGATCGGCACCGGCGACTGCTCGCGGACCGACGGCAGCCGGTCGTAGTGCTCCGGGGCGACCACGTCCTCCAGGAAGAACAACCGGTACGGCTCCAGCGCCCGCGCCAGCACCACCGCCTGCTTCGGCGTGAGCCGGGAATGCACGTCGTGCAGCAGCTCCACCTCGTCGCCGAGCACCGCGCGAGCCTGTTCGAACAGCCTCGGCGTCGCCACGAGGTACCGGTTGACGTCCCATCCGTCCGGATAGGGCGCTTTCGGGTAGGCGCCGGGTGTTCCCGGCGCCCCGTACGTGCCGAGACCGGGCCCGCCGACCTGCAGCCGCACGTGCCGGACACCGGTCGCCAGCAGCCGCTGCGCGTCCTCGAGCGTCTCCTCGACGGTGGCGCCCGACGCGTGCAGGTACGTGTCGGCGGCGGCGCGGACGCGGCCGCCGAGCAACTCGTACACCGGCATCCCGGCCCGCTTGCCCGCGATGTCCCACAGCGCCTGGTCCACCCCGGACAGCGCGTTGTTCAGCACCGGCCCGTTGCGCCAGTACGACGACAGGTGCACGAGCCGGCCGATGTCCTCGATGTCCGCGGGGTGGCGGCCGGTCAGCAGCGGCGCGACGTGCCGGTCCACGGTGGCCGCGACCGCGTGGAAGCGTTGCGTGAAGGTGGCGCAGCCGAGTCCGTACAGGCCCGGCTCCGAGGTGTCCACACGCACCACGACCAGCGGGATGCCTTCCGGTGCGGTCACGATCGCGCGCACCGACGTGATCGACAGCCGGTCCCGCCCCGGCCACGGCGCCTGCGTCTCCTGCATCACGGTCCCAGCCTAGGACCGGGACCGGCGGGGGGACGTCGCCATTGCCGGGACGACATCCCCCCGCCGGGGTCATCGCGGAACGGTCAGCCGACCGTCCACTTCTGGTTCGCGCCGCCGGTGCAGGTCCAGATCTGCAGGCGCGTGCCGTTCGCGGAGCTGTTGCCCGTCGCGTCGAGGCACTTGTTGGCCGCGATGTTGACGATGTCGTTCGCGCCGGAGATGGCCCAGCGTTGCGCGCCGGTGCCGTTGCAGTCCCACAGCTGGATCTTCGCGCCGTCCGCTGTGGACCCCGACGTGACGTCCAGGCACTTGCCCAGCGCGCGGATGGAGCCGTCCGAGTTCACCGACCAGCGCTGCGCGGCCGTGCCGTTGCAGTCGTAGAGCTGCACCGGGGTGCCGTTCGCGGTGTTCGCGCCCGCCACGTCGACGCACTTGCCGCCGATGCCGCGGATCGGGACCCCGCTGCCGCCCCCGCCGCCCGGCACGTCGTTGGTGACGCGCACGTAGTCGATGGTCAGCGTGTTCGGGAACGGCGTGCTCGCGTTCGGGTCACCCGGCCAGTAGCCGCCGACCGCCAGGTTCAGGATCAGGAAGAACGGCT
Source organism: Actinophytocola sp. KF-1 (assembly GCF_054661535.1). Classification (NCBI taxonomy): domain Bacteria; kingdom Bacillati; phylum Actinomycetota; class Actinomycetes; order Pseudonocardiales; family Pseudonocardiaceae; genus Actinophytocola; species Actinophytocola sp. KF-1. Next base: position 378,745 of record NZ_BAAFVK010000010.1, on the reverse strand, counting down.
TGTTGAACACCCACTGGCGGCCGCCGAGGTCGGCGGGCGTGCGGGTCTGGTAGGTGTTCCCGTCGACCTTCCAGACGATCCGGTCCGGCGACCACTCCACGCGGAAGGTGTGGAAGCCGTCGGCGAACGGGCTGCCGATCGAGTAGCCGGCGCCGATGCCGCCGGAGCCGGAGTAGCCGGGGCCGTGGAGGGTGCCGTGCACGGTGTTGGGCTCGAACCCGACGTTCTCCATGATGTCGATCTCGCCGCTCTGCGGCCAGCCGACGCTGCCGATGTCGGTGCCCAGCATCCAGAACGCCGGCCACATGCCCTGGCCGCGCGACATCTTGATGCGGGCCTCGAACGTGCCGTACGTCTGGGAGAACTTGCCCGCCGTGTTGAGCCGGGCCGAGGTGTACTCGCACCGCCCGTACCAGCACTGGTAGTTGCCGGGGTTCTCCCGCCTCGCCGTGATGACCAGGTTGCCCTGGCCGTCGTGCGCGGCGTTGCTGGTGCTGTTGGTGTACCACTGCCGCTCGTGGTTGTTGACGTTGTCACCGGTCTCCAAGGTCCACTTGGAGCCGTCCACCGGCGTGCCGGCCGGTGCGTTGAACTCGTCGGCGAACGTCGTCGCGGCAATGCCGACGTCTGCCACCGGGATCACGTGCTGATCGGTCGTCGCCGGGCTCCCCACGGCTGCCAACGTGGAGAGGCCGAGCGCGGCCGCGGTCGCCAGGACCGTGCCGAAACGGGGTCGTCGAGAGGGTCGCGTGGACATCTTTGTCACCGCCGACGGTCGTATGTGTTTGTTGTCCCAGACAACAAAGCGTGCCATGGTCCAGACCACCCCGACAAGAGGCGAAACGAATTTTCTGAAACCGGTTCCGCCCAGCTCAGCCCCAGCGCCCACCCGCGAGTCCCCCGCCCGGCACCCGCGAGTCGCGCTCTCACGCACATCGAATTACCGGTTTCGTGCAGACGCCGAGGGATGGCCATGTGCACGAAACCGACAACTCGGTATGCGCGAGAGCGCGACTCGCGGGGGTGTCAGCGGACCTGGCCCATGCGGATGGTCTGGAGGTTGGTCTCGTCGGCGTGTGCGCCGCAGGACGAGCAGACCATCTCGGGGTGGAACTCGGCGCCGCACTCGTGGCGCCACGCCGTCGGGGGCTCGCCGTCGGTGGCGTAGTTGTTGCCCCACTCCATCAGCGCCATCAGCACCGGGCGCAGGGCGCGGCCGGACTCGGTGAGGACGTACTCGTGGCGCGGCGGGCGGTCGGTGTACTGCACGCGCCGCAGGACGCCCGCGGCCACGAGAGTCTTCAGACGTGCGGCGAGGATGTCGCGGCTCGCGCCGGTGTTGCGGGCGAACTGGTCGAAGCGGCGCACGCCGAGCGTGGCTTCGCGGAGCACGAGCAGGCTCCAGCGTTCGCCGACGATGGCCAGCGCGTTGGCGATGGAGCAGTCACGACCTGTCACGGGCGTCACGATACTCCGTCTGGAAATCCAACTCACTTGGTGAGAGAGTTGGGTAATCCAACCGAGGAGGTCAGTCATGCGAGACGCGGTCATCGTCGATGCGGTCCGGACGCCGATCGGCAAGGGGAAGCCGGGCGGCGCACTCCACGGAAAGCACCCGGTCGAGCTGCTCGCGCACACGCTCCGTGCGCTGGTCGACCGCACCGGCGTCGACCCCGCCACGATCGATGACGTCATCGGCGGTGCCGTCGACCAGGTCGGCGAGCAGGCCATGAACACCACGCGCTGGGCGGCGTTGTCGGCCGGCCTGCCCGAGTCGGTGCCCGCGACCACGGTCGACCGGCAGTGCGGCAGCAGCCAGCAGGCCGCGCACTTCGCCGCGCAGGGTGTCATCGCGGGTGCCTACGACGTGGTCATCGCGTGCGGGGTGGAGTCGATGAGCCGCGTGCCGATGTGGTCGAACGTCCCCGCCGGCGCCGACCCGTTCGGACCCGGGGTCGCCGAGCGCTACCCGGACGGCCTCGTGCCGCAGGGCATCAGCGCGGAGCTGATCGCCGCGAAGTGGGGCATCAGCCGCGCCGCCATGGACGAGTTCTCGGCCGCCTCCCACCAGAAGGCGGCAGCCGCCCACGCCGACGGCCGCTTCGAACGGGCGATCGTCCCGGTGGACGGCGTGACCATGGACGAGTCGGTCCGCCCGGCCACGACGGTCGAGGTCCTGGCGGGGTTGACGCCGGCGTTCGAGGACCCGGGCATGGCCGCCCGCTTCCCGCAGATCAACTGGTCGGTGACCGCGGGCAACTCGAGCCCCATCAACGACGGAGCCTCCGCCGTGATGATCACGTCCAGCGAGACGGCGGCCCGCCTGGGCCTGACCCCGAAGGCCCGCCTGCACAGCTTCGCCGTGACGGGTGCCGATCCCGTGCTCATGCTGACGGCGATCATCCCGGCGACCGAGCGCGTGCTCCGCCGGGCGGGGCTCACGCTGGCGGACATCGACCTGTTCGAGGTCAACGAGGCGTTCGCGAGCGTGGTGCTCGCGTGGCAGCAGGAGACCGGTGCCGACCTGGGGAAGGTCAACGTGAACGGCGGCGCGATCGCGCTGGGGCATCCGCTGGGCGCGAGCGGCACTCGTCTGATGGGCACGCTGGTCGACGCCATGGTCGATCGCGGTGCCCGCTACGGCCTGCAGACGATGTGCGAGGCAGGCGGCCAGGCGAACGCGACGATCCTGGAACGCCTCTGACGCCGAGGGTTCGCGCCGGCGGGGCGGCCTCCGGCCCCCGGACACCACACTACCGGCGACCACCGACACCGAACGCCCGGCGACGTGGGTCGCTGTGGACAACCGGCCCACCTGTGGACAACCGCTGTTGTGTGGCAAGGGATTGTCGGTGCTGTGCCGTAGTGTGGTGTCCGGGGGCCGGAGGCCGCGGGCCTTGCGTCCGGCGCGTCTGCGGACGGCAGTCGTTGTGTGTGGGGACCGTCGGTGGCGCGGGGACACGAAGCTCGCCTGTGGCTGGAAGTCGTTGTGTGGCACGGGATCCGCACGGTCGTGGCCGCCGCGCTGGTGATCATGGCGACGGTCACGCCGGAACGGACGAGAAAGCGCGCTGCTTCGCTCGGGATGTCCCGGGCGAAGCAGCGCGTCGTGCACAGCGCATGAACGCCGGCGGTCAGTTCTGTGGAATGCTCAACAGAAGCGTGCGGCCGAGCTCCGCGTTGCGGGGCTTGCAGAGCACGTCGTAGCGGCGGGCCACCAGTTGGCTCTGTGACACGAAGTCACGTTGCCCGCGGGTGGCGCCGTACCGGACGGCGGCGGAGGCCAGTCCGAACACGATGCCGGACACCATGCCGATCAGGATGGGCGCGAGGCCGCCGGTGGTCGAGAACAGGCTCAGCAGCAGGCCGACGAACAGGCCGAGCCAGGCGCCGGACGCTGCTCCCGCGGATAGGACCCGTCCCCAGGTCAGCCGACCGGAAACCCGCTCGACGAGCATCGGCTCCACGCCGACGATCGTGACGTCGTGCACGGGAAACTCGTTGTCGGCCAGGTGGTCGACCGCCCGCTGCGCTTCCTGGTAGGTCTCGTACGAGCCGATCGGCCATCCTTCCGGCATCGTCGGCAGGCTGTTGGTGGGTGCGAACGCTGCCGTCATCGGTGTCACCTCCAGTGGGTGTGTGTCTCACTGGGGTCAACGTCCGATGTGAAGGTTCTGTGCCCTGTCGACCGGAGTTCACAGGGGGTTCTCAGCTTGTTGGCCTCCGGCCCCCGGTGTCCAGCGTACGGGATGGGGGTGACAGTTTCGGGGCCTGAGCTGCGTGGTTGTGGACAACCAGGTGGGCTGTGGACAACCCGGTGATTGCCCGGCTGCGATGTCGGTGGTCCGCGTTACGCTGGAAATCGGGGGCCGGAGGCGTCGGCCTGTGGACAGGTTGGCTGTGGTCGGCCGATCTTGTCGGTGGTGGTCGTTACGCTGGATTCCGGGGGCCGGAGGCCGCGGGGCTGTGCGGCGGTGGTCGGTTTCGTCGGTGGCTGTTGGGTCCGCGCTGGGGTTGTTTGGGCTGTGGATGGGCTCGGTTCTGTCGGTGGTGGTTCCTGCCTTGGGTTCCCGGGGTCGAGGTGTGGGTAGGCGGTTCGGTTTCGTCAGGGATGGCCGCGGGGAGCCGAGGGCTGGAGGCTGCGGAATCTGTGGGTTCTGCGGATGTCTGTGGTGACCGTTGGGTTGGATTTCGGGGCTGTGATGGACAGCTCGGTTCCATGGGCGGTGGGGTTCTACGGGCCGGGGCGCGGTCTGTGGGTAGCGCGGATGCGGCTTGTCGGCCCGGGAGTCGTGCCAGGTTCCGAGGCAGGGAGTCGTCGGGGGCTGGGGCGCGGTTCGGGTTCTCGGTGGTGGCTGTTGCGTTGGATTTCGGCGGCTGGGGTCGCCGGGCTGGCGACAGGTGGCTCGGTTCTGTCGGTAGTGGTTCTCGAAGCTGGGTGCGGGCCGAGAGCCACGGGTCTTGGGTGCCGTGGTTCGTGGGTGGTGGCCGTTGCGTTGGGTTTCGGCGGCAAGCCGGTTCTGTGCACAGGCCATCCGGCTCGATTCGTGGGCGGGGCGTCCGATCGGGGCCGGACCTGTGGATGGGCGATCCCGTTTTGTCGGTGGTCGTCGGTACGCTGGATTACGGGGGCCGGAGGCCGCCCCCTACGGCCGCGGCCCGATCTCCACCCCGTTCTCCCGCACCGAGATTGCCTGCGCTGGACACTGATCAGCCGCGTCCAGTGCCACCTCGTTCGGTTCGATGTCCGGGTTCACCGGGTTCGCGAAGTCGTCCAGTTCGAACAGTTCCGGCGCCAGCGCGGCGCACATCCCCGACCCCAGGCACACGGCCCGGTCGACGCTCACCTGCCACGCCATCGCCGTCACCACCCCACCGGCATCGTCACCGGGCCGCGCACGATCATCTCCGTCTTCCACTCGATGTCGCCGGCCAGGTGCAGGGCCGGGAACCCCGCCAGGAGCGCCCGCAGCGCCTCCTGCAGCTCCATGCGAGCGAGCGCCGCGCCGAGGCAGTGGTGCACGCCGTGGCCGAACCCCAGATGTGCTGCCGGTGGCCGGTCGATCCGCAGCTCGTCGGCGTCGTCGAAGCGGAGGGCGTCGCGGTTGGCCGCGCCCACGGCGACCACCACCGGCTCGCCTGCGCGCACCAGCACGTCGCCGACCTGCACGTCCTCTGTCGCGTACCGCGGGAAGCCCGCTCCGGCGCCCAGTGGCACGAACCGCATCAGCTCCTCCACGGCACCTGGGATGAGCGACGGGTCGGAGCGCAGGCGGGCCAGTGCCGACGGGTGGTCCAGCAGGGTGACGACGAAGTTCGGGATCTGGCTCGCCGTCGTCTCGTGGCCGGCGACCAGGATGCCCACGCACAGGTCGACCAGTTCCAGCTCCGACAGGCGATCCTCCCGGTCGCGGGCCTCGATCAGCGCCGTCATCAGATCGTCGGCGGGCTGCGCGCGGTGCCCGGCGATCAGGCCGCGCATGTAGTCGCGCATCTCCTCGCGGCTCGCCATGAACTCGGCCGCCGTCAGGCGGGTCGTGGACAGCGCGTTGTCGCTCCACACGCGGAACTTCGGGCGGTCCGCCACCGGCACGCCCAGCAGCTCGCAGATCACCGCCACCGGCAGGGGCAGCGCGAACGCGTCGACGAGGTCGGCGGGCGGGCCGGCCTTCTTCATGTCGGCCACGAGACCGGACGCGATCGCACGGGCGCGGGGCCGCAGCTCCTCCACCCGCCGCACCGTGAACGCCTTCGCCACCAGCGTGCGCAGGCGGGTGTGCTCCGGCGGGTCCATCGACAGGATGCCGCCCGTCAGCCTGCCCGCCTGCATCCTCGGCTCGTCGCGGTCGGCGGCCATCGCACGGCTGAAGCGCTTGTCGCCCAGCACCAGCCGCGCGTCCGCGTACCTCGTCGCCAGCCACGCCGGCTCCCCGTGCGGCAGCCGCACCCGCAGCATCCCTTCCGCCTTCTGCGCCTCCCGGTACGCCTCGTGCAGGTCCAGGCTGCCGGCCTCGTTGAACGGGTAGGCGACGGTCATCGCACATCTCCCCACGTTGTAAGCACCTGCTTACACGCTACGCAGCGTGTCAAGGCGGTTACGGGGCATACCGGCTAGTGTGTCCGCTTTGGAGGTTCCGGTGAGCGAAGAGACACGGCGGCGGGACTCGGCGGCCACCCGCCAGGCGCTGCGGGACGCGGCCATCGAGCTGTTCGCCGAGCGTGGCTACGACCGGACGACCGTGCGTGACATCGCCACCCGTGCGGGTGTCAACCAGGCATTGCTGTTCCGGTACTTCGGCTCCAAAGAGGCACTGTTCGAGGACGCCACGGCCGGGCACCGGCGCGCGGAGACCGATCCGGCGAAGCTCGTCGCCGACATGCTGGACAACCTCCTGGACCCGTCGTCGGCCGCGCGCAGGGACCAGGTCCTGACCGCGCTGCTGCGCACGCTGGGCACCGACGACGAGGCCGCCGCCATCCGCGAGAAGCTGAACGCGGGCTACGCGGAAACCCTTGCCACGCTGACGGACCAGCCGCACGCGGCCCTGCGCGCCGACCTCGTGCTCGCCTGGCTGTTCGGCATCAGCCTCATGCGTGGCGTCGCCGCCACCCAGCCGCTCGCGGGCGCCGACCCGGCCGTCGTGCGGGACCTCGTGCTGCCCGCCGTCCGCGCGCTGCTCGAGAAGTCGTCGTAGCTCGAGGGTCACTCGTACGCCGCTCGACGTACGCGCGGTGCCCTCGACGGTACGACGACGGGGCCGCCGCGGTGGCCCATGCTTTGAGGCATGACCAAGAAGCTCACCATCGCCGCCATGATCGTCGGGGCTGTCGGCATCGGGATCCTCTGGGCCGCCGGTGTTCCCTTCCCCTTCTACCCGCCGCCCGGGATCCTGATCCTGCTCGCCGGCGCGTTGTTCGTCGCGCTCGCCAGGTTCCGGTGGGCACCCGCCGTCGGCGCCGCCATCGGACTGTTCATCACCGTCGGTTTCCTCGTCAGCTCAACGGGAATCGACAACCTGACGGGTGTCTACGGCACGAACATCGCGATCGGCACCGTGATCCAGGTGCTGGGCGTCGTGACGGCGTTCGTCGCCGGAACCGTTGCCACCGCGCGGAACTACGGCAAGGTCGCCGTCTGACGCTCCTCGCGGCGCCGGTAGCGGTAGCGTGTCGGGCATGCACCCCAGGCCACAGCTGACCCGACCGGAATGGCAGGACCTGTGCGGCGAGTGGGAGTTCGCCCACGACGACGACAACGCCGGTGTGCGGGCGGCGTGGTGGCGTGGCGACCGCCCGTTCGGCGCGCGGATCACCGTGCCGTTCCCGCCGGAGTCGGCGGCGAGCGGCGTGCACGACCCGGCGCCGCACCCGGTCGTCTGGTATCGCAGGACGTTCGACGCGCCCGCGGGCGACCGGGTGCTGCTGCACTTCGGCGCCGTCGACTACCGGGCCCGGGTGTGGGTGAACGGCACCGAGGTGTGCGCGCACGTCGGCGGGCACGCACCGTTCCATGTGGACATCACGCACGCGCTCGTGCCGGACGGACCCCAGGTCGTCGTCGTGCGGGCCGAGGACAGCGTCGACGACATGACGCAGCCACGCGGCAAGCAGTACTGGGAGCCCGAACCGGCCGCGATCTGGTACCACCGGACCACCGGCATCTGGCAGCCGGTGTGGCTGGAAGCCGTGCCGTCGGCGTACGTCACCGGCCTGGAGTGGGTGCCGTCGCTGGTGTCCCGCTCGGTGCGGGTGCGGGTGCGCACGGTCGGCGCGGCCGGGCTGTCGGTCCGGGTGCGGCTGTCGCTCGGAGAGCGCGTGCTCGCCGACGACCGGTACCTGGTGGACGGCCGGGACGTCGAACGCACGATCTCCCTGCCGCACGGCGACTTCCGGTGGAGCCCGGACACCCCCACGCTGATCGACGCGACCGTGTCGCTGCTGCGCGACGGCGAGGTGGTCGACGAGGTCGGCAGCTACTTCGGCCTGCGGGACGCGGAGGTGCGCGACGGCCGGTTCGTGCTCAACGGCGAACGGCTGTTCCTGCGGATGGTGCTGGCGCAGGGCTACTGGCCCGAGTCGCACCTGGCCGCGCCGTCGGCGGACGCGCTGCGGCGCGAGGTCGAGCTGATCAAGGAGCTGGGCTTCAACGGGGTCCGCGTGCACCAGAAGGTCGAGGACCCGCGGTTCCTGTACTGGTGCGACCGGCTCGGGCTCGTCGTGTGGGGCGAGATGGCGAACGCGTACGAGTACTCCACCGACGGCGTGGCCCGCTTCACCGCCGAGTGGCTCGAGGTGGTGCGCCGCGACATGAGCCACCCGTCGGTCGTGACGTGGGTGCCGGTGAACGAGAGCTGGGGCACACCCGCGCTGACGTCCGACCCGAGGCAGCGGCACTTCCTCGAGTCGCTGTACCACCTGACCCACGCCGTCGACGGCACCCGCCCGGTGATCTCCAACGACGGCTGGGAACACACGACGAGTGACATCTGGACCGTGCACGACTACAGCCCGTCGGCGGACGCGCTCGCGTCCCGGTACGGGACGCCCGAGGCCGTGGAGGGCGCGCTCCGGCGCGACTGGCCCGGCCCGCGCCGCATCATGCTGGGCGACCCCGTGCGCGGCGACCAGCCGCTGATGGTGACGGAGTTCGGCGGCCTGAGCTACACGCCCGGCGCGGGGGAGCGCTGGTTCGGCTACCGCACGGTCGCGGACGCCGACGCGCTCCTCGCCGCCTACGAACGCCTGGTCACCGCGCTGGTCGGCAGCCCGCAGGTCGCCGGCTACTGCTACACGCAGCTCACCGACACCGAGCAGGAGGTGAACGGCCTGCTCACCGAGGCGCGCGAGCACAAGGTGGACCCGGCCGAGATCCGGCGCGTCAACACCCTGCCGGCCGCGAGCGTGCCGACCGAGGAACTGCACCAGCTGATCGAGGCCGCGCACCGCCGGTCACGCGGCGAAGACGGGTAACGCGTCCGTTGGTGCAGGACAACACGGAATTGGGGGCGAACCCCGCCGGTTGACCGTAGGGTCGGTATGACCACACGGAAGGGCGGGCCATGGCGGACACGAAGGTCGTGCACAACCGCGAGCAGCTGCGGTACGAGGTGTACTCGGACGACAAGCTCGCCGGTTTCACGCAGTACTACCGGACCGGCGACCGCGTCGTGTTCACGCACACGGAGATCGACAAGGCGTTCGGCGGGCAGGGCCTCGGCAAGGTCCTCGCGTCGGAGGCCCTGGACGACGTCGTCGCGAACGGCAAGGTCATCGTGCCGATGTGCGAGTTCATCGCGGGGTACATCAAGAAGACGGACAAGTACGACGGGCACGTCCAGGCGCCGTGAGCAACCTCGAGACCAGCCCGGACGTGACGCTGTGCCACACCGAGGCGGACGACCACGCGGTGGCGGAACTGTTCACGCCCAGGGCCGTGCCACTGGGCGGGCTGCGTGCCATGCAGGTGGACCGCGTGATGCCGCAGCGCGGCCTGCCGACCGTCGGTGCGTGGTGCTTCCTGGACTCGTTCGGTCCACATGAGGCGGAGATGCGCGTGCTGCCGCACCCGCACACCGGGCTGCAGACGGTGACGTGGCCGCTCGCGGGTGAGATCCACCACCGCGACAGCCTCGGGTCCGACGTCATGGTCCGGCCCGGACAGCTGAACCTGATGACCGCCGGGCGCGGCGTGGCGCATTCGGAGTTCTCGGTGTCGTCCGGACCGTTGCAGGGGCTCCAGCTGTGGGTGGCGCTGCCCGCCGAGCGCGCGTCGATGGCGCCGGACTTCGAGCAGCACGTGTCCCTGCCCGTGTACGCGGCGGCGGGCGTGACGGCGACCGTCCTGATGGGCTCACTGGCCGACGTCACGTCCCCGGCGACGGCGCACACCCCGATCGTGGGCGCCGAGCTGGCGGTCACGGGTGCCGCCGTGCTCCCGGTGCGCCCGGACCACGAACACGCGGTGCTGGCGATCGATCCCGTGCGGGTCGCCGGGTGCGATGTGCCGCCCGGGCACCTGCTGTACCTGGGGACCGGCCGCACGGAGCTGCGGCTCGACGGGGCGGGGCGCGCACTGCTGCTGGGCGGCGAGCCTTTCCCGGACGAGCTGGTGATGTGGTGGAACTTCGTGGGGCGCAGCCATGAGGAGATCGCCACCGCCCGGGAGGACTGGCAGGCGGCGGATGTCCGGTTTGGTGCGGTGGCCGGGCATGACGGGGCTCGGATTCCGGCGCCTGACCTGCCTGGGGTGCGGCTGGCGCCGCGCAAGCGCCGCCGGTCGCACTGAGGCAGTCCCGGCGGGACGGGTTTGAGGCTTCGGGGTGCCGGGCGCTGCGCGCCCGGCCCGCGGAGCGGTCCCGAATGCCGGCGGGGGACGGCCGAGGCAGCCACCACGTCGCGCCCTCTTCAAACCAGCGAGCCAGCCCCGCGAAGGGCGAGACGTATCCAGAACGTGCGCTGGGACCCGAGAAGCCACCCGCCCCACGAATGGCACCTCAGCACACGGCTGAACGGACAACGACCGTGTCCAGGCACACGGCAAACCCCAGCGGAATTTCTCCTGCCATCGCAGGCGTAGGCCAGCGTCGACGCCGAAGCCAGAACCGCCCAGACAAGCCCGTGACCTGCGAAAACGCGTTTGTCCGCCCGCACACAGGACAGAACCTCGAGCCCCACCCGATCCCGGGGGCCACCCGCCTTGCCAGTCTACCGGTACCCACCGACATTCGGTGGGGTTCGGGGCTTGGCTGTGGACAACCGGTTGGGCTGTGGACAACTCAGCGGGTCGAGCGGAGCCACCACAGGCCGAGCAGGGGGAGGACCGCGGGCACGTACCCGTAGCCCTGCCCGTAGTCCGACCACACGGTCGCGTCCGGGAAGAGGGCCGGGACCAGCAGGGAGAGCGTGCCGACGACGAGCACGCCGACCAGCTCCACCAGGATCGACACCGTGGCGATCCGTCGCGAGGTCCGGTTGCCGCGGGCCAGGCACACCGTCGCGACGATGTACACGACCGCCGCGAAGGCGGACAGCAGGTACGCGAGCGGGGCCTGCGAGAAGTGCGTCCCCAGCTGCACCGCCGAGCGTGCGGTCGCGGCCAGGGCGAAGATCGCGTACACGGCGATCAGCAGCCTGCCGGGGCCGGAGCGGGTGCGGGCGGCGAGGTCAGACATGGGCGTCCCACACCTGGCCGAGTCGCAGGATCAGGACCGGCACGGTCAGGAGACCGACGACCATCACCGCCGGGCCCCAGCGCGTTCGTTCCAGCAGTGCCCAGAAACCCGCCAGTGGCAGCACCAGCAGCGGTGTGATCAGGTAGCCGAGGTACGCGAGCGCGTCCACCTCGCGGTCGTCGGTCGTCAGCCGCACGATGCCGGCGACCAGCTGCACCAGCAGCCCGACCTCCAGCAGCAGCACCACGCCGTACAGCCACAGCCCGTGCCACTCCCGCAGCTGGACCGGCTTGCCCGCCACGACCAGCACGGCCGCCCACACCGCGGCTGCCAGCGACACGTACGTGAGCACCGCCGCGAGGATCTCGATCACCGCGCTCCCATCAGAACTCGACTACTACGGATCGTAGGAAGTCACCACACCAGGAAACTCAGCGGGGTCGACACCAACGTCAGTCCAACGAGGACGACCAGCCAGCAGACCGCCGCAGGCAGCGGTTCCTGCTGCAACCGCTGCAGCCGTGCGACCACCGCCGCGTCCGCCATGCCCAGTGCGCCCGGGGGCGTGACCGCCGTGAACCGGTGCAGTGCGGTCGCGAGCGAACCCGGCGCCGCGCTCTGGTCGGCGCGCATCTCCACCAGCAACGCGACCGCGTCCGCCGCGAACCGGCACAGCGGGCGCAGCACCAGGAACGGCAGCAGCACCAGGTCGTGCCGCTCGCGGGCGTGGGTCTGCTCGTGCGCCAGAACGGCCGCCACCTCGTCGCGCCGGAGTGCGGCCAGCGCACCCGAGCTGAGCACGACGTGCGGCCGCCACCCGGGCACGCAGTACGCCACGGTCAGCGGGTGGTCCAGCACCAGCACCCCCGGGAGCGCGCTGTCGGAACGCGCGACCAGCGACAGGACCTGCCGGTGCCGCCGCCGTGCCCGCACCGTCGCCGCCCACCGCGACGCCACCGCGGCGACCAGCGCGGCCGCGAGAGCGCTCCCCAGCCACGGCGACACCTGGCACGCGATGCCGCCCGCGCACAGCACGACCGTCAGCGCCACCATCTGCCACAGCAGGATCCCGGTCCTCGGCGACCGCCACACCCAGCGCGCGTCCGCCAGCGGCCGGGCCGCCGCCAGGCAGACGGCCAGTGTGACCACGAGGTGGACCGACGTGGTCACTCCCGCTCGTCCCGCCGTGCCTGCGCGAGCGCCTGGCTCAGCACCTCGGCCTCCGTGCCGCTCACCGACCTGGCGAACCGGGTGAGCGCCGCGTCCCGGTCACCGGTCAGGGCCAGCGCGTCCAGCATCAGCTGCGCGACGTAGCCCTCGCGGCTGTTCTCCGGCTCGTACCGCCAGGCCCGCCCGTCGCGCTGCCGCCGGACGAAACCCTTCTTGGCCAAGCGATCCAGCACGGTCATCACCGTCGTGTACGCCAGCTCCCGCTCGGCGAGCGCGCTCGCCACGTCGCGCACGGCCGCCGGCGTGCCGCGGTCCCACAGGACCTCCATCACGGCACGCTCCAGCTCGCCGAGGCTGCTGACCATGGCCCGATCGTAGGCTCCGGCCAGGACCGGTCTGCCCGGCCTCCCCGAACGGAGTCCGTCAGCCGAGTGCGTCGAGGGCGCGGAGCGCGCTCTCCCGTTCCAGCACCATCGCGTCCGCGACCGCCTGCGTCGCCGCGTGCGCCACCGACGACGCCCCCGACTTCGCGACCGTCGCCGACTCCGTCAGGTGCGCCCTGGTCAGCTTCGTGAACTGGGCGTCGAAGTCCGGGGCCGCGGCGAGCGCGGTCAGCTCCGCCTCCGTCGGCATCCCCGGCATGTCGTGCCCCGCGTGGTTGTCGACGTACGCGACACCGGCGTCGTCGAGGATGCCGCGCAGGCGCGCCGCCTCCGCTCTGCGTGCCGACGCCAGCGTGCCCGCGAGTTCGCGCAGACCGGCCGACTTGGCTCGGTCCGCACCCAGGTCCAGGAGCTTCACGGCCTGGCCGTCGGTGGCGATGACCAGTTCCGCGAAGGCCACGGCGGTCGCGTCGAGAGCGCTCTGCGAGCCGCTGCTCGACGCGACCGCCTGGGGACCGGCCTGCGGTGCAGGGTTCCGGGCCGGTGCCGTGCCCTGCCCGCCGCACGCCGTGAGGAGTGCGGCGGACAGGAGCGGGATCAGAGCGGCCGACCGTCGTGGCCGCACTTGATCACCGGGTTGATGCAGTCCCGCACGCGGCGCTCCATCTCCGCCGGTGGCCAGACGTTGAAGAAGTCGCCGTGGAACGTTCGCCCGTCACCGGACGACAGCCGCAGGCCCGACGGGTCGCCGCTGACGGGGTACCGCAGCACCATCCGCAGCTTCGGCACCGGGACCGGGTGCGACGACGGGCAGTTGCCCGCCACCGGGTACGCCATGTGGGACTTGTGGTCCGGCGAGTCCAGCGTGGTGCCGTTCCAGCACTGCGGGAAGTCCAGGTAGGTCTCCAGTTGCGTGCCGGCCGGACAGGTCACGAAGTTCTTCGACGGGGCGACGTGCCCGGCGTGCAGGCACGACCAGCGGGCGATCGAGTCGGCGTCGCCGGTGGCCTTCGCGTTGCCCGCGACGATCTTCAGCCCGTACGGCGTCGGCCGGATCGCGGCCGGGTTGTTCACGCCTTCGCCCAGGTAGTAGAAGGTGATGCCGGTCGGCACCACCGGCTGGTTGTTCTGGTAGAGGGTCGGCACCCAGTACGACGAGATGTCCACGGCCGGGTCGCAGTTGCCGGTGGCGCCGGCCAGCTGCTGGTGGGTCGTGGTGTTCGCGTTCGTCGCGTGGTTGCCGAAGAAGTCGTGTGAGTGGGACGCGCCGGGCAGGTTCGGCAGCACGATGGGGTCGTCCGGCAGCCGGTGGCTCAGCCGGCAGTCGGCCGGGAACTCCGCGACCCGGATGACGGCCTGCGCCTGCTCCGGGTCGCCGGTGATGCCGCCGCTCGCGACCACGCCGGCCGCCGCGACGGCCGCGAGGCCGAGCGTGAGCCATCTGATTCGTCTCTTCGCCATTGAAGACAAACTCCCTCGACGTTTCCTGCAGGGGAACGAGAGAGCGCTCTCACGAACGAGGATGACCGGGGTCACACTCGCCGGTCAACGATTTTGTTCTGCCCAGGAACAAATGACCCCTTTTGGCCTAGCCGCTGCCGCCCAACGGCCCTCAGTCTTGACAGGTTTCGTCCGGATCGCCACGCTCTGTCCTTGGGAGAGCGCTCTCACGCCTCTATTCCCTCCCTGTTCCACGCCGACGGTTCGCGACCGGACGCGCCCCCGTCGCGTGCAAAGGAGCACGCATGAGATTTCGTCGTTTCTTCTCGTCGGGGGTGGTCGCGGCACTCGCGGTCACCCTGCTCAACGTTCCGTCGCCCGCCACGGCGGCGGGCGCGCTCGTCTCGCAGGGCAAACCGGTCACGGCGTCGTCGACCGAGAACGCGGCGGCGTTCCCGGCGACCGCCGCGGTCGACGGCAACACCGGCACCCGGTGGTCCAGCCAGTTCAGCGACCCGCAGTGGCTGCAGGTCGACCTCGGCGGGACCTACGCCGTCGACGAGGTCCGCGTCAACTGGGAGGCCGCCTACGCGCGCGGCTTCTCGGTGCAGATCTCCGCGAACGCCAGCACGTGGTCCACTGTGTACACCACGGCCACGGGAACCGGTGGTGTGCAGGCACTTCCGGTGACCGGCACCGGTCGCTACGTCCGGCTCAACCTGACCACGCGCGCCACGCAGTGGGGCTACTCGCTGTGGGAGTTCCAGGTGTTCGGCACGCAGGGCGGCGGCCCGGTCGAGAACGGCCTGCTGTCGTACAACAAGCCGGCGACGGCGTCGACGTTCCAGAACGACGGCGCGTGCTCGGGCTGCGTGCCCGGGCGTGCGACCGACTTCGACCCGGCCACCCGCTGGGCGACCAGTGCGACGAACGGCTGGGTCGACCCGGGCTGGATCACGGTCGACCTCGGCGCGCCCGCGACGGTCACCAAGGTCGTCCTGCAATGGGATCCGGCGTACGCGACGGCCTACCAGATCCAGGTGTCGAACGACAACGCCTCGTGGACGACGATCTATCAGACCAACGCGGGCCGCGGCTTCAAGGAGACGTTGACCGTGAACGGCACCGGCCGGTACGTCCGGATGTACGGCACCGCGCGCTCCAACGGGTACGGCTACTCGCTGTGGGAGTTCCAGGTCTACGGCACCGGCGGCAACCCGACACCGCCGCCGGCCCTGCCGACGCCGGACTTCACGCGGCTCGCGTGGAGCGACGAGTTCAACGGCCCCAACGGGTCCACACCGGACCCTGCCAAGTGGACACCCGAGGTCGGCCCGGGTGTCAACAACGAGCTGCAGTACTACACGAACAACAACAACGCGCGCATGGACGGCACGGGCAACCTCGTGATCCAGGCGCGCCGCGAGGTGACGCCCGGGTCGTCGTGCCCGCCGGACCCGTTGTCCGGTGGGAGCACCACGTGCCAGTACACGTCGGGGCGGTTGAACACGTCCGGCAAGTTCGACTTCACGTACGGGCGCGTGGAGGCGCGCATCCGGGTGTCGAGCGGGCAGGGGTTGTGGCCAGCGTTCTGGTTGCTGGGCAGCAACTTCTTCCAGGGACGGCCGTGGCCGGCGTGCGGTGAGATCGACATCCTGGAGCACGTCGGCAAGGAGCCGAACAACGTGTACTCGACGCTGCACGCGCCCGCGTACTTCGGCGCGGGCGGGTACGGCTCGCCGCTGAACCTCGGCACGGCGGCGAACGCGGCGTTCCACGTGTTCGCCGTCGAGTGGGGGCCCGCGCAGATGCGGTTCTTCGTGGACGGCAACAACTTCTTCACCGTCAACAAGGACACGCTGGATTCGACCCGCGGACCCTGGGTCTACGACCACCCGTTCTTCATCATCCTGAACAACGCGGTGGGCGGTGACTGGCCCGGGCCGCCGAACGCGAGCACGCAGTTCCCGCAGAACATGGTGATCGACTACGTGCGGGTGTATCGGTGATCGTTCCCGGGGCCGTCCGTTCGGGCGGCCCCGGGACGTTGTCCACAGGTGGGGTGGTTGTCCACAGGCAAGATCGACATCCGTCCCCCTGTCGGTGGTCACCGGTAGACTGGACAGCGGGGTGCCCCCGGGAGTGGTGGGGGCTGCCGTATGTACTGGGTGGACGTGTTTTCGCTGGTCAGTGCCGTTGTGGCGGTTTGTGTTCCCGGGTTTGGTGGTGTGCCTTGCCTGGGTTTTTCCCTCCGGGGGGTCCTCGCCGGACGGGCTGGTCTCCGGGATGGCGGGGGTTTGGTCTCGGGTTGGGTTGGCAAGGACTGGTGTCCGTGGCTGCCTGCCATCCCGTCGACCTCCCGGAGGGCTATCACACCGCGTCAAGGGGGCCCGGGGATTTGGGTGCGGGGTTGGGTCGTGCTTCGGGCCCCCTTGACACGGTGTGATCGGGCTTCGCCAGGTCGACGGGATGGCAGGCAGGCAGTCCTCTGCTGGTGGGCTTGCGCCCTTGTCTCGGGCGGGCTTTGGCTCGCGGGCTGTTCGGGGTTTGAGAGCTGCTTCCCGCGGCGAGCGAGGTGTTTGAAGTTGTTCGATTTCGTCGTTGATTGTTTGCCGGGAACCGCGTTAAGTGGGTGGGCGGCAACCTATGAAGGAGGACGACGATGTCTTTCGACAGGCGAACCTTGATGCGGGGAGCGGCCGTCGCCGGGTTGGCGGGGCTGGCGTTACCCGGGGTGGCGGCCGCGGCAGGGCTTGAGTTCCGGATCCGCCACCAATACCGGCCGTTCGACCTGATCGCACCTCGGTTCGTGCAGTACGACGCGCCCGCGCGGACCGGTGCGGTCGCCACCGGGATCCGGCCGGTGGCGCCGTTCTGCACCGTGCTCACGCGCTCGTCCGGCACCGTCGCCGCGGGGCTTGTCGGGGACGGGACCGCCGTGCTCGGCCGGTACTCCGCCGGTGCGGCGACCATCGAGGTGACCGTCGGCGGGAGCACCACCGTGGTCGCGTCCGCGGCGGTCGACCTGCCCGCCGGCGCCGGGTTCGCGGTCGTGGTCAACGAGAACGCGGTCACCGTGCTCGCCGACACCGGCTCGGGGTGGCAACCGCTGCTCACCAACCGCGACGGGGTCCGGGCGCTGATCGACCTGCGCGACCCGCGGGTGCTGGGGCGGCTCAGTTACGGGTACGAGGGCGCCACGGGGCGGGTTCGTGCCGGGTACTACGGGCAGGCCGGGGTGCGGGACCCGCACGTCGTGCAGTACGCCGACGGGCGCCCCTACATCCGCGACGGCAAGCTCTACCTCACGCTCACCAACGCCGGTCTCGGGTTCTTCCAGCAGGCGCACTGGGGTGTGTGGACCCTCGACCTCGCCAACCCGACGCGGTTGACCCAGGTGGCGCAACTGTTCTTCGCCCGCGACGGGGTCGTGCTCGGCGACCACGCGGGCCAGATCGTGATCGACGGCGACGAGTTCGTGCTCGCCATGTCCTCCTGGGGCGACTTCGACTTCGCCGGGGTGCACGTCCGGTACGTGCGGACCAGGGCCAACGTGCTGTCGGGCGTGCACGTGCTGCCCACGCGACGGATGCCGCTGCCGACCAGCGTCAGCTCGTGGGACCCGGCCATGACCCGCATCGACGGGCAGTGGCACGTCGCGTTCGTCGAGAGCCCGGCGCAGTCACCCGCGTTCGTCTTCCACCCGGCGCTGGCACGCGGGCGGTCGCTGGAGAGCCTGTCGCTCGTGGGCGCCGACCTGACGCTGGACCAGACCGAGGGCACGATCATCCAGCGGATCCACGGGCGGTGGTACGTGCTCGCCAGCGACGGCGACGCGCGCGTGTACCGCACGTACGACCTCGCCATGCGTCCACAAGGGACGCTCAACGCGCCGTACGGCACGAACATCCCGCACCCCATGGTCTTCCAGTACCGCCACCGGTACTGGATGGTCACCTTCGAGGGCACCCAGTTCGCGGAACCCGTGCTCGGCTACGGCACCCACGGCGACTTCATCGTGATGACGGAGTAGGGAACCGGCCGTGCAGGCGTGCGAGTTTCAGGCTCAGGTGCAACTGCAGGCGGTCGTGGCCGTCCTTGAGGTTCGTGCCGGTCAACGACTCCACGCGCTGCAGGCGGTAGTAGAGCGACGTGCGGTGGAGGCGTAGCGCGGTCGACGTCTCCACCGCACTGCCCGCGAGATCCAGGTACGTCTCCAGCGTCGCCAGCAGCGGCACGTGTTCCGGCGACGCCAGCAACGCCCCCACCCCGGGGTGGATCGCGTCGGCGGGCACGTGCGCCAGCATCCGGTACACGCCCAGCGACGACCACGTGGCGACCGGGCCGAACGACGGCACCCGCTCCGCCACCACCGACGCGTGCAGCGCCTCGGCGTACGACGCGGCCGCCTGCGCCAACGACGGTCTCGGGTCGCCGACGCCCACCACCGCGTGCGGGAACAGCGCAGGCACCTCGGCGAGCGCCACCCGGCCCGCGCACAGCAGCACCCCGTGGTCCGCGCGGAGCAGGTGGCGGGACGGGAACCGCTGCCGTGCCACCAGCAGCCCCGACTCGAGGGTGTCGCGGGGGCCGCGCACCACCAGCACGGTCACCGGCAGCGGTGGGAAACCGCTCTCCTCGACGAGCACCTGCGCGCCCGTCGGGTCGTCGCCGAGCAGCACGCCGGACACCGCCGCCAGTTCCCGCTGGGTGGTCAGGTCCGCGGCCAGCGCCTCGTGCAGCAGGGTGACGGCCAGGTCCGCCGCCACCACCGTCGCCTCCGCCACGGCCTCGTCGGGCATCGGTGGTTCGTCGATCAGCCACAGGAAACCCAGCAGCCGGTCCCGGTGCCGGACCGGGACGCACACCCGAGGGAGGACGTCGCCGGACGCCGGGATGCGCAGGGGGCCGCGTGCCTCGAAGATGCCCGCGGCGCGGAAGTGCTGGCGCACCTCGTCGGCCGTGTGGCGGCGGAGGATCGAGTCGCGCCGGACGTCGTCCATCGGGCCGTTCTGGGTGCTGTACGCCAGCACGCTCTGCGCGTGGTCCTCCAGCAGCACGGGACGGCCGATGCGGTGCGCAAGATCGTCGACGGCAGGTTGCGGGTGCATGCGACCTCCCCTTTTCGACACATGTCGGATCGTGCGCAGGACGTTCCCTACATCGGATCGATGATGTGGGTCAAGTGCGCGGCTAGCGTCCCCGTGTGTGACTCGTCGCCCTGCCCTCGTGGTGACCGCCCTGTTCTCCGCCGCCGCACTGACCGCCGGCATGACCGCCGGGCCCGCGCTCGCCGCACCGCCCGCCGGACCGGCCCATCCCTGGCAGTTCGACCACTGGCCGCAACGGCAGCCGTGGCAACAGACCGACGACACCTCGGCCCGCGTCGCCGCCGCCCAGAGCGGCTTCCCGGCGCCGATCGACCCCCAGGACTGGGTCAACCCCGACCACATGACCTGGGAGAAGGACTACACGAAGGTCCCCGGCACCAACTGGGCCGACCCGTCGGTCAAGGGGTCGGTGCGGACCTTCAAGGGCGCGCTGGTCCTCCTGGACTACCCGAACCAGCCGTTCGTCGTGACGCAGCCGCAGGGTTCGACGGTGTTCGCGAACCCGAGCAGCGAGGCGCACGACATCCCCGAGGACCAGGTCGCGCAGTTCTACCAGGACTTCCTCAACAAGCCGAACGAACTCAACCGCGGCCACACCATCCACGAGTACTGGATGGAGGACTCCGGCGGCCGCTACGGCGTCGACCTCACCGCCTTCGGCCCGTACACGATGCCGGGCAAGGACCACGAGTACGCCATGGAGTTCCAGGCGGGCGCCGCCTGCCCGGCCGGGGACAACTGCAACCGCAACATCCGGACCGACGGGCGGGCCGCGTGGGTCGCGGACCAGGGCGCCGAGGTGCCCGCGGGCTTCGACTTCGTGTTCTTCCTCTCCGCGGGCCAGGACGAGTCCTCGACCTGGCAGGAGTTCGGCATGATGAAGTTCGCGACGCCGGAGGACGTGACCGACGAGTTCGGCCCGCCGGACCCCGCGCTGCCCAACTGGTCGCCGACCCGCTACGTCGACTGGACCTCCTGGGCGTCCGGTTCGACCATCTGGCCCAACGCGGGCGGTGGTTCGTCGACGCAGGCCGAGAGCTCCGGCATGGGCGTGTACGCGCACGAGTTCAGCCACATCCTCGGCATCGGTGACAACTACAACAACCCCTACGGCAACCCGCCGCGCCGCGCGTACACCGGCATCTGGGAGATGCTGTCGCGTGGTTCGTTCAACGGGCCGGGCGGTCCGCACAGCCGGTGGATGATCCCGCCGACCGGCGGCGGTTCCATGGGTGCGCAGCACATGCTGCGCAACAAGATCAAGCTCAACATGGTCGACGAGCAGAACGTGCTGCGCCTGTCCCGTGCCGCGCTCGCCGACTCCGGCATGGTGATCGCGAAGATCACCGCACGGACCGTCCAGCCGGGACCGACCGGGCTGTCCGGGGTCAACATCCAGATGGAGGGCGGCGACCTCGCGCCGCCGTGCGACACGAGCACCGACCCGTTCTGCGACGGCCGCGGCTACCAGAACTACACGGTCGAGGTCGTGGACCGGATGGGCGCCGACTCGTTCACGCCGGACGCGGGCGTGCTGCTCGCCAAGACCAAGGACCAGGACCGCGCGCCGTTCGAGTGGGTCATCGACGCCAACCCGCAGGACATCGGGATGACCGACTACGTCCTCCCGGACGGCACCGAGGTGCCCATCACGATCGGCGACTACCGGCAGCTGTCCGACGCGTTGTTCCACGCGGGCACGAACTCCGGCAGCGAGTACGAGTACGTCGACGAGGCCAACCGGCTGCACTTCTACGTGCTGGACGTCAAGCGTGACCGCGCCGGCGCGCTGTCCTACACGGTCGCGATCCGCTCGCTCGACGGCGCCGGCCCGCAGAAGCGCGGCGTGAAGGTGCTGCCGACGCTCGGCCTCCCCGACCGCGACGGGCTCGCCACCTGTGAGTTCCCGCTGTTCAACACCGGTCGCAACGCCGCGCCCGCCGGGACGCACCCCGAGGACGTGTCGAAGTACACCGGCGGCGACGTGTACCGCGTGTCCGCGTCGGTCGCGGGCGGCGGCTGGGAGGTCGCGGTGCCGAACGCGCTGACGACGGCGGACTTCGGCGCCTACGTGAAGGTTCCGGTGTACGCGAAGAAGACCGGCAGCGGTCCGATCGCCACACAGGTGACGCTCACGGCGACGTCCGAGAGCGACCCGGCGAAGAAGGCCACCGCGCGCTGCACGGTGATCGGCCGATGAGGGGGCGGGCGGCGCTGGCCGCACTGGCGGTGGCCGCCGCGGTCGTGGCCGCGCCGCCCGCTGCCGCCGCCGCGCCGGGCGACGCGACGGTCGTGCCCGTGCAGGTGACCGGCGACCCGGCGAAGCGGTTCAACCTCGTCGTCATGGGCGACGGGTACACGGCCGCCGAGATGCCGGAGTTCCGCGCGCACCTGGACAAGCACCTGAACGTGCTGTGGACGATCGAGCCGTTCAAGTCCTACCGCAGCTACGTCAACGTCTACGCGGTGGAGATCACCTCCGCCGAGTCCGGTGTGGACTGTGATCCGGGGCTGGCCTCCGGCACCGTCGACACGCCGCTCGGCATGGGTTTCTGGGGCGGCTGCAACCCGAACAGCGTGCAGCGGCTGCTGACCGTCAACGGGACCGCCGCCAACCGGTACGCGGACCTGGTGCCGGGCACCACGCGCGGGAACCGGCAGCTGCTCGCGCTCGGCAACAGCGACACCTACGGCGGCGCGGGCGGCGCGAACGCCACCGCGTCGGGCGGCAACGCCATGTCCGCGCTGATCACCCCGCACGAGCTGGGGCACTCGCTCGGCGGGCTGCAGGACGAGTACGACTACTACGCGCGTGGCGAGCGGGGCGCCCCGTACGCGGGTGGGGAACCGTCGTCGTCGCACCACACGCTGCTGACCGAGCAGGAGATGCTGGCGCAGCACAAGAAGTGGTGGCGCTGGCTCGGCGAGACCAGCGAGTCCGGCGGCCCGATCGGCCGCTACGAAGGCGGTCTGTACTCGGGCACGGGTGTGTGGCGGCCCGCGGCGCACTCGATGATGAAGACGCTCGGCTACTACTTCGACCAGATCAGCCGCGAGCAGATGACGCAGCGGATCTCGGCGAAGACGAACATCCTCGCCGACGGTGTGCCCGCGGGCCGGGTGGGCGCGGACCGCGTGCTGTGGGTCGAGACGATGTACCCGGTCTCGCACCAGCTCGACGTCATGTGGACCGTCGACGGCGTGGTCGCCGCGACCGGCACGCGCAACTTCGACCCGTCCGGCCTCGCGCCCGGCGTGCACGAGGTGACCGCGACCGTCACGGACCCGACCTCCTTCGTCCGGGATCCGGCCATCCGCGGGTCGGCCGCGCTGACCCAGCGTCGCACGTGGACGGTCGACACGGCGCTGACCACGCCGGACGTGCCCGCGCCCGCGGCGTTCACCGGCTCGACGCCGACGACCCGCGCGGTCGGCGGCACCGACGTGGTGTACGCGGAGGCCACGCACCCGACGTCGGCGGTGCACGCGATCACGTGGCGCCTCGACGGCACCGTGCTCGACACCGGCGACAACGACCGCGCCGTGGACCTGGCCCGGTCGGGGTTGACGGGCACGCACACGCTGACCGCGACCGTGGGGACGGACGTGCGCACGTGGACGGTCGACGCGACCGGCCCGAGCGCGGCGTACGCGCTGTCGGAACCGCTGCTGTCCGGCGGTTCCTCGTACGTCTACAACGGACCGTTCACGATGGACCTGGACGGCGCCGACGACACCCCGGGCTACGTCGTGCGCGAGTTCCGCACCGACGGCGACGGCTGGTTCAACTACTTCGGGTGGCCGACCGACCCGGACGCGCCGTTCCTGTTCACCCCGCAGGGCACGGAGATCGACGACCTCGTGTACGGGAAGCTCGGCGTGCCACGGCTTTCACCGTGGGACGAGGTGCCGACCAACTACGGGACGCACACCGTCGAGTACCGCGCGATCGACCCGAGCGGCAACGTCGGCCCGTCGTCGGCGTTCGACGTGACGCTGCTGCGGCCACCACCCGCGTGCACGACGACCGTGACCGGACGGGTGGGCCCGCTGGTCGTGCGGACCGGCGTGACGTGCCTCGACGGCGCGACGGTGACCGGTCCGGTGACGGTGACGAGCGGCGGCGCGCTGGTCGCCACGAACGCGACGATCAACGGCCCGCTGAGCGCGACCGGGACCGTGGTGTCCTTCCACAGCACGGTGGCCGGCCCGCTGGCGGTCACCGGTGTGCGGGGCGAGGTCCAGGTGCTCGGCGGCGTGGTCCGCGGCCCGGTGACGTTGACCGGCAACCGTGCTCCCGTCGTCGCGGGGGTCACGGTCGCGGGACCGCTGACCTGCACCGCGAACACGACGGCACCGGACGACCTCGGGATCGCGAACACCGTGGGAGGCCCGTCGACAGGCCAGTGCTGACACTGCTGTCACCAAAACCGATCCGCGTTCACGCCGTGCCCGTGCGGTAGCGTGCGGCCACCGCCGGGCAACCTCGTGGCTTTCCGAGGCGTCATACCGGTCAGGAACGTAGATCAGGTCTGGGGGCCGCGTTGAAGCTCGTCCATGTCGGGTCATTGCTGTCCGTGCTCGCGGTGTCGGTCGCGTGCAGCACCACGGAGGCGGCCGCGCCGCTGCCCGCGCTTGCCGACCGCGGCACCGTGATGACCACGGTGACGCCCGCGAAACAGGACCTGACCAACTCGGTCAGCCTCGCGGGCACGGTCACCATGAGCCCGGTGTTCGGGGTGGTCGCGCCGGTCGGCGGGGAGATGCGGTTCCTCGACGTCGACCCGCCCGAGAGCACGCCGACGGAACCGGTGCGCGTCGGTTCCGTGTGGGCCGACGGGGAACCGCACTGGGTGGAGGTGCCCGCCGGGGCGACGTTCGCGGGGCGGCTCGTCGACGACAAGGCGTCGGTCGCCGCCGGGATGCCCGTGGTGTCGGCGAAGCTCGCCGGGTACGGGATCGTCGCGGAGATCGACAGTGACAAGGCGTACCAGATCGCCGACGGGCTCACCCAGGTGCGCGGGCAGATCAAGAACGGGCCGGGGCCGTTCCCGTGCGGGGTGCGCGGCACGATCGCCGCGTTGCCCGCCGGGACCGTGCCCGCGCCGCCGCCCGCGGACCCGGAGCCGCCCGCCGGCGAGAAGCCCGGGGAGAGCGCGCTCCCACCGTCGCCGGAGGAGGAGAAGGGGCAGGAGACCGAACCACAGCCGTCCGGTTCCGAGGCCTCCGGGCTGCGGCTGGTGTGCACGGCGCCCTCGGGCACCAAGCTGATCAACGGTGCGGCCGTGACGCTGGAGATCGTCACCCAGACCGCGGCCGACGCGCTCGTCGTGCCGGTCGAGGCCGTCGCGGGCGGGCAGGGCAAGGGGCAGGTCGAGGTGGTGGCGGACGACGGCACCAGGAAGATCGTCGACGTCGTGCTCGGGCTCACCGACGGCAAGGTCGTGCAGATCAAGTCCGGGCTGACCGGCACGGAGAAGCTGGCCGTGCCGGGTCCGAACCTGGCGCCCGCGGCCGACGAGAACGCGAATCCGGGTGGCAAGTGAGCGAGCCGCTGATCCGGATCACCGGACTGACGAAGACGTTGACCGGCCAGGAGGAACCGCGCACCATCCTCGCCGGCGTCGACCTGACCCTCCACAGTGGAGAGAGCATCGCGGTGCTCGGGCGGTCCGGGTCCGGCAAGAGCACGCTGCTCTCCCTCATCGGCCTGTTCGACCGGCCGGACGCGGGGCGGTACCTGCTGGGGGACCGGGACATCACGCGCATCCCGGAACGGAAGGCCGCCGCGCTGCGCAGTGCCGAGTTCGGGTTCGTGTTCCAGCGGTTCTTCCTGCTCAAACACCTGACCGCGGCGCAGAACGTCGCGATGGCGCTGGTCAACGGCCAGGGCTGGCTGCCGCGCCGCAAACGCAAGGCCAAGGCCCTCGCGGCGCTGGAGATGATGGGCATCGGGCACCTCGCGAAGCACAAGCCGCCGCGGCTGTCCGGCGGTGAGCAGCAGCGGGTCGCGATCGCCCGCGCGCTCGTGCGGGAACCGAAGGTCCTGCTCGCCGACGAGCCGACCGGCGCGCTGGACACCGACACGGGCAACCTCGTGGTCGAGGCGCTGCGCTCCGCGACCGACCGCGGCTGCGGGCTCATCCTCGTCACCCACGACCACGACCACGCCGCGAAGATGCAGCGCGTCCTGCACCTCGACCACGGCGTGCTGGTGCCGGCGGAGGTGCGAGCGTGATCCGGTTCTCCGGGCGGTTCCGGTCCGCGCTGATCATCGGCGGGCAGGGCATCCGGGCCCGCAAGCTGCGCACGTTCCTGTCGATGATCAGCCTGTTCCTCGGCGTGCTCGGGGTCGTCGCCGCGCAGGCGGGTCAGGTGATCGCCTACCGCGCGCTGGTCGCCTCGACCGAGCTGTCCATGGGCGTCGACGGCACGCAGCAGATCCACGTGCAGTCGAGCCAGAACGCGGGCGAGCTCGTGATGGCGGCGGTGGCGGGCCGCGACGACGTGGTGGCGCTGCTCGGGACCAACGCGATCATCGGCGAGCCGAAGGTGCGGCCCATCAACGAGGGCGGCGCGCCGCTGGACGGCAGCGGTGGCGGCTGGGCTCCCCCGATGAGCTGCGACGCGCAGGGCAACTGCGTCGATCCCAACGAGGGCAAGCCGTCCGGGCAGGCCATCGAGCTGCGGGTGGTGGCGCTGACCGGGGACGTCCGGCAGTTCCGGCCGCTCCACGTCCGATCAGGACAGTGGCTGGACTTCGACGGCGCGCCGTCCATGGCGCCGAGGCTCGTGCTGAACACGGCCGCCGCCAAGGGTTTCACGAGGTACCAGGTGCCCGCGGAGATGCGGTTCGATGGCGCGACCGCGAACTCGACGCCGCGGATCACCGGCGTGGTCGACGACGGCAACAGCAACCCGCAGGCCTACGTGCGGTCCGACGAGCTGCTGAACTGGATGCCGGTCGACGTGCTCACCAACCCGCTGTTCGGCACCCCGGAACTGCTGGCCGCCCCGACCGCGACGGACTTCGTCGACACGCTGCGCAGGAAGATCGAGGCGCTCGGCGAGGGCAGCACGTTGTACGTCAACACGATCCGCGCCGAGGACATGATGCCGGGCGAGATCCAGATGATGCGCTGGGTGTTCCTCGGCGTGTCGATCCTGGTGCTGCTCATCGGATCCGCGGGCATCCTGAACGTGGGCCTCGCGACGGTCGGGGAGCGCATCGAGGAGTTCGCGCTGCGCAGGGCCGTCGGCACGCCGAGGCTGCTGCTGGCGGGCATCGTGCTGGCCGAGACGTTGCTGACCGGCCTGCTGACGGCGGTGGCGGCCATCGGCGCGGGCGTCGCGGGGCTGGCGGCGGCGGGCAGGCTGTTCGGCGACCGGCACCCGATGCTCGACAACGTGACGTTCCCGTGGGAGGCCGGGGTTGCCGGGGTCGCGGCGGGCCTGATCGCGGGCGTGCTGGGCGGTCTGGTCCCGGCGGCGCGGGCGGCACGGATCCCGATCGCGACCGTCATGCGAGCCTAGCGTCGTACTCCCTGGCGACCTTCTTGGGCACGCACATGCGCCATGCGTCGGTGACCAGCTCCCGCAGTTCCTCCTCGTCGATGGCGGCGAGGTCGACGTGGATCCAGTTGTACCGCTGGTCGCCGACGCTCGGCATGGCGAACTTGTGCGGCTCGGCCTCGATGGCGGCTTCCCGTTCCTCCTTGGGGAAGCCGCAGCCCATGGTCAGCTCGTCGCGGGACAGCGCGACGTAGACGATCCGGCCCACGTTGAACTTCACCCGGTCCCGGACCAGGCGCTCGACCGTGCGGGGCAGGCTGGTCGCGATCGCACGTACGTCGTCGGCGGTCACCATGGTTGCCATTATGGAGCGCGTGGAGTGGGACGAGGCGGTGCTGGCGCTGGGCGGCACACCGGGATCGGCACAGCCGGCCGAGCGCTACGCGGAACCGCACCGGAAGTACCACGACCTGACGCACGTCAGGCAGGTGGTGCGGGACGCCGTGGCCATGACCGAGGGCCGGGACCGCGCGGTGGTCGCGCTGGCGGCGTGGGCGCACGACGTGGTGTACGACGGGCGGCCGGGGGAGGACGAACGGGCCAGCGCGGCGTGGGCACGGGCCACCCTGACCGCCGCCGGGCTCGCCGAGGACGACGTGGCACGGGTGGCGGGGCTCGTGCTCGCGACGGCCGGCCACACGGCCCCGCCGGGCGACCGGGCCGCGCAGGCGCTGCTGGACGCGGACCTGGCGATCCTCGCCGCGCCGCCGGAGGAGTACGAGCGCTACCGGCAGTCGGTGCGGGCCGAGTACGCCCACGTCACCGACGACCAGTGGCGTGCGGGCCGGGCCGCGGTGCTGCGGTCGTTGCTGGCCAAGGACCCGCTGTACCCGCTGGCCCGGCACCGGGAGGCCGCCGCCCGCCGCAACCTCGCCGCCGAACTCGCGGCGTTAGAGGGCTGACGCCACCTCGGCCGGGGACGGCATCGCCGCGATCTCCTTGGCCAGCGCCTGCGCGGTCGCGCGTTCCTGGCATTCGGTGAGCAGGTGACCGACCGCCGACCCGATCGCGCCCGGCGTCTGTTCCCCGTTCGCCAGCGCCCGGCCCGCGCCCGCCCGCTGCACGGCCGCCGCGTTGACGTGCTGGTCGGCGCCCTGCGGCAGGACCAGCTGCGGCAGCCCGGCCGCCGCCGTGCCCAGCATCGTGCCCGCGCCACCGTGGTGCACCACCAGGTCCACGTGCGCGAACACCTCGGCCTGCGGCACGAACCGCGCCAGCCGCACGTTCGACGGCACCTCACCCAGCAACGCGGGGTCGCCCTTCGGCCCGACCGCCACCAGCACGTCCACGTCGTGCGCCGCCGTCTCCAGCACCGCCCGGCGCAGCACATCGACCGCCCCGAACGCGACCGTGCCCAGCGTGACGTACACCGTCCGCCCGGTCGGCGGCGCCCACGACGGCATCGACGGCGCCCACGGCACCGGCCGGATCGCCGTGCGGGTGTCCGGCAGCGGCGCCGGGTTCTGCAGCGCGGCGGGCATCATGTCGAGGTAGCCGCCCGGCATGTCCGGGTCGGCGCCCGCGATCTCGTAGAACCGGCGGAACAGCGGCAGCCACTGCCCGAGGCCGAACGCGACCGCGCGGACCCCGGCCTCCGCCGCGGCGACCGGCGCGGCGATGTCGAACGAATCGTGCACCACCAGGTCGGGCCGCTCCCGCTCGACCACCGCCCGCAGCGCGGGCAGCGCGTGCCGGATGGTCGTCTCCCCGAACATCCACCCCGCGAACTCCGGCCCTGGCTCGAGCCCGGGGTGGTTGCGGAACGTCTCCTGCTCGATGTCGTGCAGCACCACGCCCTCGGCCATCCCGCGCGCGGTCCGGACGGGCAGGGCGTCGAGGAACGGCTCACCCGTCGCCACGACCACGTCGTGCCCGCCGTCGGCGCACGCCAGCGCCAACGGCAGCAACGGGTACAGGTGCCCGTAGGCGGGCAGGCTCGCGAACACGACCTTCACGCCACGATCCTCCCACCGAGGTACACCGCGCGGACGTCGAACAGCGCGGCCGGGTCGGTGAACGGGTCACCGCCGACGACCACCAGGTCCGCGTCGAACCCCGGCGCCAGCCTGCCTTTCCTGCTCGCCAGCCCGCACACCCGGGCCGCCACGGACGTCACGGTCCGCAGCGCGTCGAGCGGGCTCATGCCGAGCTTCAGCAGGTGCCCGATGGCGTGCGGCAGCGTCGGGTGCGGCTTCGGCGGGCCGATGCCCGCGTCCGTGCCCGCGACGACCAGCGCGCCGTCCGCGATCAGCCGGGCCAGGACCGCCTGCAGCTTCGGCAGCCGCGCCAGGACCTGCGGCGGCGGCACCAGGCCCGCGACCGGCACCGTCCCCAGCGTCGCGCCGACCACGACCTGCCGTTCGACGATCGCCGCCAGCAGGTCCGGCCGGTCGTCCACGCCGTCCGCCGACCAGAACGACACGTGCTCCATCCCGTCGACCCCGGCGTCGAGCGCGTCCGCGATCGCGGCGCTGGCGTGCGCGTGCGCGGTGACCGGCAGCCCGTGCTTGTGCGCCTCGTCGACGATCGCGCGCAGCGTCGCGAGCCCGAACTGGGGGACGTGCTGGTGCGTGCCGGGGGTGAGGGTGCCGCCGCTCGCCATGACCTTGACGACGTCGCAGCCGCGTTCCGCCCGTGCCCGCACCGCCGCGCGGACCGCGGTCTCGGTGTCCTCGACCGCGCCGCCGAGGTAGTGGCAGTGCCCGCCCGGCGTGGTGATCGGCGGGCCCGCGGCCACGATCGTGGGCAGGCCGGGCGTGCCGCGCAGGTCGAGGGAGAGGTAGTCGCGGTCGCCGAGGTCGCGGACGGTGGTCACGCCGCACCGCACGGTGGCCATCGCGGCGGCCGCCATCGCGGCCCGCACCTCGTCGGGGGACCTGGCGGCGAGCGCGCCGACCGGGTCGGGGCTCGCGTCGAAGGCGAGGTGGACGTGCGTGTCGATCAGGCCGGGCAGGACCGTCACGTCACCGAGGTCGGTGGTGTCCACGTCGGGCACCGGGACGCCGGCCGCCGCGACGTGGCCGCCGTCCAGGACGACCAGCGGGTCGTCGACGAGTCGTTCGCCGTCGAAGAGCCGCGCGGCCCGCAGCGCGGTGAGCGGCCTGGTGGTGGTCATACCTGGTCCATCGCGAACGGCCCGGGGAACGCGACGCTCCCCGGGCCGTTCGTCCCTTATGGACGCCCGATCAGTCCTGCGCGTAGTCGCGTGCCACGCGCAGTAGTTCCACCAGACCGTCGGCGTACTCCTGGGACTCGGCGTGCGCCTCGGGGAACGGCGGCTGGAAGCCGACGCCCTCCCACTGGCCGGTCGCCGCGTTCCACCGGTCGTTGCCGACCTCGAAGTCCCACGCGAAGATGCCCAGCTCGTAGTACAGCTGGTCCGCCGAGTTGCCCGCGGCCGAGTACAGGACGTCCGCGACCGGGCCGGTGCGCGAGGGCCACGTCACGGTGCCCCGCGACGACGCGATCGCGCCGACGATCCGCTTCGCCGACGCCTGGAACAGCGCCGCCTCCTCGGCCGACGGCCGCGGCAGCGTCACCCGTCCGGGCATCGCGTACGCGCCCGGCGGCCACATGAAGTAACCGCCGTAGCTGTGCACGTTCATCGCGAACCGGATGTTGTCGTGCGCCTTCGCCAGCTCGATGACGTTCGCCGACTCCGCCTCGGACAGCTCACCGGTGCCCGCGAACGTGCCGGACAGGCAGTTCGTCGCGGACGCGCCGGTGTACCCGTCGAACACGGACCCGACCGTGTAGTTCCGGTTGACGTCGACGCCCCACGAGTCGGCGTACCTCGGGTCGCGCTGGACACCGGTGCAGTGGTTGACCATGTTCTTGCGCTGGAAGTTGGCGTCGTTGAACGAGTAGTTCGCGCCGTCCGGGTTGACCACCGGGATCACGAACACCTCGACGTCCTCGAGGAGCTGCCTGGTCGCCGCGTCGGTGGCGTAGTTGGCGAGCAGCCGCTCCGCGAACTCGAGCGTCACCAGCGGGGTGGCCCACTCGCGGGCGTGTTCCTGCGAGTACGCCAGCACGCCCGTGCGGGAACCGTCGCGGTGCACGCCGATCCGCAGCGCCTGCACGGTCCACGGTTTGCGCGACACGGACCCGTCGAGGCCGTCGTCCATCGTGACCGGGCCGGCCACGGGCATGACCTTGCCCGCCGAGCCGTCCTCGACGAACGCCGTGAAGCGCTGCGGGAAGCGGGCCGTGATGAGCGCGGCGACCTGGTCGGTGGTGGAGATGACGGCACCGGTGCGGTCGGTCGCGAGCGACACGGTGAGCACGCGGTCGCGCCACGTCGCCTGCGCGGGCCGGTTCGGCCTGCCCGGGTCGACCGACTTGACCTGCCAGCCGTTCGGGCCCTGGTCGCCGAACTGCTTCGACTCGACGACGACCGCCGCGGTGGCCGGGTCACCGAGGTAGGCGGTGGCGGTGCGGCGGTAGCCCTGCGTCTTGTTCGGCAGGTTCACGACGTCGACCAGGTCCGGGTACTGGCGCCCGAGCCGGGCGACCCTGGCCTTGATGTCGGTCGGCGTCATGTAGGCGTCGATGAAGTCCTTCTGGTAGCCGCTCGGCAGTTCCGGCGGGGTCGCGCCCGGCCACGCGGCAGGCGTGATCGCGCGGGACACGCCGCCGAGGCTGGACGTGGCCGTCACCTTCACCGGCTTCGCGGGCAGCACCTGCGGCTCGGCCACGTGGTACTGGTACTCGCCGGCGTCCTCGAAGCGCTGCAACGGGTACGAGCCCGTGGCGCCGTTCTCGGCGGTCCAGGTGACGGTGATCTCGACGTCCGGGTCGGCGACCGCGGTGGTGGCGACGAGCGTCTGCAGGAACGTGGTGCCGTCGGCGGTCCACCAGTTCGCGGACAGGAAGTGCAGGGTGTCGGCGGCGGCGGTCCGTGCCGCCCGCGCCGTCTGCGCGTACCGGGCGGTGCCGTCGCCGTCGCGCTGGATCACCTGGACGGTCGTGGCGCCGCGTGCGGTGAGCGCGTCGAGCTCGCCCGGGGTGACGACGAGGTCGACGATGAGCTTGCCGGGGCGGGCCGCGATGTCCGCGCCGCTCGCCACGAGTTCGTCGAACATGGACTCCGCGGGTAACTGGACCCGCACGAGCGCGAGTCCCTCCGCGGTGGCGGGAGCCGGGGCCGCGGTGGCCGAGAACCCGGCGGACACAGTGGAAAGGACCAGCACGGCGGCGGTCGCGAGACCCCATCCGCGTCTTGACATGTCGCCTCCCAGACGGGTGGTTGATGCGTGAATCATTCACCACGGGACGCGTCAGTCAAGAGATCGAATCAAAAATACAGTCCTGTCACCGTGTTGGCGTAGGCGCGGACGAGCGGCGGGACGGTGTAGCGGCCGGACCCGTGCTGCGTCACCAGGTGCCGCGCGGCGAGCCGGTCCAGGCCCGGGACCGGGGTCGTGATCTCCGGCTGCGTCAGCACGAGCAGCGCGTCCCTCGGCAGGTCCGCGCACGACAGGTCCAGCGCCGCGCGCAGCCCGACCGTCGGGTCGCCGGCCACGGACAGCTCGGCGAGCACGTCCCCGCCGCGCAGCGCGTCGACGAGGTCGCCCACCGTCTGCTGTGGCCGCGCGGACAGGTTGGCGGCCGCGATGCGCAGCGCCAGCGGCAGGTGGTCGCACAGCCGCGCCAGCTCGCCGAACTCCGCGTCCGCCGGGCCGAGCACCGCCGACAGCAGCTCGACGGCGTCGTCGGGGCGCAGCGGGCCGAGCGCCACCCGGTGCACGCCGTGGGTCGCGACCAGCCCGCGCATGTCGTCGCGGCTGGTGATCAGCACCTCCGACGGCGACTGCCCGGGCAGCAGCGGCCGCACCTGGTCGGGGTCGCGGGCGTTGTCCAGCACGATCAGCATCTCGCGGTCGGCGAGCGTGGTCCGGTAGACCGCGGCCCGCTCGTCCTCGCCGTCGGGCACGGGCACCCCGAGCGCCTGCAGGAACCGGCCGAGCACCTCGGCGGGCGGCAGCGGCGGGCGGCGGTCGAAGCCGCGCAGGTCGGCGTACAGCTGGCCGTCGGGGAACTTCTCGCTCATCGACGCGCCCCAGTGCAGCGCGAGCGCGGTCTTGCCGACCCCGGCGCCGCCGACCACCGCGGTGGTGCCGCCACCCAGCTGCGACAGCTCGGCGGCCCGGCCGACGAACCCGGGCGCCACCGGCAGCTGGCGCGGCACGATCCGCTCGGCGGGCGCGAGGATCCGCTGCTGCAGGCGGCGGAGCTCCACGCCGGGCTCCTCGCCGAGCTCGGTCACCCACAGCTGCCGCACCCGCTGGAACGTCGCGAGCGCCTCCGCCTGCCGCCCGGTGCGGTGCAGCGCGGTCATCAGCTGCCGCCACGGCCGCTCCCGCAGCGGGTGCACCTCGACCTGCTGGATCAGCTCGGCGACCACCGACTCGTGCCGACCGCAGGCCAGCTCGGCCTCGACGGCGTTCTCCCACGCGTCGAGCCACCGCTCGTTGAGCCGCTGCGCCGCGGCGGCGACCAGCTCGGTCGGCGGCACGTCGGACAGCGGGTTCCCCCGCCACAGCCCGATCGCCTGCCGCAGCAGGCCTGCCGCCGTCTCCGGGTCGCCGTCGTGCAGCGCCGCGAGGCCACGCCGGACGAGGTCGTCGAACCGGCCGACGTCGAGCTGGTCCGCGGACACGTCCAGGCGGTACCCGTGCCCGTCGGTGACGAGGACCCGGCCGTGCTCGTCACCGATCGTGCGGCGCAGCCACATCACGTTCTGGTGCACCTGCGTGGTCGCGCTGTCCGGTGGCCGGGTGCCCCACAGCTCGTGCACGAGCTGGTCGACGCGCACGGTCTCACCCGCGCGGATGAGCAGCGCGGCGAGCAGTGCCCGCCGTTTCGTCGACGCGATCGCGGACCAGTCGGTCTCGGCGCTGTCGGTGGACACGGCCAGCTCGAGCGGCCCGAGCAGCCGGAAGCGGAGGTCAGCCGGCATGGCTCTGCACGTTCGCGAGGTGGCCCATGAGCGTGAGCGCGGTGGCGGCGCCCGCGTGGTGCCCGCTGCGTTCGCACGCGGCGAGCGCGTCCTTCGCGTACCGGACCGCCTCGGTGTGCCTGCCCCGGGCGGCGGTGGCGCCCGCGAGCGCGGTCAGCGACCACGCCTCCCGCAGCAGCAGCCCGTGCCGACGGGCGGCGGCGACCGCGTTGCGGGCCCACACCTCACCGGTCGCCGGCTCACCGCTGCGGACGTGCAGCTGCGCGAGGCCCAGCAGCGCGTCGACGCGGCCGGTGACGAAACCGGACGTGGCCGCCGCGGACAGGGCCTCGGTGTAGGCGCGGCGGGCTTCGGCGTACAGGCCGAGACCGCTGAGCGCGTCGCCGAGCACGGTCAGGGAGTCCACCCGCACCTGGTGTTCGCCGCCGTCCCTGGCCAGCGCGAGCGCGCGGGTGGCGTACTCGCGGGCGGTGGTGAACCGGCCCGCGTCGCGGTGGCGGGCCGCGATCGTGCGCAGCACCCCGGCCTGCGCCGCGTCCCACCCGAGGCCCGCGCCCAGCGCCAGGGCCGCGGTGTGCTCGGACATGTCGGTCGGCAGCCCGGCGAGCTGGCGGGCCCACGCGAGCGCGTCGGCCACCACGCACTGGCCGCGGATGTCGCCCAGCTCCGTGTAGATCGCCAGCGCCTGCTCCTGGTGCGTGACGGCCGCCTCGAGCAGGCCCTCGTGCTGCATGGCGAGCCCGATGTTGTGCAGTTCCCGCGCCTCCCCGGCGCGGAACCCGGTGGCGCGGTCGATCGCGAGCGCCTCGGTCAGCACCCGCCTGCCCTCACGGGGCCTGCCCAGCCCGATCTCCGCGCGGCCCGCGCCGTTGAGGGCGGTCGCCTCGCCTTCCCGCCAGCGTGCCTGCCGCGCGTACACCGCGGCCTCCCGGTAGTGGGTGCCCGCGTCGGCGTACCGGCCCTCGCACCACGAGAGCAGCCCGAGCGAGATCGCCATCGCCGCCTGCCCGGCGGCCGAGCCCTCGGCCACCGCGAGCGCGAGCCCGGCCCGTGCCGCCGTGGCCCAGTCGCCGCGGCAGGACCGCATCGAGAAGTAGCCGCGCAGCGCGTCGACGAGCCGCCACCCGCCGACCGCGACGAGGTTCGCGCGTTCCGCGTCGAGCCACGCCACCGCGGCCGCGTGGTCGGCGAACGGCACCGGCTCGGCCGCGACCGGCGGACCGGGCACGCGCGCCATGTGCGGGCTGACGAACGTGGCCGCGTGCAGCGCGGTCGCCAGGTAGTGGTCGGCGAGCCGTCGCCGGGCCGCCGGGTCGGCGGGCGCCAGCTCGACCGCGTACCTGCGCAGCAGGTCGTGGCAGGTGAACCGGCCGCGGCCGGCGGGCTCGACCATGTGCGCGGCGGCGAGCCGGTCGAGCACGGCCGCCGCGGCGGGCACCGGCAGCCCGGCGAGCGCGGCGACGGCGTGTGCCGTGAACTCGCGGCCCGGGGTGAGGCCCAGCAGCCGGAACACGTGCCGGGCGGCCTCGGGCAACGCCCGGTAGGAGGCGGCGAACGCGGCGCGGACCGCGGCGTTGCGGTGTGCGAACCCGTCGAGGTCGCCCGAGCGCAACGCCTCGACCAGCGCCGACACGGGGGTGCGGGCGGCGAGCTTGCGTGCCGCGATCCGCAGCGCGAGCGGCAGGTGCCCGCACAGCGCGGCCAGCTCCGCCACGTCCGCGTCGGCGCCACCGAGCAGCGCGACCGCGGCGGCGGGTTCGAGGACGGGCAGGCGCAGCAGGTGCGCCCCGTGGGTCGCGGCGAGCCCGCGCAGGTCGTCGCGACTGGTCACCACGACCATCGTGGGCGACGGCCCGGGCAGCAGCGGCCGCACCTGTGCGGCGTCCCGCGCGTTGTCGAGCACGACGAGCACCCGGCCGCCCGCGAGCCGCGACCGGTAGAGCGCGGCCCGGCTGTCCTCGTCGTCGGGGATCGCGTCGGCGGGGACGCCGAGGGCCTGCAGGAAGGTGGCGAGCACGGCGCCGGGTTCGGCGGGGGAGCCGGGGCCGTAGCCCTTGAGGTCGGCGTAGAGCCTGCCGTCGGGGAACCCGTCCCGGCCGGCCCAGTGCCGCACGAGCGCGGTCTTGCCGATCCCGGCGGGCCCGGTGACGGCGGCGATGACCGGGCCTTGTCCTGTCTCCGTCTCGGCGAGCGCGTCCAGCGCGGTCAGCTCCGCGGCGCGCCCCACCAGCTTCGGCACCTTCGGCACGAGGTGCGGGCGCGGTCTTCGCAGGTCGTCGTAGAGGAGGCGCAGCTCAGGGCCGGGTTCGATGCCACTGTGGTCGACGAGGATCGTGCGCAGGCGCCGGTAGGCGGCGATGGCCTCGTCGCGGCGGCCAGCCCCGTCGAGGGCGAGCATCAGTTGTCGCCACGGTCGCTCCCGCAGGGGGTGGGCGTCGACGTGGCGTTCGATCTCCTCGACCAGGCCGGTGTGCCTGCCGAGCGCCAGCTCGGCCTCGACACGGGCCTCCCAGGTGATGTGCCGCAGCTCGGTCAGCCGCCGCCGGATGCCGTTCACCAGCGGCGAGGCGGGCACGTCGGCCAGCACGGGCCCGCGCCACATGGCGAGCGCGCCACCCAGCAGCTCCGCCGCGTGCTCGACGTCGCCGTGCTCGAGCGCGTCCCGGCCGCGTGCCGAACGCTGCGCGAACACCCGCGTGTCGATGTCCCCCTCACCGACGACGAGCCGGTACCCAGGGCCCGCGGTGACCAGGGACTGCGCGTGGGTCTCACCGAGCATGCGGCGGATGCGCAGCACGTAGCCGTGGATCTGGGTGGGCGCGCTCCTTGGCGGGCGGTCGCCCCAGAGTTCGAACAGCAGCTGGTCGATGCTCAGCACATCGCCTGCGCGGATCAGCAGCGCCGCGAGCAGCGCCCGGGGCTTGGCGGCGCCCAGTGGTTGCCAGTGGGCACCGTCGTACGCGGCGATGTTGCCCAGCATGCGGTAGCGCACGGCCCCACCTCCCCTCACCCTTTCTGACACCTGAGCACGCCGTGAGGTTGCTTCCGACCATAAGGTCTAGTCCAAGACCGGCTTGGTCGGACAGTGTTTTCCGGTGGTGGCCCTGAGTTGTCCACAGGTGGGGTGGTTGTCCACAGGTGGGGTGGTTGTCCACAGGCTGCGGCTGTGTCCGTGGTTTTGTCGGTGGGCACCGGTAGACTGGACAGCGGGGTGCCCCCGGGAGTGGTGGGGGCTGTCCGTACGTACTGGGGCCGCGGTTTTCTTTCGGTTTTCGCAGGTCAGTGCCGCTGTGGCGGTTTGTGTGCCCCGGGCGTGGTGGTGTGCCTTGCCTGGGTTTTCCCTCCGGGGGGGTCCTCGCCGGACGGGCTGGTCTCCGGGATGGCAGGGGGTTTGGGCACGGGGCTGGTTTGGCAAGGACTGGTGTTCGTTGTCTGCCTGCCATCCCGTCGACCTCCCGGAGGGCTATCACACCGCGTCAAGGGGGCCCGGCGGCTTTGGGAACGTGGTGCTTTGGGCTTCGGGCCCCCTTGACACGGTGTGATCGGGCTTCGCCAGGTCGACGGGATGGCAGGCAGGCAGTCCTTGTGTGTGGGCTTGCGCCCGGCTTGGGCTTGCCCGTCGGTGCGGCTTGTGGCTGTTGTGGGCCGGGTGCCTCGTCTGGCTTTCGTGTCCTGAAAGGCGCGTTCAGGACAGTGCCGATGTGGCGGTCCGTGTGTCCGGGCTTGGTGGTTGGCCTTGTTGTGGGTTTTCCCTCCGGGGGCCTCGCCGGACGGGCTGGTCTCCGGGATGGCAGGCAGGCAGTCCTTTGTTGGGCTTGCGCCCGGGGCTTGGGCTTGCCCGTCGGTGCCCGCTTGGGGCTGTTGTGGGCCGGGTGCTCCGCCTGGCTTTCGTGTCCTGAAAGGCGCGTTCAGGACAGGCGTGATGTCTGAACGCGCCTTTCAGGACGGGGCCAAGCCGGGCTCACGGGCGGGCCGCTACCTGCGGCGCAGGGAGGCGTCCGCCAGTGCGGGTGGGGTGTAGTAGCTGTCCGCGCGGTTGAGGTCGGTGCCCGGGGGCACGATCTCGTCGATGCGGTCCAGCACGTCCGCCGTCAGCACCGTGTCCGCGCCCGCCAGCAGTGACTCCAGCTGGTCCATCGTCCGCGGGCCGATGATCACCGACGTCACCGCCGGGTGGGACAGCACGAAGCCGACCGCCAGGTGGGGCAGGGTGAGGCCCGCGTCCGCGGCCAGCTTCGACAGTTCGCCCACCGCCGCCAGCTTCGCCGCGTTCTCCGGGCGCGCCGGGTCGAACTTGTGCGACTCGATCGCGACCCGGCTGCTGTCGCTCGTCGTCACGTCCGTTGCCCGCGTGTACTTGCCCGACAGCCAGCCCGCCGACAGCGGGCCCCACGTCAGGACGCCCATCCCGTACTTCTGGGCGGTGGGGAGCACCGCCGCCTCGACGCTGCGGGCGAGGATCGAGTACGGCGGCTGTTCCGTGCGGAACCGCACGTGGCCGCGCTTCTCCGACACCCACTGCGCCTCGACGATCTGCTCCGCCGGGAACGTCGAGCTGCCCACCGCCAGCACCTTGCCCGACCGGACGAGGTCGGTGAGCGCGGCGAGGGTCTCGTCGATGTCCGTGGCCGGGTCCGGACGGTGTACCTGGTACAGGTCGATGTGGTCGGTGCCGAGCCGCCGCAGGCTGTTCTCCACCTCGCGGACGATCCACCGCCGCGAGTTGCCCGCGTGGTTGGCGTCCGGGCCCATGGACCCGTGCACCTTCGTGGCCAGCACGACGTCGTCGCGGCGGCCCTTCAGCGCCTTGCCGACGATCTCCTCCGACTCGCCGTCCGAGTAGATGTCGGCGGTGTCGACGAAGTTGATGCCGGCGTCGAGCGCGCGGTGGATGATCCGGACGCTCTCGTCGTGGTCGGGGTTGCCGATCTTGCCGAACATCATCGCGCCGAGGGCGTACTGGCTCACCGAGATGCCCGTGCCCCCGAGAGTCCTGCGCTTCATGAAATCTCCTCCTGTCCTACGACCTCCACCTTCCGGGCCGCGGGACAGGGCCGCCAGGCACCCTTCAACCTGGGCCTGGCAGAACCACCTTGCGGGATACTGGTGGGCATGGGACAGGTTGAGGACCAGATCACGCCCTTCCTGAAGGCCCGCCGCGCCGCGCTCGACCCGGCCGCGCTCGGCCTGCCGAACGGAGTCGCGCGCAGGAGGGTCCGCGGCCTGCGTCGTGAGGAGGTCGCGCAGCTCGCGGGCATCAGCGTCGACTACTACACGCGCATCGAGCAGGGCCGCGCGCCGGCGATCTCCGACGCCGTCCTCGACGCCATCGCCCGTGCGCTGCGGCTCACCGCGGCCGAGCACACCTACCTGCGCAACATCACGCTGCCCAGCCACCGCAACGCGGGCGGCGCGTGCGCGAACGCCGACCGGCCCTCGGTGCGGCCGCAGATCCTGGAGCTGCTCCAGGCCATGGACGACACCGTGCCCGCGATGGTCTACGGGCCGGGCATGGACATCCTGGCGTGGAACCGGCTCGCGAACCGCCTCACCTTCGACTTCGAGACGTTGCCCGCCGCTGACCTGAACGCGGCGCGGCTGGTGTTCCTGCGGCCGGAGTCCCGCGAGTTCTACCCGGACTGGGAGGAGATCGCGAGCGAACTGGTGTCCGCGCTGCGGGCCGAGGTCGGGCACTTCCCCGACCACGGCAGGCCGCACCAGGTGATGTGCGAGCTGCGGGACGCGAGCGCCGACTTCCGCCGGTTCTGGGACGCGCAGGACGTGCTGGACCGCGACCACGGCGTCAAACGCATCCGCAACCCGGAGGTCGGTGAGCTCGTCGTCACGTTCGAGGCGTTCACCGTCCCCAATGCACCCGACCAGCGGCTGTGCACCTACACGGCGGCGAAGGGTTCGGAAACGGAACGCAAACTCCGTGCGCTGGCAACGAAAATCGCCGTTCTGACCTGACGCGGGAACAAAGTCGGCACGCGCGGAGTTGCACCCGACCATGGAACAGGCCACTCTGCGTCCTTCTGGGGAGCGACCCCCAGACCCCCGGTCCCGTCCGTCTACCTTGGACCGTTCGGAGCAGTCGGCAGAGTCGCCAACTGGAGCCGCGAGACTGAAGGTCATCCTCGTTCTCGGCGCGCTCATCGCTCTCGGTCCCCTGACCATCGACATGTACCTGCCCGCACTGCCCGCGCTCGGCGCCGACCTCATGGCGTCGGAGTCGGCGGTGCAACTGACGCTCACCGGCACACTCGTCGGCCTCGGGCTCGGGCAGCTGGTGATCGGCCCGCTGTCCGACGCGGTCGGCAGGCGCAAGCCGCTCATCGCGGGCACGGCGGTGCACATCGCCGCGTCGCTGCTCGTGCTGATCGCACCGAACGTGGTCGTGCTCGGCCTGCTGCGGACGCTCCAGGGTGTCGGAGCCGCGGCGGCCATGGTGGTCGCGATGGCCGTCGTCCGTGACCTGTTCACGGGCCGCGCGGCGGCGACCATCCTGTCCCGGCTGATGCTCGTGATGGGCGCGGCGCCGATCCTCGCGCCGTCGATCGGCGCCGGGATCCTGCTGTCCGGTTCGTGGCGCGGCGTGTTCGCCGTGCTGGCGGCGCTCGGGGTGGCGCTGCTGCTGGTCGCGATCTTCCTGCTGAAGGAGACGCTGCCGCCGGAGCGCAGGCGCACCGGCTCGCTGCGGCCCGTGCTGTCGACGTACCGGATGCTCGTCACCGACAAGCAGTTCGTCGTGCTCGCGCTGGTCGCGGCGCTCGGCATGTCCGCGCTGTTCTCCTACGTGTCCGGCTCGTCGTTCGTGCTGCAGGACACGTTCGGGCTGTCCCAGCAGGAGTTCGGGCTGGTGTTCGCGATCGGCGCGGTCGCGCTGATCGGGGCGTCGCAGCTGAACGTGGTGCTGCTGAACCGCTGGTCGGCGCAGCAGATCGTGTTCGGCGCGCTGGCCGCCGCACTCGCCTTCGGTGCCGTGCTGGTCGTGTTCGCGGCGTCCGGTTTCGGCGGTCTGCCCGGGTTCCTGGTGCCGCTGCTGCTCCTGCTCGGCGCGGTCGGCTTCGTGCTCCCGAACGCCCCGGCGCTGGCCCTGTCCCGCCACGGCGAGGCGGCGGGCACCGCGGCCGCACTGCTGGGTGCGGCGCAGTTCGGGCTGGGCGCGCTGATCGCCCCGGTCGTCGGCGTGCTGGGCAACGACGGCCCGGCCATGGCACTGACCATGACCGGCGGCGTGCTGATCGCGTGGCTCGCCCTGGCGGCGACCATGGTCCGGCAGCGCGCGCTCGCCGTCGCCTAGCTGAACATCCGCGCAGGCGCCGCACCCAGACCGGGTGCGGCGCCTGCCGCTGTCTTCGGCCGGGTCGCCTGGCGGAGGAACGCGTGGTGTGGCCGGACGGAGCTGTGCGTGCCTGATGTGCTGGTTAAGGTGGGTGCATGCCAGAAGGCGACACCGTCTACGCCACGGCCCACCGGCTGACCGAGGCGCTGGGCGGTGTCACCCTCACCCGTGCCGACCTCCGCCACCCCCGGTTGTCCACTGTGGACCTCACGGGGCGGGTGTTCGACCGCGCGGTGTCCGTGGGCAAGCATCTCTTCCTGCGGTTCGGCGGGGACGTGAGCCTGCACTGCCACCTCGGCATGGACGGCTCCTGGCGGGTCTACACCGGCCGCCCGCAGATCAACTTCCAGACGCGGGCGGTGCTGGGGATCCCCGGGAAGACGGCCGTCGGCAAACTGCTGCTCGAGATGGCGCTGGTGGCCACCCGGGACGAGCACCGGCTGGTCGACCACCTCGGGCCCGACCTGCTCGATCCCGCCTGGTCCGACGAACTGAAGGCCGAGGCGGTGCGCAGGCTGACGGCCGATCCGGCGCGCCCGCTCGGGGAGGCGCTGCTGGACCAGACGGTCATGGCCGGCGTCGGCAACGTCTTCAAGGTCGAGCTGTGCTTCCTGCTCGGTGTCACGCCGTGGACGCCGGTGTCCGAAGTGGACGCCGACAAGGTCGTGCGGTGGGCGCGGAAACTCCTGCTGCGCAACGCGTTGAACCCCGTCCGCAACACGACCGGCGACCCGCGTCGCGGCCGGTCGCTCTGGGTGTACGGGCGGCTCCGGCAGGGGTGCCTGCGGTGCGGCGGCCCGGTCGTCCACACGCCGGGCGAGCGCGTCAGCTACCACTGCCCCCGCTGCCAGACCGGGCCGTCCTAGCCCGGAACAGCACCACGCCGCCGTCGCCCTCCGGCACGAACTCCTCGTGCTCGACGACGAGACCCGCGTCCGTGAGCCACCGTCGGTTGGTGTCGGCGTCCGCGTGGCTCCACCACATCGGGGCGCCACCGCCGAGCCAGTTGTCGTCGACACCCGTCCACGCGCCGTGACCCATGGTCGCCAGGAACCAGCCGCCGGGGCGG
The DNA here is from genome assembly GCF_054661535.1 of Actinophytocola sp. KF-1. Lineage (NCBI taxonomy): Bacteria > Bacillati > Actinomycetota > Actinomycetes > Pseudonocardiales > Pseudonocardiaceae > Actinophytocola > Actinophytocola sp. KF-1. Next base: position 336,523 of record NZ_BAAFVK010000010.1, on the reverse strand, counting down.
AGCCAGCGGGCGATCCGCGCCAGGAGCGGCGGCTGCTCGGCCAGCGGCAGGTGGATGAACATGTAGAACGACAGGACCGCGTCGACGGAACCCGCCGGGAAGTCGACCTCCGTCGCGTCCGCGCACACGAACCGGGCGCCCGGGACCAGGTCACGGGCGCGCCGGACCTGCACCTCGCTGAAGTCGACACCCGTCACGTCGTGGCCCGCCGCCGACAGGACCTCGGCCGTCGGCAGGCCGCAGCCGCAGCCCAGGTCCACCACCGTGCTGCCCGGCGTGAGCCTGCCGAGCAGGTCGGCGAGCCACGGCCGGTACTTGGTGCCCGTCGGGTAGGCGTCCTGGTAGACGCGGGACAGCACGTCGTACCCGTGGCGGACGATGTCCTTCACGTCAGAGATTCTTCAGGCCCGCCGCGATCCGGTAAAGGAGATCCATCGACGGCTTGTCCGCGGCCGACTCGTGGACGTGCAGCAGGCCCAGGTCGACGACGTCCGCGATCAGCACGCGGGCCGCGCCCAGGGGCAGGCGCAGGTGGGCGGACACCTCGGCGGTCGAGTGCGGGGTCAGGCACAGGTCGCAGATGGCGCGCAGGTCGTCACGCAGCGCGTGGCGTTCGCGTTCGTGCGTCAGCGCCGTCGACAGCAGGGTCTCCAGTTCCAGCCGGTAGCCGACATGGGTGCGGCCGCCGGTCCTCGTGTACGGGCGCACCAGCTGCCGGGGGCTGCTCGCCTCCATCGACAGCGGCTCCGGCTCCTTCGGATCGGCCCACGGGCCCGCGTCGGCAAGCGGGGACACCAGGTCGGGTTCCGGTGCCGGGGTCGGCGGCGGGGCGAGGGGGAGCAGCTTCTTCGGCTTCTTGTCGCGGCGGCCGAGCGACCTGCGGCCCGCCGGGACCGCGGAGCGGGGTCCGATCGGCAGTACCGCGGGGGTGGGTGGTGCGAGGGTCCCGCTCACCGAGCCGTCCGGCTCCGGCTCCGGGGATGGCGGTTTCGGGCGGAAGTCGTTCGCTTCCCAGTCCTGGTAACTGCCCCAGCCGCCGTAGTACAAGCCTGCTCACCACCACTGGTCGGCCTAGGTCGGGCCGGATATTACGTCGATTTCACATCGCGCGGCAAGAGGCCGGACGGGCGGCTCCTGCGGTAAACCAGGTGTTGACTTGATGTGGCTAAACCAGGTAAACACAACGATACACAGATGAAACGGTGGTAAATCCACATGTACGCAGAAGAGCGTCAGCAGCACATCGTGGACCGGGCCCGCCGCGAAGGGCGGGTCGACGTCGCCGACCTGGCCGCTGAGCTGGCGGTCACCGGCGAGACGATCCGGCGCGACCTCTCCGTGCTCGAGCGCCACGGGCTGCTCCGCCGCGTGCACGGCGGCGCCATCCCCGTCGAGCGGCTCGGCTTCGAGCCCGCCCTCGCCGCCCGCGACGCCGTCCTGGGCGCCGAGAAGGACCGGATCGCGAAGGCCGCGCTCGCCGAGGTCCCCGAGGAGGGCTCGATCCTCCTCGACGCGGGCACCACCACCGCCCGGCTCGCCGAGATCCTGCCCGTCGACCGGCAGCTCACGATCCTCACGAACGCGCTGCCCATCGCGCTCTCGCTCGCGGGCCGCACGAACTTCAACGTCCTGTTCATCGGCGGCCGCGTCCGCTCCCGCACGCTGGCCTGCGTCGACCCGTGGGCGCTGGAGGCCCTCGCGCAGTCCTATGTGGACGTCGCGTTCATCGCCACCAACGGCATGTCCGTCCAGCGCGGCCTCACCACGCCCGACCAGGCGGAAGCCGCCGTGAAGAAGGCCATGGTCGGCGCGGCGCGCCGCACGGTGCTGCTCGCCGACCACACGAAGCTGTCCTCCGACCACCTCTCGCGCTTCGCCGAGCTGTCGGACATCGACCTGTTCATCACCGACAGCGGGATGGACCCCCAGCTGGCCGCGGAGATCGAAGGGCAGGGACCGAGGGTGATCCGCGCATGATCCTCACGCTCACGTTGAACCCCAGCCTGGACCGCACCATCGAGGTCCCGGAACTGGTTCGCGGTGCGCTGGTCCGGGCGAGCGGGACCCGCCTCGACCCGGGCGGCAAGGGCGTCAACGTCGCCCGCGCCCTCGCCGCGCACAAGCTGCCGACCTGCGCCGTCGTGCCCCGCGGCGGGCCGGAGGGCAGGCAGCTCTGCGAACTCCTGGAGGAGGAGGGCATCGACGTGTGCGCGGTGCCGGTCACCGGCCACACCCGGTCCAACGTGAGCGTCGTCGAACCGGACGGCGAGGTCACCAAGATCAACGAGCCGGGCGGCGAGCTGGGGCAGGACGACCTGGAACGCATCGTCAAGGCGGTGCTGGACACCGCCGCCACCGCCGACTGGGTGGTGGCGAGCGGCAGCCTGCCGCCGGGGGTCCCGGACACGTTCTACCGCGACCTCGGCGCACGGCTCACCGAACGCGGCATCCGGTTCGTCGTGGACACCTCCGGGCCCGCGCTCACCGCGGCGCTCGGCGCCGGGCCCGCGCTGGTGAAGCCGAACCGGGAAGAGCTGGCCGAGTCGGTCGGCTTCGAGATCGCCACGCTGGGCGACGCGGTGCGGGCCGCGCAGGTCCTGCGTGACAAGGGGGCGGAGACGGTGCTCGCCAGCCTCGGCGCCGACGGGGCGGTGCTGGTGGACGAGCAGGGGGTGCGTTACGGCGAGTCGCCCGTCGACCGCGGCCGCAGTGCGGTCGGTGCGGGCGACGCGATGCTCGCCGGGTATCTGGCCGGCGGGGTGGCCGGCAGGGATGCCCTCGTCGAGGCGCTGTCGTGGGGTGCGGCCGCGGTCCGGTTACCGGGCAGCCGGATGCCGGGCCCCGGGGATGTGGACCGGGACTCCGTGCTGGTCCACGCCTCGATCGACCTTTCGGAGAAACTGGAGCGGATTCAATGACGACTGACGTCTCCCAGCTGAAGAACTTACAGGGCAACGGGATCCGCGCCCGGGTCCAGCGGTTCGGCGGCAACCTGGCGGGCATGATCATGCCCAACATCGGCGCGTTCATCGCGTGGGGCCTGATCACCGCGATGTTCATCCCGACCGGCTGGCTGCCGAACGAGACGCTGGCCCAGCTGGTCGACCCCATGATCAAGTTCCTGCTGCCGCTGCTGATCGGCTACACCGGTGGCCGGATGGTGCACGGCCAGCGCGGCGCGGTGGTCGGCGCGATCGCCACCATGGGCGTGATCGTCGGCGCCGACGTGCCGATGTTCCTCGGCGCCATGATCATCGGCCCGCTCGCGGCGCTGCTGATGAAGTGGTTCGACCGCGCGATCGAGGGCAAGGTCAGGTCCGGCTTCGAGATGCTGGTCAACAACTTCTCGGCCGGCATCCTCGGTGGCCTGATGGCGCTGCTCGGCCTGATCGGCATCGGCCCGGTCGTCGAGGCGCTCACCACCGCGGCCAGCAAGGCCGTCGACTTCCTCGTCGACAACAGCCTGCTGCCGCTGGTGTCGATCATCGTCGAACCGGCGAAGGCGCTGTTCCTCAACAACGCCATCAACCACGGCGTGTTCGGCCCGCTCGGCGTCGAGCAGGCGCGGGAAGCGGGCCAGTCGATCCTGTTCATGATCGAGACCAACCCCGGACCCGGCCTCGGCGTGCTGCTCGCGTTCTGGTTCTTCGGCCCGCGCAAGACCCGGCCGAGCGCGCCCGGCGCGATCATCATCCACTTCTTCGGCGGCATCCACGAGATCTACTTCCCGTACCTGCTGATGAAGCCGAAGCTGATCCTGGCCGCGATCGCCGGCGGCATGGCCGGTGTCGGCACCGCACTGGTCACCAACTCCGGGCTGGTCGCGCCGCCCGCGCCGGGCAGCATCTTCGCCTACATGGCGGTCACGCCACGCGGTGGTCACCTGAGCGTCCTGCTCTGCATCGCCGTCGCCACGGTCGTCTCGTTCGTCGTCGCCGCCGCGCTGATGAAGTTCGGCCACGGCGCGGACACCGAGGAAGAAGCCGTCGCCGCCCCGGCCCCTGAACCGTCGGCGGCCGCCGCCCCGGCCGCCGACGCCCCGTCCGCCAACGGCGCCGTGGCGACCAAGCCCGTCATCCTGGGCAGCGAGGTGACCAGCATCGTCGTCGCCTGCGACGCCGGCATGGGCTCGTCGGTGATGCTGGCGTCCCAGATGCGCACGCGGCTCAAGCCGTACGGCGTGACCGTGGAACACGTGGCGGTCAACGACATCCCCGCCGGGGCACGGCTCGTGCTCACCCACGCCGACCTCGCCGACCGGGCCCGCTCGACCGTGCCGCACGCGGTGGTCGTGGAGTTCCGGATGTTCCTCGGCGACCCGGCGTTCGACCGGCTCGAGAACGCGATCAAGGAAGGCGGCGAGATCCGTGGCTGACTCATCGGTCCTCCCGAAGGAGGGCATCCGCCTCGGCCTGACGGCCGCCGACAAGTGGGACGCGATCCGCCAGTGCGGCGCGGTGCTCACCGAGCTGGGCGCGGTCGAGGACGGCTACCCGGACACCATGCTGGAGCGCGAGAAGTCCGTGTCGACGTTCATCGGCGAGGGCGTCGCGATCCCGCACGGCACCGACGAGAGCCGCGCGCTGGTGCGCCGCACGACGCTCGGGGTGCTGCAGTTCCCCGACGGCGTGGACTGGGACGGCCAGACCGTCACCATCTGCGTGGCCATCGCGGCGAAGGGCGACGAGCACGTGACCGTGCTGTCCGCGCTTGCGCAGATCCTCATGGACCCCGCGCAGGCCGAGCAGCTGCGCACCTCCGCGAGCGTCGACGCGGTCCACGACCTGCTCGAATCGATAGGGAAGGACCTGTAACCCATGAAGGTGGCGCGTTTCTACGCCCCCGGTGACATCCGCCTCGAGGAGGCGCCCGAGCCGGGCCCCGGCCCGGACGAGGTGAAGATCGCGGTGCAGCAGTGCTCGACCTGCGGCACCGACGTGAAGATCTTCAACCACGGTCACCACCACCTGGTGCCGCCGCGCGTGATCGGCCACGAGATCGCGGGCGAGGTCGTCGAGGTCGGCTCGGCCGTGTCCGGCTGGGCGCCCGGCGACCGGGTGCAGGTCATCGCGGCCGTCCCCTGTGGTCAGTGCACCGAGTGCCGGGACGGCCGGATGCAGGTCTGCCCCAACCAGACCTCGGTCGGCTACCACTACGACGGCGGGTTTGCCGAGTACCTGGTCGTGCCGCGGCAGGTGCTTGCGGTCGACGGGCTCAACCGGATCCCCGACGGCGTGGACTTCGCGGAGGCGTCGGTCGCCGAACCGCTCGCGTGCGTGCTGAACGGGCAGGAGCTCGCGAAGGTCGGCCCCGGCGACGACGTGGTCGTGGTCGGCGCCGGGCCCATCGGCTGCCTGCACGTGCGGCTCGCGCGGGCCCGCGGCGCCAACCGGGTGTTCCTGGTGGAGCTGAACCGGGCGCGCCTGGACATGTCCGCGGAGAAGGTGCACCCGGACGCGGCGATCTGCTCGGCCGAGGTGGACGCGGTCGACGAGGTGAAGAAGCTGACCGACGGCCGCGGCGTCGACGTGGTGATCACCGCGGCCGCGTCCGGCGCCGCGCAGGAGGACGCGCTGCAGATGGCCGCGCGCAGCGGCCGGATCAGCTTCTTCGGCGGCCTGCCCAAGGACAAGCCGACGATCACGCTGGACTCGAACCTGGTGCACTACCGCGAGCTGACCATCGTGGGCGCCAACGGTTCCAGCCCCGCGCACAACAAGAAGGCCCTCGAACTGATCGCGTCCGGCCAGGTGCCGGTCGCCGACCTGATCACGCACCGCCTGCGGTTGTCCGAACTGCACGACGCCATCGAGCTGGTGTCGTCCGGTTCGGCGATCAAGGTGACCATCCAGCCGTAGTAGTTGTTGTCGCAGGGCCCGTCGAGGAGGACGCATGCCCACGAGGGACGTTGTTGTCGGGTCACGGATCGGCCTGCACGGCAGGCCGGCGGCGATCGTCGTGAAGACCGCGCAGGCCCAGCCGGTGACGGTGCGGATCGGCACGGCCGCGAAGCCGCCGGTCGACGCGCGCAGCATCATCGCGGTGCTGTCGCTCGGCGCGCACGGCGGTGACACGGTCACCATCTCCGCGGACGGCGAGGGCGCCGACGCCGCGCTGGCGGCGATGGCCGAGATCCTGGAGCAGGATCTCGATGCCTGAGCAGTTGCACGGCCATCTCCACGGTCTCGGCGTCAGCCCTGGCCGCACGGCGGGCCCCGTCCACGCGATGGGTGCCCCGCCGGTCCTGCCCGCGGACGTGCCCGCGCCGGGGCCCGACGAGGCGGAGCGGGCGGCGAAGGCGCTCCAGTTCGTGGCGACCTCGCTCGACGAGCTGGCCGCGCGGGTGACCGGTCCGGCGGCGGAGGTCCTCGCCACGCAGGCGATGATGGCCGCCGACATGACCCTCGCCGACGCGGTCGCCGCGAAGGTCGCCGCGGGCAGGCCCGCCGCGTGGGCGATCACGGACGCGATCGCCGACCAGCAGGCCACGTTCGCCGAGCTGGGCGGCTACTTCGCCGAGCGCTCGGCCGACCTCGCGGACCTGCGGGACCGCGCGGTCGCGTGGCTGCTCGACGTGCCGATGCCGGGCCTGCCCCGGCCCGGGGTGCCGTACGTGCTGGTCGCCGACGACCTGTCGCCGGCGGACACGGCGCTGCTGGACGACTCGGTCCGCGCGATCGTCACCCGCCGCGGCGGCCCGACGAGCCACACCGCGATCCTGGCGCGTGCCAGGGGACTGCCCGCGGTCGTCGGCTGCGCCGGCATCCTCGACGTGACCGACGGGACGACCGTCTCGGTCGACGGCACGACCGGCGCGGTCGCGGTCGTGACGCCGTCGGAGGCGGCCGAGATCGTCGCCGCGGGACAGGCGGAACGCGCGCGGAACGCGGCGCTGACCGGTCCCGGCCGCACGGCCGACGGGGTCGCCGTGCCGCTGCTGCAGAACGTCGGCGGCGCGGCCGACCTCGCGCCCGACGGCGAGGGCGTCGGGCTGTTCCGCACGGAGTTCCTGTTCCTCGGCCGGACGACGGCCCCACCGGTCGCCGAGCAGGAGACGGCGTACCGGGAGCTGTTCGAGGCCGCGGGGGACAACAAGGTGGTGCTGCGGACGCTGGACGCGGGCGCGGACAAGCCGCTGCCGTTCCTCGGCCTCGCGGAGGAGGACAACCCGGCGCTGGGCGTGCGCGGCCTGCGCACGTCCCGGGTCGACCCGTCGGTGCTGGCCGAGCAGCTCGAGGCGGTGTCCCGCGCGGCGAGCGCCACGACGGCCGACGTGTGGGTGATGGCGCCCATGGTCGCGACCGCTTCGGAGGCCGAGGAGTTCGCGGCCGCCGTCCACAAGGCGGGCCTGCGGACGGCCGGGGTGATGATCGAGGTGCCCGCGGCGGCGTTGAAGGCCAGGCAGATCCTGGCCGCCGTGGACTTCGTGTCCATCGGCACCAACGACCTGAGCCAGTACACGATGGCCGCCGACCGCATGAACGGCGAGCTGGCGGACCTCCTCGACCCGTGGCAGCCCGCGGTGCTGGAGCTGGTGGCGCTGGTCGCGTCCGCCGGGCAGGAACTCGGCAAGCCGGTCGGCGTCTGCGGTGAGGCGGCGAGCGACCCGTTGCTGGCGTGCGTGTTCGTCGGCATGGGCGTGACGACGCTGTCGATGTCGGCGCCGTCGGTGCCCGCCGTGCGGGCGGCACTGGCCACCCGCACGACGGACGACTGCAAGCGCCTGGCCGGGCTGGCCCTGTCAGCCCCGACCGCCGAAGCCGCCCGCAAGGCGGTCGCGGAGGAACGCGTGCAGTGACGTGGCCGGGCGGCCGAGCAGCTCCTCCAGCGCGGGATCGGTGACGGCGAACTCGCCGCGCCGGGACGCGCGGAACATGCCGAGCAGCATGGTCGCCCGGTCCGCGGGCGAGCCCTGCGCAACCAGACCCGCCACCCACTCGTCGTCGTCCACGACGACCCGGCGGACCGTCCGGCCGCTGAGCTCGCCGAGGACCGCCGCGACTCCGTCGAGGTCGGTCACCTCGGGCGCGGTGAGCGGCGGGGTCGGCCCGTCGAACCGGCCCTCGTCGGTGAGGACGCGGGCGGCCGCCTCGGCGAGGTCGACGTGCGCGGTCCACGACACGGGCCCGTCGGCCGGGGCGACCAGCTCACCGGTCTCCAGTGCCCGGCCGAACAGGAGCGGGATGGTGTCGGCGTAGTAGCCGTTGCGCAGCGACGTGAACGGCGTGCCCAGCCCCGCCAGGTAGGACTCGGTGGCGGCGTGGTCGACCATGGGCGCGAACAGCGAGCCGTCGGCCGCGCCCTGGTGGCTCGTGTAGAGGACGCGCTTGGCCCCGGCGGCGTAGGCGGCGTCGACCGCGGCGGTGTGCTGCGCGACCTTCTCCGGTCCGATCGCGTTCACCGAGACCAGCAGCACCTGCGTGGCGCCCTCGAACGCGTGGGCCAGCGTGTCCGGAGCCGCGAAGTCGCCCTGCCGCACCCGGACCCCGCGCGCGGCCAGGTGCCCGGCCTTCTCGGGCGCGCGCACGCTCACCCCGACCTGCGCCGCGGGCACCCGCTCCAGCAACCGCTCGACGACCAGTGCCCCGAGCTTCCCGGTGGCCCCACTGACGACGATCATGCTTCACCTCGTGATATCGATGGAATCACTTCGACGCTAACACTGGAAATACGTCGATAGCAAGAAGCTGTTATCGTTGGAACCATGGACGTCCGGACGAACCTCGTCGAGGTCGCGGCCCGGCTGCTGCGCGAACAGGGGCCGGCCGCGGTGACCACCCGCGGGGTCGCCCACGCCGCGGGCATGCAGGCCCCGGCCATCTACCGCATGTTCGGCGACAAGGACGGTCTCCTGGACGCCGTCGCGGAGCACGTGTTCGCGACCTACGTCGCGGCGAAGTCCCGCATCCCCGACGGCGACGACCCCCTCGCCGACCTGCGCGCCGGCTGGGACACGCACGTCGGCTTCGGCCTGGCCAACCCTGCGCTGTACGTCCTGCTCGCGGGCCGCCCGCCGTCCCCGGCGACCATCGCGGGCCGCGAGAAGCTGCGGGCCAAGGTCCGCCGGGTCGCGGCGATCGGCAGGCTCCGCGTGTCCGAGCAGCGCGCGGTGGAGCTGATCCACGCCGCGTGCACCGGCGCGGTCCTGACCCTGCTGACGACCCCCGACCCGGACGAGGGCCTGGCGGACGCCATGTACGAGGCGGTGACCCACCGGATCCTCACCGACGCCCCCGCGCTGGCGGAGGACGGCCCGGTCGCGGCCGCGGTCGCCTTCCGCACGGTGGTCCCCGACCTGCCGGGCCTCACGGACACGGAACGCGCCATGCTCGCGGAGTGGCTGGACCGGGCAACCCGCCCTTGACCCCGGGCCCTGCGCGATGACGGACCCCTTGCTCCCGTCCGCTCTTCGGCCAGGTTCGGACACGGCGGTCAAATTCGACCACCCGGTGTACTAACCAGCCCGTTGACCATCCCCAGGGTGAAGCCGCTGTCAGAGACTGTCCGGTCCGTTACGCCATTTGGGCCTTAACTTTCGTCGACGATCGACATAAGTTCGAGTCGTTTAGTCGGAAGCGGCTATGTCCACGCCACCAGAGGGACGCCCGGCAGCCACCCCGGGTCGAAAGGCGAGGCAGCGTGACAACGGACGTCACCCACGTGCCATCCATGCGTCATGCCGCGTCGTCTGATCCCAGCAGCAACCCGAGCGGTCCGTGCGACCGCTCATTCCCGTGCCCATGAACGGAGTTCCACAATGGACAGAGACGGCCGACCGGCGCTCTCGCGCCGATCGATGCTCGCCGGTGCCGCGGCAGCGGGCGTGCTCGCCCCCGCCGTAGCGGCCAGCGGCGTCGCCGCCTTCTCCGCGGCGGCCGGAGCCGAGTCCGCGTCAGCCTCGGCTGCCGCGGCAGGCCAGACCCGTCAGATCACCCTCTACGCCGAGGTCATCGCAGGCACCAACCTCGTCGGCTACGCCCTGGAACCCGGCAAGCCGACGATCCCCGGCCCGCTCCTCGAGATCTACGAGGGCGACACGCTCGAGATCGAACTGGTCAACAACACCGACGAGCGGCTGTCGATCCACCCGCACGGTGTCAACTACGACACCAACTCGGACGGCGCGCCGTTCAACGGCTCCTTCAACAACCCCCGCGAGACCCGCGTCTACACCTGGCGCACCCGCACCACGTACCAGCGTGACGGCGTGTACATGCCGGGCAGCGCGGGCTACTGGCACTACCACGACCACGCGATGCGCGGCGACCACGGGACCATCGGTCTCATGCGCGGCCTGTACGGCGGCCTGATCGTCCGCAAGCGCGGCGACCTGCTGCCCGACCGGCAGTACACGGTCGTGTTCAACGAACAGACCATCAACAACAAGATCGCCCCGGACACGCCCATGTTCGAGGCGAACCAGGGTGAGCGCGTCGAGTGGATCTGCATCGGGCACGGGAACCTGCTGCACACCTTCCACCTGCACGCCCACCGCTGGGCCGACACCCGCACCGGCATGCTCGCGAGCGCGAGCGACAACAGCCCCGTGATCGACAACAAGAACCTCGACCCCGGCAGCTCGTTCGGCTTCCAGGTGATCGCGGGTGAGGGCGTCGGTCCCGGCGCGTGGATGTACCACTGCCACGTCCAGGGGCACTCGGACGCGGGGATGTCCGGTGTCTTCCTGGTCCGCAACCCCGACGGCAGCATGCCGCCGGGCGCGCAGGAGGCCATCGACCGCTTCCACGGCCACGAGATGACCTCCATGGACATGAAGGCAATGGGCGGCACCCCGGTGCCGACGGGTCCGCACGACGGCATCGCGCCGATCGCGCCGGACAACCCCTCCGCGAAGAAGGTCAAGAAGAGCGGCTCGACCACCACGACCCCGCACGGCCACAAGTAAGCGCAGAGAAAGGACAGCCCGACCATGGGGCGAAGAGGCTCTATCGGCTGGTCGCGAAGGCGACGAGCCATCAGATACACGGCGCTGGGGGCAGCGCTTGCTCTCGGTGCTTCTCTCATCAGCACAGTCGCGGCAGTACCGGCACCTGCCGCGGCGGCACCGGCGTCCACCGCCACCGCGGGCGGGATCAACATCCTCGTGTTCCGCGGCGCGGCCGCGGAGCAGAAGGACCCGGTGGTCCGCGCCACGGACGCCATCACCAGCCTGGCCTCGGCGAACGGCATCGGCGTCACCGTGTCGTCCGACCCGGCCGCGTTCAACTCCGCGAACCTCGCGAAGTACCGCGGCGTCGTCTACCTGTCGGCGCAGGGCGTCGCGCTGAACAGCACCCAGGAAGCCGCGCTGCAGACCTACATGAAGGCGGGCGGCGGCTTCCTCGGCATCTCCGACGCGGCCCGCGCCCAGGAGAACTCGACCTGGTTTACCGGCCTCATCGGCGCCCGTCCGGTGGGCGCCCGGCTGGTCTCCTCGGTCACCGCGAGCGCGGAGAACCCGCCGAACGAGACCAAAGAAAAGCTGATCGACCGCGACCCGGCGACGAAGTGGCTCACGTTCAACCCGACGGGATGGGTCGCCTACAAGCTCGCCGCGCCGTTCGCCGTGAACAGCTACGCGCTGACCTCGGCGAACGACTTCGACGGCCGCGACCCGAAGAACTGGACGTTGCAGGGCTCCAACGACGGTGCCACGTGGACCGACCTGGACACCCGCACCAACGAGGACTTCCCGCAGCGGTTCCAGAAGCGCGAGTTCACGTTCACGAACACCACCGCGTACCTGCACTACCGGCTGAACATCACCGCGAACTCCGGTGAGCCGCTGGTGCAGCTCGCCGACTGGGACCTCGTGGCCGACCCGTCGCAGCTCCCGCCGCCGCCGGAGCCCGCGGTCCAGGAGGCGACGATCGACGTCCTCGACCGGCACCACCCGGCCAACGAGGGCCTCGGCTACACGTGGAAGCGCACCGACCGCTTCCTCAACTGGGAGCAGAACCCGATCGGCCAGGTGCACACCATCGCCCAGGTCCGGGAGAACACCTACGACCCGGGCACCGGCGCGAACGGCGCGTTCCACCCGATCTCGTGGTGCCGTGACTACGAGGGTGGCCGCTCCTTCTACACCGGCATGGGCCGCACCGAGGCGAGCTACGGGGAGGAGGCGTTCCGCAACCACATCCTCGGCGCGCTGAAGTGGACCACCGGCATGGTGCGCGGTGACTGCAAGGCGACCATCGCGTCCAACTACAAGATCGAGAAGCTGAACGCGAACAACGCGGCCGGCCAGCTCGACCAGATGGGCGAGCCGCACGGCCTGACCATCGCCCCGGACGGCAAGGTCTTCTACATCGGCCGCGGCGCGTGCGCGAACAACGCCGTGCCCCAGCCGAACGACTGGACCAACCCGAACATCGGCAAGGGCTGCGGCACGATCCACCTGTGGGACCCCGCGACCAAGAAGGCGAAGCTGCTCACCACGCTCGTGGTGATGGGCAACCGCGGCAGCGGTGACGAGCTGGTCAAGAACGAGGAGGGTCTCCTCGGTCTGACGCTCGACCCGAACTTCGCCGAGAACGGCTGGGTCTACGCCTACTGGATGCCGCACGAGTCGATCGACCGCGAGAACCGGATCGGCAAGCGCACGATCTCGCGGTTCACCTTCGACAAGGCGAACGTGACGATCGACCAGTCGACCCGCAAGGACCTGCTGTCCTGGGACGCGCAGATCCACAGCTGCTGCCACGCAGGCGGTGGCATGGCGTTCGACAAGGACGGCAACCTGTTCGTCAGCACCGGCGACAACAACTCGTCGCAGGGCTCGAACGGGTACTCCGGCAACAACTGGACGCAAGAGTACAAGGGGGTGTCCTTCCAGGACGCTCGCCGCACCTCGGGCAACACCAACAACCTGAACGGCAAGATCCTGCGGATCCACCCGGAGGCCGACGGCACCTACACGATCCCGCAGGGGAACCTGTTCCCGCCCGGGACCGCGAAGACGCTGCCGGAGATCTACGTCATGGGTGTCCGCAACCCGTCGCGCATCCAGGTCGACCCGGTCACCAACTGGCTGACCGCCGCGTGGGTCGGTCCGGACGCGTCGTCGCCGAGCCCGGAGCTCGGCCCGGCCAAGTACGAGACCGCCACGATCATCACCGAGGCGGGCAACCACGGCTGGCCGTACTGCATGGGCAACAAGCAGCCGTACCGCGACCGCAGCAGCAGCGACGCGGCCGTCCTCACGGGCTGGTACGACTGTGACAACCCGATCAACACCTCGCCGCGCAACACGGGTCTGATCAACCTGCCGCCGGTGAAGAAGAACATGATCTGGTACTCGCCCGACGGTGGCGGCCCGGTGTTCCCGAACCGCCCGAACAGCAACATCCCGACGTACGTCGCCGCGGACGCGACCTACACCCAGCCGTACCTGCGTGGTGGCGGCCAGGCGGTCATGTCCGGCCCGACGTACCACTACGACCGCGTCAACACCAACAGCGGTGTCGCGTGGCCGGAGTACTGGGACGACAAGTGGTTCATCGGTGACCAGTCCAACGCGAACAACCGGATCGCCGTGACGGTGGACCCGGCCGGCGTGCCGACGGCGCAGCCGCCCGTGTTCGCCGAGACGCTGCGGCAGATCATCCCGCCGGGTTCCGGTGACAACAAGCTGCAGAGCTGGATGGACGCCAAGTTCGGTCCGGACGGCGCGCTGTACATGATGGACTACGGCAGCGGCTTCTTCACCATCGCGCCGAACCAGAAGCTGATCAAGATCAGCTACATCGGCGGTGCCGCGACCCCGACGCCGGCGGCGTCGAACGTCGCGGTGCAGAACCGGGCGCTGACCCACCAGTTCTACGGTGCGAAGTCCGGTGGCGTGTCCTGGAAGTGGGAGTTCGGCGACGGCACCATCTCCACGGAGGCCAACCCGAAGCACACCTACACCCGCACCGGCCCGTACACCGCCAAGCTGACCACGACCTACGCCGACGGCGAAGTGGTGGTCTCGCGGACCGCGGTGAACGTGGGCTGCTCGGTGTCGGACCCGACCACCACGGTCAAGTTCGGCCCGGGTGAGGACGCGGTGGACACCACCGTGCAGAACAAGAACACCGGTGGCGGCTGCAAGATCGACGACCTGATCGACGACGAGATCACTTGGTCGTCGCACGCGGGCTTCGTGAACCACGTCCAGACGGTCACGAAGAACCTCAAGCAGCTCGGCATCATCAACGCCAACCAGCAGGACAAGCTGAACAAGGCGGCGCAGGCGTCCGTGATCGGCAACCCCGGTCAGTACGGCTACGACGCGATCTTCGACGGCACCGAGTCCTCGTTCAACAACTGGGCGATGGCACCGTCGGGGCAGTTCACGGTCCAGCCGGACGGCGCGCTGCGCGGCACCGGCGGGCTCGGGATGCTGTGGTACGCCAAGAACCCCTACCGGGACTTCTCGGTGAAGCTGCAGTTCAAGGACATCGCACCGGAGGGCTTCCGGGCCAACAGCGGTGTGTTCGTCCGGTTCCCGGACCCGAGGACCCCGCTCGACCAGCGGCCCGCGGGCAGCTGTGGCACGGTCGGGTCCGCGCGGACGTCGCAGGCCTGGGTCGCGATCTACTGCGGTCACGAGATCCAGATCTACGACGGTGAGACCGGCGAGCCGCAGAAGACCGGGTCGGTCTACAACTTCGACCCGAACACGCTCGCCAATGCCGGGACCACCCCGAAGAACCAGTGGAACGACTACGAGATCCGTGTTGTCGGCCAGCACTACACGATCATCCGCAACGGCGTGGTGATCAACGAGTTCGAGAACGCACCGGGGCAGGAGTCCTCCCGCGCCGGTGACCCGAACACGACGCTGCGCCAGTTCGCGGAGGGCTTCATCGGCCTCCAGAACCACAGCAACAACGACCTCATCGAGTTCCGCAACATCCGGGTGCGGCCCCTGTAGCAGGGTGGCCGGGCGGTGTCCTCGTGGCGCCGCCCGGCCGTCCCCCTTGGAGGACTTTTCCTGACATGTCCAGACGTCTCATCGCCGCGGTAGGCGCCGCGGTGGCCGTTCTGGGGCTGGTGGCGCTACCCGCGTCCGCCTCCCCGGCAGCGGAACCACCGCCCGCGACCGCCGCGGCCGCAGCACAGACACTGACGTTCACCGCGGACGACAGCATCTCCGCGTACAAGTCGTTCCCGACCACCGCGGTGGCCGGGGAGACCACGATCGTCTTCGAGAACAGCGAGGCGACCGGCAACACCACCGGCATGTCGCACACGCTGACGTTCGACACGTCCACGCCGGGCTACAACCACGACGTGTCGCTGAACATCCTGGCCAACCCGTTCGACGCCAACAGCGGCCGCCACGAGGCGACCGTGACGCTGACGCCGGGCAAGTACCGCTTCCACTGCACCATCCCCGGCCACAGCACCATGGTCGGCGAGTTCACCGTGGAGGGCGGTGGCGGCGAGGACACCACGCCGCCCACGGTCACCGCCACGATCACCGGCACGCAGGACGGCGACGGCAACTACGTCGACCAGGCGACCGTGAACCTGTCCGCCACCGACAACACCGGCGGTTCCGGTGTCGCGTCCACCGAGTACAAGCTGGACGCGGGCGCCTGGACCCCGTACACGGCGCCGGTCGCGGTGTCGGCGCTCGGCGCGCACACCGTCGCCTACCGCGCGACGGACGTGGCCGGCAACGTGTCGGCGGAGGGCTCGCGGTCCTTCACCGTCGTCGAGGGTGGCGGCGGCGAGGACACCACGCCGCCCACGGTGACCGCCACGGTCACCGGCAACCAGGACGGGAACGGCAACTACGTCGAGTCCGCCACGGTCACCGTCACCGCCACCGACAACGAGGGCGGTTCCGGTGTCGCGACCACCGAGTACAAGCTGGACGGTGCCGCGTGGGCGCCGTACACCCAGCCGGTGCTCGTGTCTGTGCTGGGCCAGCACACCGTGCTGTACCGGGCGACGGACGAGGCGGGCAACGTCTCCACGGAGGGCTCGAAGCAGTTCACCGTGGTGGCCGACCAGACCGACACCACGCCGCCGACGGTCGACGCCGAGGTCTCCGGCACGCAGGACGCCGAGGGCAACTACGTCGACGTCGCCACCGTCACCCTGTCCGCCGAGGACGCCGAGTCCGGTGTCGCGTCGGTGGAGTACAAGGTGGACGATGGCGCCTGGACCGCGTACAGCACGCCGGTCGCGGTGAACACGCCCGGCATGCACATGGTGAGCTACCGCGCCACCGACGAGGCGGGCAACGTCTCGCCGGAGGGCATGGCCCACTTCACCGTGGTCCAGCAGGACGCGACGGCCCCGACCGTGTCCGGCCGGGTCAGCGGCCAGCAGGACGAGAACGGCGCCTACATCGGCTCCGCCATGGTGACGGTCACCGCCACCGACAACGACGGCGGTTCCGGCGTCGCGTCGATCGAGTACAAGGTCGACGGCGGTGCGTGGACCGCGTACACCTCGGCCGTCCAGGTCTCCGGCCCGGGTGCGCACACGGTGTTGTTCCGCGCCACCGACCAGGCGGGGAACGTGTCCACCGAGGGTTCCGTGACGTTCACGGTGGTGTCCGGTGAGGTCGACGAGACCCCGCCGTCCGTCTCCGCCGTGGTGTCCGGCACCCAGAACTCGAGCTGGCAGTACCTCGACGCGGCGAACATCACCGTCTCCGCGCTGGACACCGGCTCGGGCGTCGGCTCCGTCGAGTACAAACTGGACAGTGGCGCCTGGACCGCGTACACGGCGCCGGTCGTCGTGAACACCGCCGGTGCGCACACGTTCTACTACCGGGCCACCGACAAGGCGGGGAACACGTCGGCGGAACTGTCGGGTTCGTTCACCGTCGTGGAGTCCGGCCCCGCGCCGGGCCCGGACGTGTGCCCGGACTCGGACGTCCGCGACACCGTGATCATCGGTGACATCGACAGCCAGGTCCCGAACATCGACACGGGCAACGGCTGCACGATCAACGACGTCATCGACGAGGACGGCGACTGGTCCACCCACAACCAGTTCGTCCGCCACGTGAAGGCCGTGACGAGAGAACTCGTGCAGAACGGCGTCATCACCGGCGCCATGCGCGACCGCATCGTGACCGCGGCCGTCAACTCGGACGTGGGCGTCTCGACGGCGCGCCGCGCCTGACGCTCACGAACGGAGCCTCCCCGGGCGGTCACCGCCCGCCCGGGGAGGCTTTTCTGTGCTTCCAGTACCGGTCCGGGGACGACGGGCGCGAGCCAGAGTTGTCACCGGAATGCGACCCTCGTGGACCGGTGACACCACCTGCGGGAACGGCGCCGCGCGGGTGTCCCGGTGGAACCCGTTGCGATGCCGAGGAAACCCGCCGCTGGACGCGCTCGACCGGTCGCATACACCACGGACACAGCCATCGCCTCGGGGGTGTGCGGCCAGAACATCGCGGACTCCGCGAACGGAGCCTCCCCGGGCGGTCGCCGCCCGCCGGGGAGGCTTTCCTTTGCTTCCAATACCGGTCCGGGGACGACGGGCGCGAGCCAGAGTTATTGCTGCGCCTTGGGATCCGCGCCGCCATCGCCGGGACGCCACCCCGCGGTCCGGCGACACCACCAGCAGGAACGACACGCCGCGGGTCGTCCGGCAGAACCCGTTGCGATGCCGAGGAAATTCCGTGACCAGTCGCGCTGGACCGGTCGGAGGAGGCTTTTCCCTTGGGCCGAACCGATTCCCTCACTCGGGCAGCCGCACGGTCTCCTCACCGCCGCACTGCGTGTGCACCAGCAGACCGTCGGCGCACACGACGATGCCGAGGTCGTCGCCAGGATCGCCGACGCCGTCCGCCTCGACCATCGTGGCCGTGCTGCCCCCGCTGTCGCACGCGACGTCGAACGTCTGCCACGCGCTGCCGGTCGACAGGTTGCGGAAGCGAACCGCCCGCTGATCACCGACCCCGGGCACCGCGCATCGAGGTACCCCGACACGTGGTAGGTGCCGTTGTCCGCCACCGCCGCCGTGCCGCGGAACCGGGACCTTCTCACGCAACTCCTCCCGTGGATCGCCGTGCGGTTCGATCGTGGGCGGCGGTGGCGACGACCGTCAATCGTGGCTCAACAGGGTGGAAAGCAGCTGCACCGAGAGTGAGGATGTCCCAATGGGCACCCCCATGATCTGGGGCTACGGAAACCCTCCGCGGTGGCCGATGGAACGGGCATGCGTGAAAAAGAACTGCTCGCCGCCGGCCGGCACGGAGTGATCACGATCTCGAGGCTCGCCGAGCTCGGGGTCAACCCGCGAACCGCCTACCGGCGCTGCGCTCCCGGCGGACCCTGGCACAAACTGCTGCCCGGCGTGGTGCTGCTCGGCGCCACACCACCGACGAGGAGACAGGTGATCGAAGCGGCCCTGATGTTCACCGGCCCCCGCGCCGTGATCAGCGGCCTGGAAGCGTGCAGGCGGCACGGCTTGCGTGGCGTCCCGCCCAACCGCCGGATCCACCTGGTGGTGCCGCACGAACGCAGGGCGTTCCGCAGCACCCACCTCATCGTCGAACGAACGAGGCGGCCACCGGCGCCGGTCCTCCTGGACGGCGTGCCACTCGCCCCGGTGGCCAGGGCGGTGCTCGACGCGTGCCGCCGGCTCACCGATCCCGACCAGGCGCGCGCCCTGCTGACCGAGGCCGTCCGGCGCCACCGGGCCACCCTCGCGGACCTGCTCGCGGAACTGGCCGAGGGCAACCAACGCGGCAGCGCCATGCCGCGTCAGGTGCTGAACGACCTCAGCGCCGGCCGCGCGAGGGTGCCCACGGCGACGCCCGACGTCCCCACGGGCACCCTTGCAAACGTTTCAGCCCAAGCGAACCGGCAGCGAAGCGGCGGAGTTGGAGAAGAACGACGGGACCGGCGGCAACTCGTCGGCCGGCGCGGCCAGCGACAGGTTCGGGTACCGCGAGAAGAGCATCGGCAACGCCACGTTGGCCTCCAGCCGGGCGAGGTGCGCGCCGAGGCAGACGTGCGGGCCGCCGCCGAAAGCGAGGTGCTTCGTCGGCGGCCGGGTGATGTCGAACTCGTCCGCCCGGTCGCCGTGGTGCTCCGGGTCCCGCCCGACACCGCTGTACGGCGCGAGGATCGCCTCGCCGCGCGGGATCGGCACGCCCGCGATCTCGATGTCCTCCAACGGGTACCGGGCCGGGAAGTTGCCGATCGGCGCGTCCCAGCGCAAGGTCTCCTCGACCACGGCGTTCCAGGTGGCGGCGTCGCCGTTCATCGCGAGCTCCAGCTGCGCCGGGTGCGTCAGCAGCGCCCGCACGCCGTTCACGATGAGGCTCAGCGTGGTCTCGTGGCCCGCCGTGAGGAAGAGCCAGATCGTGTCGATCAGCTCCTCCTGCGTCAACGTCTCCTCGCCCTGCTCACCGAGTTCGATGAGCGCGGACGTGAGGTCGTTGCCGCGTTCCTCGCGCCGCAGGTCGACGAGGCGGTTGAGCATCTCGTGCCGTTCCCGCTGGGTGGCCACGACCTCCTCGGGCGTCACGTTCGTGAGGAAGATGCTCTCCACCAGCTCACGCAACCGCTTGCGCCACTCGACCGGCACCGCGAACAGCTCGCAGATCATGTTCATCGGCACCGGGTACGCGAAGTGCGGACGCAGGTCCACGACACCGTCCACCGCGTGCGACGGCAGGGCGTCGAGCAGTTCGGTCACGTTCGCCTCGAGCCTGGGGCGGAGGTCCTCCACCCGGCCGCGGGTGAACGTACGCGTGACGGGCCTGCGGAGCCGTTGGTGCGTGTCGCCGTCCGAGGTCACCATGTTCGTGACCTTGATCATCCCGACGAGCGGCCACTCGTCGGTGATCTCACCGGACTGGATCTTGCTCCAGTTGCGCCAGTCCTTGCTGACCAACGGGTTGGTGATGAGCTGCTGCACCAGCTCGTGGGTGGTGACGGCCCAGACCGCCACGTCGCCGGGAAGGATGACTCGTACGACCGGACCGAGTTCCCGCATCCGCGCCGCTTCCCCGTGGTGGTCGGTACCGAGGGGATCGAGGTGGATGGTCGGGACGTCGGCGGTGACCGAGTCGGTCATCAGAATGCCTCCTGCGCCTAGGAGTTGCGGACTGGCGGAGTGAACCGGACCGGCAGGCTGGCAGGACACCGCGTCCACGGTGACGGCAACAACATCACCTCGTCGGCCGGAATCGCCAACGAAACATCATGGAGGCGGTGCAGGGCGGTGTCGACCGCTATCCGTGTGATCATTCTCCCTGGTCGCTGGGCGGGGCAGGCGTGCGGACCGGCGCTCCACGCGAGGTGGGAGCGGTTGCCGACCTCGAGCCACGAGTCGTCGGTGTGCACGCGCGGATCGTTGTTCGCCGAGGACAGGCCGAGGATGAGGGCGTCACCGCGCTGGATGTGCGCTCCCGCGAGCTCGCAGTCCACGAGCGCGTAGCGGGCGGGCATGTTCGACATCGGCGGGTCGCGCCACAGCACCTCGTCGAGCGCGTCGTCGATGCCCAGCCGGCCACCGCGCATGCGGCCGGCGAACCGGCTGTCGGTGAGCATCAGCCGCAGGGTCTGCGCGATCCACGACGTCGTGGTCTCGTAGCCCGCGGAGATCATCAGCACGATCGACTGCTGGATCTCGAAGTCGTTGTGCAGGTTGGGATGACGAAGGAAGGCGGTGGTCAGATCGTCGGTGGGCACGTTGCGGCGCGCGTTCATCGTGCCCGTCAGGATCCGCTCCAGGTTGTGGGCGGCCGGTTGCGAGTCCTCTGCGGAGGAGAACAACGCGATCAGCGCGGCCCGCAGCTCGTGGCCCTGCTCGCGGCCGATGCCGAAGAACCCGGCAACGGTCAGCATCGGCACCACGGCCGCGTAGTCGGACACGAGGTCCGCCTTGCCCTGGTGCTCGAAGTCGCGGATGAGGTCGGTGCAGGTGGCGCGGATGAACCGGGCCATGCGGTGCTCGTCGAGGCTCTCCAGGCCGTCGTCGATCGGGCCGCGGAGCCTGCGGTGCTTCTCGCCGTCGGCGAAGTAGGCGTTGTCGCGCGGGAACATCATCGGGCCGAGACCGGAGTCCGGCGCCACGACACCGTCGGTGAACAGCCGCCAGTTGTTGGGGTCGCGGGAGAACAGCTGCTCGTTGCGGACCACCTGGCAGATCTCGTGGTGTCCCATCACGAGCCACGCGGGGATGCCCGGCTCCAGCTCGACCGGCGCGACCGGGCCGAAGCGTTCCTGCAGCTCACGGTAGGCGGCCTGCGGGTCGGCCGTGGTGGTGGTCTCGATGAGCGGCGTCAGACCGGTCATGTCCGTCAACCGCCGCCGGTGCCGCGATGTTGCTGATGTGGTCACGTGAGCGCCTTCTGCGATGCGGGGAAGTGGAGAGCGTGTTCGACGAGGGTGATCAGTGCGTGCGCGGACGACTCCTTGTTGCGGGCGTCGCACTCGACGATCGGGGTGTCCGGCAGGAGGTCCAGCGCCTCGCGCAGCTGCTCGGTGGTGTACTTCGGCGCGTCCGGGAACTCGTTGACGGCCACCGCGAACGGCATGCCCGTCCGCGTCTCGAGCTGGTCGAACACCTCGAAGCTGTCCTCGATGCGGCGGGTGTCGATGATCACGAGCGCGCCGACCGCGCCCTCGGCGAGGCCTTCCCACAGGTCCCAGAACCGCCGCTGGCCCGGCGTGCCGAACAGGTACAGCACCACCTCCGGGCTCACCGTGATGCGGCCGAAGTCCATGGCGACCGTGGTGGTCGACTTGTCGTCGAGACCGGCGAGCGAGTCGACGCCGACGCTCGCGGACGTCATCGTCTCCTCGGTGCGCAGCGGTGCGATCTCGGAGACCGAGCCGATCAGCGTCGTCTTGCCGACCCCGAACGCGCCGACGACGAGGATCTTCACCGACTGCGCCACCGTGGCGGCGACGTACCGCTCCTCGGACCAGTCAGAGTTTGCGGAGACCATCTAGCACCTTCTCCAGGAGTTCAGCTGGGGGCAGGGAGTGGCGCGGCGCGGAGCGGATCGACAGGTGCCCTGAGTCGACGAGGTCCGACGCGATCACGACCACGAGGCTCACGGGCAGCCGCAGGTGCGCGGCGGCCTCGGCGAGCGAGAGCATGCCTCTGCACATGTCGAGCAGGGCCCGGTGCTCTCTGGACGCGGAGACCGGTGGTGGCGCGTCTCTGTCCACCACCAGGAGGGTCTCGGGTCTGATCGTGTTGCGGGACGGGTGTGCCCGGCCGGACGTGAGGATGTAGGGCCGAACAGGGCTGTCGCGGTAGTCGTCCATGTCCGTCCCGGGGCTCAGCCGGTGCGGGTCGGCGTCGAGAGCGTCCGCTCGCCGATCACGAGCACCTGTGCCTGCATCTGTTGTGCGACCAGCGCCGGGTCGATGACCGGCTCCGTCACCACGGCGAGCCGCGACCCGTCGCCCGCACCGCGGACGAACAGGTAGCCGCCGTCGAACTCCACCATCACCTGCCGGGGCCCGGCGCCGGTGCCGAACTCCTTGCTGATGCCCTGGCCGAGCGCGGTGAGCCCGGCGCACGCGGCGGCGAGCTTGTCCGCGACGTCCGCGGGCGTGTGGTCGGTGCGAACCTTCAGCAGGCCGTCGGACGTGAGCACGACGACATGCCGTACGCCCCGCACCGTCCTGATCAACTCCAGCATCCAGCTGTTGTCGACGGGCTGGGTCGTCATCGAAGGTCCTCCGAGGTGTTCTGCCGGATGTCCGGGGAGCGTTCCCCGGACATGTCTGGGTAATCGGGTGTGTCGTAGTCGGGCTTCTCGTCGTCGTCCAGGTCTCCGTTCGCCGCGGCGGCACCGGACAGGAACGCGTTCATCCACTGGCCCGCCTGCTCGGGGGCCTCCTCGACGTCCCGCTCGGCGGGCCAGTCCACCTGCGGCGGCTGCGGGACCGAGTGCCCGCGGCGGGACCGGCGGCGCGGCAGCGCGGGCAGGTCACCCGAGGTGCTGTCCTCGCTGCTGGGGACGAGCGGCGGCAACGGCTCCGGCTCGGGCGGCAGCTCGACCTCGCCGCTCTGGCGCACTGTCTCCCAGTCGGGCTCCGGTTCCGGCTCGCGGGGCGCGGGCGCGGGGGCCAGCGCGTGGCGTTCCTGACGGCGGGTCAGCGCGTGCGCGGCGACCATGCCGGACGGGGCGACGGCCTCGGTCAGCTCGGTCGGGACCAGCACGATCGCGCGGAGACCGCCGTAGACGGACTCGGTGACGTCGACGCGGAAGCCGTGACGGCGGACGTACGCGCCGACCACCGGCAACCCGGTCTGCGGGATCTCGCCGAGGTCGGCGAGCCCGACCGGCCGACGGCCGGACGCGATCTCACGGGCCTGCTCGAGCCGCTTGTCGTCGAGGCCGACACCGCCGTCGTCGATCTCGATCACGGCGCCGCGCTGCACCTGCCGCAGTGTGACCAGGACCTGCGTGGTGGGCGGGGAGGACTGGGTCGCGTTGGCCAGCAGCTCGGCCACCACGTGGATCAGCGGCTCGACGACACGCGCCGACACGGCGACGGCCGGGTCACCCGACACCTCGACCCGCTGGTAGGCGGTGATGCGGCCGGCGGCGCCACGCACGACGTCCGCGAGCGGCAGCGCCTCGTGCCACTGCTGGCCGGGCCACTCCCCGCACAGCGCGGCGAGGGTCTGGGCGTTGCGCGCCTGCTGGGCGGCGGCGTGGTCGACACGCATGCTGGTGTGGAGGACGTCCGGGTCGGTGGGGTGCGCCTGCACCATCCGCGCCGCCTCCTCCTGGATGCGGTGCGCGGAGGCCTGCACCTTCCTGCCGAGCGCGACGACCGCCGCGGCCACGGCGTCCTGCCTGGCCAGCTGGTCGTCCCGCAACCGGCCGAAGTGGACAGCCGCCTGGGCGAGCATGTGCGCGGACACGTCGTCGGTGGACAGGTCGGGCAGCGGCGGCGCCCCCATGCCGTTCACGACGGCGGGTAACTGGTGCTCGACCAGGGTTTCGAGGGCCACGTGGCGGGTTTCGGCCAGCGCGGCGAGGTTGTGGTTCTCGTCGTCGAGCCGGCGCAGCTCGTCGATGTGCTCGCGACCGGCACGCGCCGTGCGGGCGGCCCCGGCGGCCACCACGCCGATGGCGATCGCACCGACCGCGAGCCACACCACGATCCAGATCGGGGAATCCAGCTCACGGAAGATCAGTGGGGAGACGGCCACGTAGCCGGCGACACCGGCGATGCAGGTCCACGGGCCCGCGTGCCGCGGCGATGACGACACGGGCGATGAGACTGTCATGATCACCTTATGGTCGGGATTCGGGGGGACCGCGCTGCCCGCCGGGCCGGCTGCAGGTGCCCCGCGGATCCGCCCTCCGTCTCGAAGCTCACCCTCAGCACCGCACCGTAAGCAGCGAGACACGAGGTTATCCCAAGGGTCAAGGAGGGACATTCACTGGATAGGCTGAATTCGTCAGACCCCAGTCACGCTCCGCCACCCCCAGCGGCCCCCATGACCAGCCAAGATCCCGATCACCGCCAACCGAGTGAATGTGATCTTTGTCAGGTACACCACGATGTCCTGAAGACGCCAATGCAGACCGTCCTGTCTGGACGATGAGCTACGGCACCGGCCGCCACTCGCCACGGCTTCGTTTTATGACCTGTTTTGCGGAGCCAGCGATCGACGGATGACGGGGTTCGGTCAATAGGCTTGGCGGCCTGTGCCCGCCCGCCCGCACCGCGGGCTGTGCCCGCCCGCCCGCACCGCGGGCTGTGCCCGCCCGCCCGCACCGCGGGCTGTGCCCGCCCGCACCGCGGGCAACGGAAACCGGGCAGTCCGCAAACCGAAGCGGCCAAGCCCCAACAGTCAAGGGCAAGGCGGCCGATACGGCACGCCGGGCAGGTACCGCTCCCACTGCTCAGCAGTGATACGCGGATGCGCGATCGCGCACACGCGTCGCTCGACCTGGCCGACCGTCGCGGCCCAGACGTGTACCGCGCCGTCGGCGCTCGTCGTCGCGAAGGAGCCGCCGTCCGGGCTGAACGCGACCGCGGTGATGGTCCGGCCGTTGTCGCTCCTCAGGGTCGCCACCTCGGCGGGGCTTCGCGGGTTCGACACGTCCCACAGCCTCGGCGCCGGGCCCGTCGCCGTCACCAGTGCTCGCCCGGCCGGTGCGAAGGCCAGTGCCGTGGTCGGGCCGGCCGGGAACTTCGCCAGCACGGTCATGCGCCGGGTGTCGATCAGCCAGCCCGTGCCGTCGGCGGCTATCGCGGCCAGCACCTTTCCGTCCGGGCGCAGCGCCAGGCCCGTCCAGTTCCTGGTGAACAACGTCCTCGGCGCCGGGTTGGCCGGGTCCTTCACGTCCCACACCGTGATCTCGCTGCCCAGCGTCGCCACGACGCCGCCGCCGAACACCGCTGTGCGGGCGCCCGCCGCGGGCAGGTCCGCCAGCGCACGCGGGTGGTCGGGGTCCGCGACGTCCCACAGGCGCGGGTAGGCGTCCCGGTACGTGGTGACCAGGAGGCGGCCGTCGCGGCTCAGTGCGCTGCCTGTGGCGTTGCCGAGGTCGGCATGGGGCACCGGGCGGGCCGGGTCCGTCACGTCCCACAACCTGCCGCCCGCCGCCAGGAGTCCTGCCGCGAACGACGGGGCCCGGCCCGGGACCGTTCCCACGGTTCTCGGCGCGTACCTGTCCCGCACGTCGGACAGGAGGACCCTGCCCGCGCCGCCGCTTGCCAGCACGGTTCCGTCGCGGCCCCATGCCAGCGAGCCACCGGCCACGCGGCCCGTCACCGCCTCCGCGATGTTCACGACCCGCACGGTCCGGTCGCGGCTCGACGTGATCAGGTTCCGGCCGTCGGGGGTGAACCGGACCGCGGTGACCGAGTCCGTGTGGCCGGTCAGCGCCACCAGCTCGCGCGGCCGCCCCAGGTCGGTCACGTCCCACACCACCGTCGAGCGGTCGTCGCCCGCCGCGGCCAGCAACCCGTCGCCGAGTGCCACGGCCCGCACCGGGCCCGCCCGCACGACGAGGCTGGCCAGCTGTGCGCCGTCCGCGACGCGCCACAGGCGGGCTGAGCCGTCCTCGCCTGCGGTCGCGACGACCTCGCCGTCCGGGCTGAACTCCACCGCCAGCACGGGTGCGGTCACGGGTGCCTCGTCACCGGCGAGCACCATCGGCGGGCCGCCTGCCACCGGCCACAGCCGGACCGAGTGGTCCTCGCTCGCCGTCGCGATCACGGTGCCGTCCGGGCTGATCGACACCGACGTCACCGTCCCGGTGTGCCCGATCAGCGTGCGGGTCCTGCGCGGCCGGTCGCTGACCGTCACGTCGTACAGCCGCACCTCGTTCGCCCTGGTCACCGCGAGCGTCCTGCCGTCGGAGCCGAGTGCGACGTCCGTGGGCGTCTCGCCGCGCGGGTCGCGGCCCGCGACGGAGGTCTTGCGCGGCCGCGCGGGGTCGCTGACGTCCCACAACAGCGCGCCCCGCTCGTTGGCGGTCACCGCGGTCCTGCCGTCGGCCGAGAACACCACCGACGTGGCGTCGATGGGCAGCTCGGACATGCGGCGCGGGTGGTACGGGTCGCTGATGTCCCACAGCAACGTCGTGTCGTCGCCCGCGGTCGCGAGCAGGTCGCCCGCCCGGCTGACCGCCAGCGCGTGCACGACGCCAGCGTGCCCGGTGACCCGCGCCGCGTACGGGTCCGCGAACAACGTCAGCACCGCGGTCCGGCCGGCGGCGGTCGGGACGAGCCGGTGCGCGGCGACCGTCAGCTGCGTGGCCAGCGCCGGATCGGTGTCCAGCAGCGTGGCCGCCTCCCGCAGCGCGCTCTGCGCGAGCGCCACGTTCCGCTGCTCCTCCGCAGACAGGCCGGCCCGCACCGCGTACGCGAGAGCACCGGTCGCCAGCACCACCAGCACCGACAGCAGCGCGAGCCCGGCACGCAGGCCGCGGACGCGGCGCCGCTCCCCGGTGTGCGCGGCCACGCTGGCCTGGAGGAAGTCGCGTTCCCGCGCGGTGATC
Source organism: Actinophytocola sp. KF-1 (assembly GCF_054661535.1). Taxonomy (NCBI): domain Bacteria; kingdom Bacillati; phylum Actinomycetota; class Actinomycetes; order Pseudonocardiales; family Pseudonocardiaceae; genus Actinophytocola; species Actinophytocola sp. KF-1. Next base: position 309,564 of record NZ_BAAFVK010000010.1, on the reverse strand, counting down.
ACCGGGTCGTGGAGCCGCGACCGCGCGGCGTCGAGCCGGACGCCCCGGTACAGCGCGCCGGGGTCGCGGCCGAGCGAGTCCCACGTCGCCGCGGCGTCGGCCAGCTCACGGTGCACGCGCAGGCGGTCGCCGTCCTCGGCGAGCCACCCGCGCAGCCGCGGCCAGCGGTCACGCAGCGACCGGCCCGCGAGCGCGACACCGTCGTGGTCGGCGACCACGACCCTGGCCCGCACCAGCTCGTCGAGCACCGCCGCCATGTCGCTGTCGAGGTCGTCGCGGCGCAACCCGCGCGGGCCGGACGCCAGCCGGGGGAGCAGGTGCCGCGCGAGCCGCTGCCCGTCGGCGTCGAGCGCGGTGAACGCGCGCTCCGCGGCGTCCGCGATCAGCTGCGGGAGGTCACCGGTGGCGTCGTAGCTCGCGACGGTGAGCGTCGTGCCGCGGCGGCGGCGCCACACGCCGAGCAGCGCCTGCTGCAGGAACGGCAGCGTGCCCGGCCCGCCGGTGTCGGCGATCAGCCGGACCAGGAGCGCGGTCTCGACCCGGCAGCCCGCGGCGGCCGCGGGATCGGTGATCGCCTCGCGCAGGCCGTCGGCGGACATCGGGCCGACGTGCAGCTGCCCGTCCCGCGCGGCCGGGGGCAGGCGGTCGGCGACCTCCGCGCCGACCGCGAGCACGAACCGGACCCGGCTGGTGGCGGCGGTGGCCGCGTGCACGACGGCGGCGAGGAACGCGTCCCCCTCCTGCGTGCCGAAGGCGTCCTCGAGCTGGTCGACCACGAACACCAGGTCGTCCGCCTGGTCCGCGCGTGCCTGCCGGATCCGCAGGTGGAGGTTCTCGGGCGCGGCGGCCAGCTCGCGGTACAGGTCGCACGGCGCCATGCCGACCTCGTCGGCCAGCCGGACCGCGCACTCCTCCAGTGGCCGCGCCCCGGGCGTCATCACCACGTGGTCGCCCACCCTGGGCAGCAAACCGGCTCTGAGCAGGGACGTCTTGCCGCTGCCCGAGGCGCCGACGACCGCGGTGAGCCGCTGCTCGCGCACCCGCGCGACCAGCTCGGCGACCAGGTCGTCGCGGCCGGCGAACAGCTCCGGGTCCTCGATCGGGGCGAACCCGGCATACGGGACGGTCTCGTCGGGTCGTGTCTCCGGTTCGGCCGGTGGCTTCGCGTGCGCCGGGGCCAGCTCCCGCCAGCGCCGCTCCCACTCGACCGGGTCGCCGTCGCAGGCGCGGACGTAGGCCAGCGTGACCGGCAGGCTCGGCAGCTTGCGCCCGCTCGCCGCCTCGGACAGCGCGGCCGCCGAGTAGTGGGCCCGGGCGCTGAGCTGCCGGTAGGTCGGTGTGCCCGCTTCCTCCCGGAGCACCCGGAGATCGGCGGCGAACCGGATCAGCTCGTCTTCGGCCGGCCCCAGCGGGTTCTCGCGTCGTGGCACCACTCACCCCCAAGCGAGCCCATTGTTCAGAGTGCGTTGTTCAAAGTCCAACGTCAGGACACTGAACAACCCGGATGCTCTAGAAATCCGGCCAGGGCGCGAAGTTCGTGGCCGGAGGGGAAGGGTGGCGTCCTGCCCGGCTTGGGGGCGGGCAGGACGCCGCGGGCCCGCCGCGCACGCTGCCTGATCACCTCGTATAACACTGCGGACACGCATGCTGGCCCGTCGTGATCATCGGATCTATCGTATGCCGCACTGTCGTCGGTCACGCCAAACAACGAGGTAGGGCCTTATGTCGTCCGACAAGCCAGGCGGCCGGACCACGGGGTTGGTGTTCAACCCGTGGAACCTGTTGCTCCTGCTCCCGTTCATCGTCCTCTTCACCCCGATCTACAACCGGACGTCGCCGGAACTGTTCGGGATGCCGTTCTTCTACTGGTTCCAGTTCGCGGTGATCATCGTCGGCGTGCTGTCCACGATCGTCGTGTACCGGATGACGAGGAAGACCCCCGTGCGCCCGGCCGCCGGTGAGCCGGCGGACGTCGACACGCTCGACGAGGGGAGGGCCGAGTGATGCAGTGGACAGAACTGATCATCTTCGTCCTCCTGTTCGGGCTCGTCACCGTCCTGGGGTTCGTCGCGTCCCGCTGGCGCGCCGCGGCGACGCTGGACCACCTCGACGAGTGGGGCCTCGGCGGCCGCAAGTTCGGCTCGTGGATCACCTGGTTCCTCGTCGGCGGCGACCTCTACACGGCGTACACGTTCGTCGCGGTCCCCGCGCTGCTGTTCGGCGCGGGCGCGATGGGCTTCTTCGCCCTGCCGTACACGATCATCGCCTACCCGCTGGTGTTCCTGCCGGTGCTGCGGCTGTGGTCGGTGTCGCGGGCGCGGGGCTACGTGACCCCGGCGGACTTCGTGCGCGGCCGGTACGGCTCGTCGCTGCTGGCGCTGATCGTCGCGATCACCGGCATCGTCGCCACCATGCCCTACATCGCGCTGCAGCTCGTCGGCCTGGAGGCGGTCCTGCGGTCGATGGGCTTCAACGGCGCCGGGTTCCTCGGCCACCTGCCGCTGCTGATCGCGTTCATCATCCTGGCGCTCTACACCTACCAGTCCGGTCTGCGGGCGCCCGCGCTGATCGCGTTCGTGAAGGACATCCTGATCTACGTCGTCATCCTGGTCGCGGTCATCTACCTGCCGTCGAAGCTCGGCGGCTGGGACTCGATCTTCTCCGCGGCCGGTGACAAGTTCGCGAAGAGCGAGGCGCCCGCCGACGGCGTGCTGCTGAACAGCAACAACCAGTTGCAGTACGCGACGCTGGCGCTCGGCTCGGCGATGGCGCTGTTCCTGTACCCGCACTCGGTGACCGGCGTCCTCGCCTCGCGGGGCCGGGACGTGCTGAAGCGGAACATGTCCGCGCTGCCCGCGTACTCGCTGCTCCTCGGTCTGCTCGCGCTGCTCGGGTTCGTCGCGATCGCGGCGGGCGTCACCCCGATCACCAACAACGCGACCGGCCGCCCGGACAGCAACACGATCATCCCGGAGCTGTTCAACACGCAGTTCCCGTCGTGGTTCGCGGGCATCGCGTTCGCCGCGATCGGCATCGGCGCGCTGGTGCCCGCCGCGATCATGTCGATCGCCGCGGCGAACCTGTGGACCCGCAACGTCTACAAGGAGTACATCCGCAAGGGCGCGACGCCGAAGGACGAGGCCAAGCAGGCGAAGCTCGCGTCGCTGGTGGTCAAGTTCGGCGCCATCCTGTTCATCGTGGTGATCGACCCGCAGTACGCGATCGACCTCCAGCTGATCGGCGGCGTGATCATCCTGCAGACGCTGCCCGCCGTCGCGATCGCCCTGTACACGAAGTGGCTGCACCGCTGGGCGCTCGTCGCGGGCTGGGCCGTCGGCATGCTCTGGGGGATGGTGCTGCTGTACCAGATCCCGAACCCGGCGAGCGGCCGTGCGCACTTCGGTGGGTCGGCGCTGGCCCTGGACAAGCTGAACATCTTCGGGTGGCAGCCGTTCGAGGGCTCGACGGTCCAGATCTACGTCGGTTTCGTCGCGCTGATCGCCAACCTGCTGGTGGCCGTCATCCTCACGCTGATCATCCGCCGGACGGGCGCGTCCAACGGCGCGGACGACACCACCGGCGAGGACTACCACGTCGACGAGCACGACGAGGACCTGAGGCCCATCGCCGCGCACTGATCATTGCCGGGAACGGAAAGGCGCTTTCGAAACAGCCCGCTGTTTCGAAAGCGCCTTTCGTGTTGTTCTCGCGCGCAGTTTGGCTTGTGCAGATGCACGTGCAGATGCAGAATCAGAACCCTTCTGAAGTGCGAACGCCATCTGCGGAAGGGGAGCCCTGCGATGGCTGTTGGGGAGATCGCGCGGGCCGCGACACGACCGCCCGTACCGCGCACCAGGGTGGAGCCGGACGGTCCCGCGTGGCTGGAACTGGGCCCGGACGACCGCACCGCACGCTTCATGCGCCTGGTCAGCGACCTGAGCAGGGGCTACGACGACGCAGGCAACGGCAAACGCATCACCTGCGGGCACGCGTACACGGGCGTCGACCCGGCGGTGGCGTGGACGTCGGTCTGCCGTGATCCCCTGTGCGGGCCGCCGAGGCAGAGCGTCGAGTCGTTCCCGCGGCGGTGGCAGGAGGCGCGGTCGGGGATGCCCGCCGAGCCGTGCCACTACGTCAGCTTCGGGCCGGGGGACGGGCGCAAGGACGGGGTGCTGCTCGAGGACCTGTCGCGCACCAACGCGGATCTCTGCTACCTGCCGGTCGACGCCGGCGAGGAGCTGCTGCACCTGGCGGTGCGCGGGTTGATCCGCCGGCTGGGTCTGCCGACCGACCGCGTGCTGTCGCTGCCGTGGGACTTCACGTTCGCGGAGAACGTCGACGCGCTGCGCAGGCTGCTCGACGAGCTGTTCGGGCCGACCCCGGTGCTGTTCTCGTTGCTGGGCAACACGATCGGCCACGTCGACGACGACACCGCGTTGTTGCGGCGGTTCGCCGGTCTGCTGCGGCCAGGGGACCGGTTGCTGCTCGAGGTGGAGGTGACGATGGGGCTCGGCGCCGACCTGGTCGTCGACGCCGTCGGCGAGTACGAGCACAGCACGGCGTTCGGGGAGTTCGTCGCCGCCGGGCTGCGCGCGCACACCGATCTCGTGGTGGACCAGGACGCCGTCGAGCTGCTGGGGGACGTCGAGGACGGGCGTGCCCTCGTGATGAAGGCGGCGTACCGCAACCGGACCGGTGCGGACGTGGTGATCGGACTGGCGAACCGGTCGACCGTTCCTTTCGCCCCGGACGACACCATCCGGGTCGCCCTGTCGCGCAAGTACTCGGCGGAGGGGTTGTCGGCGATGCTGGAGGCGGCCGGGCTGGCGGTCACCGCGGACAGTTGCCACGGAACTGGTGGGGCGTTCGGGTTGGCGCTGCTGATGTTGTCGGCCTGTGGATAACCTGCGGCTGATTGCCGGTGGTGGTGGCTAGGCTGGATATCGGGGGCCGGAGGCCGTTGCCTGTGGACAACTCGGGCCTTGGCGGCTGATCTTGTCGGTGGTCTGCCCTAGGCTGGATTTCGGGGGGCCGGAGGCCGCGGTTGTTTGCCGTTCGGGTGCGGGGTTCCGGGGTTTCCGTTCCGTGGTGTTCGGTGGCGGCGGCGGATTGTGCGGGTGGCGCACTCACGCGTCAAGGGCGCCTTCGGCGTCCGGCTTCGCCGGATTGCTGCGCAACCATCGACCTCGAGCCTCCGCCACCACCGAACCTCTTCCGGGGTATCCCGTTCGCGCGGCTTCTCGACGGGGTGGGTTGGCGCCTTCGGCGCCTCTCCCGCAAGATGGCGCATTGCCGCGTTGCTTGCGGGAATGCGGCCTTTGTCGTTTTCGTGAACGAAAAGGTCACTCGGTGGCGAGGCCTTTCAGGAGCGGCAGGTAAACGTCGTCGACCATCGCCTCGATGGTTTCGTCTGGGATGGGGGTGCCGCAGGTGATCGCTTCGCTGCGGATCAGGTCCAGCGGGAGTCTGGTGGCCATCTTCGGCAGCGTCACCGGGCGTATCTCGCCGCGTTCGACGGCGTTGTCGACGATCTTCTGGATCGACATCACCAACGGGGCGGAATTCATCCGCTCCTTCAGCAGCGACTGCACCTCGGGGTGTTTGAACGCCTCCGCCATCACGCCCGCGATGGTCTCCGACATCATCCCCGCGGTGCGGTCGGCGACGCGGGTGAAGAGCCAGACGAGGTCAGCCCGTAGCGAACCCAGATCCGGGGTAACCGGACGAATCGGTTGCTGCCGGGCCCACGCCGAGATAACGAGGTGCGCGCGGCTCGGCCATCTGCGATAAATGACGGGCTTGCTCGTCCCTGCCCGTTTTGCCACCGCCTCTATCGTGAGAGCTGTGTAGCCCACCTCGGCCAGCTCGGCCCACGCTGCCTCGAGGATGGCCTGCTCGAGCTGCTCACCGCGCCTGCGTGTCCTGGTCTCGGTCACCCGACCGCCTTAAGATACGTTGCGTTTCCTATCAAACTGGTCTACCTTGCACCATGTTAGACACGCCCCGTTTCTTCCCAGGGGGGAAGCCTTGCTGAACCGATTGTTGGTGACCTACTTGCGGCCGTACCGCCGCGAGCTCACCGCCGTCCTCGTACTGCAGCTGATCGGCACGGTCGCTTCGCTCTACCTGCCCAGCCTGAACGCCGACATCATCGACTTCGGTGTCGCGCGCGGGGACACGGGCTACATCGTCGAGACCGGCGGCTGGATGCTCGCCGTCACGCTGCTGCAGATCCTCTGCTCGATCGGCGCCGTCTGGTACGGGGCCCGGGTCGCCATGGCGTTCGGGCGGGACGTCCGGTCCGGGATCTTCCACCGGGTCGGCGCGTTCTCGGCCCGCGAGGTGGCGACCTTCGGGGCGCCGTCGCTGATCACGCGCACCACCAACGACGTGCAGCAGGTGCAGCTGCTGGTGGTCATGTTCTGCACGATGTTCATCGCCGCGCCGATCATGTGCGTGGCCGGGGTGATCATGGCGTTGCAGGAGGACGTCGGGCTGTCGTGGCTGCTGCTCGTGTGCGTGCCCGCCCTGGCGATCTCCGTCGGGCTGATCGTGTCGCGGATGGTGCCGCAGTTCCGGTTGATGCAGGACCGGATCGACCACGTCAACCGCGTGCTGCGCGAACAGCTCTCCGGCATCCGGGTGGTGCGGGCGTTCGTCCGGGAGAAGGCCGAGACCGACCGCTTCGGTGACGCCAACCGCCAGCTGACCGACACCGCGCTGCGGGTCGGCCGGCTGCAGGCGCTGATCTTCCCGACCGTCATGCTGATCCTGAACGTCTCCAGCGTCGCCGTGCTGTGGTTCGGCGCGCACCGCGTCGACGACGGGCAGATGCAGGTCGGCGCGCTGACCGCGTTCCTGTCCTACCTGCTGATGATCCTGATGTCGGTCATGATGGCCACCTTCATCTCGATGATGATCCCGCGTGCCGCCGTCTGCGCCGAGCGGATCCAGGAGGTGCTCGGCACCGAGTCGTCGGTCAAGACGCCCGCCTCACCCGTGACCGAGCTGCCCGCCCGGGCCGAGGTCGAGTTCCGCGGCGTCGAGTTCCGGTACCCCGGCGCGGCCGACCCCGTCCTGCGCGACATCTCCTTCCGCGCCGAGGCGGGCAAGACCACCGCCATCATCGGCAGCACCGGCGCGGGCAAGACGACCCTGCTGTCGCTCATCCCGCGGCTGATCGACGTCACCGGTGGCACGCTGTTCGTCGACGGCGCCGACGTCCGCGAGCTGGACCCGGACGTGCTGCGGAGCCGCATCGGGCTCGTGCCGCAACAGGCCTACCTGTTCACCGGCACCGTCGCGTCCAACCTCCGCTACGGCAACCCCGACGCCACCGACGACGAGCTGTGGCAGGCGCTGGAGATCGCGCAGGCCAGGGACTTCGTCGAGGAGATGGGCGGCCTCGAGTCGGCCATCGCGCAGGGCGGCACCAACGTGTCCGGCGGGCAGCGGCAGCGCCTGTCGATCGCCAGGGCGCTGGTACGGCGGCCGGAGATCTACCTGTTCGACGACGCGTTCTCCGCGCTCGACCTGTCCACCGACGCCGCGTTGCGCGCCGCGCTGCGGCCGCACACCGAGCGGTCCGCGGTCATCGTGGTCGCGCAGCGGGTGTCCACCATCCTCGACGCCGACCAGATCGTCGTGCTCGAGAACGGTGCGGTCGTCGGCATCGGCACGCACCGCGAGCTGATGGCCGGCTGCCCGACCTACCTGGAAATCGTCGAGTCCCAGCTGACCCCGGAGCAGGCAGCATGAGCGCCCCCACCGCAACCCGTCGTCCGGCGCCGGGCGGCCCCATCGGCAGAGGGTTCCCCGGCATGCAGGGACCCGTCAGCAAGGCCGACGACTTCAAGACGTCCGCGAAACGGCTCGTCGCCCGCATGCGGCCGGAACGGGTGAACCTCGTGATGGTCGTCGTGCTCGGCGTGATCAGCGTCGGGTTCTCGGTCGCGGGCCCGAAGATCCTCGGCCACGCCACGGACATCATCTTCGACGGCGTCCTCGCCCGCTACCGCGGCCTGCCCGGCGCCGGGATCGACTTCTCCGCGCTCGCGACCGTGCTGCAGTGGGTGCTCGGCCTCTACCTGACGTCGTCGATCTTCGGCTGGCTGCAGGGCAGGCTGCTGAACTCGGTCGTGCAGCGGGTCGTCTACGACCTGCGCGAGGAGGTCGAGGCGAAGCTGCACCGGCTGCCGCTGCGCTACTTCGACGGCCAGCCCCGCGGCGAGCTGCTCTCCCGCGTCACCAACGACATCGACAACATCTCCACCACGCTGCAGCAGACGCTGAGCCAGCTGCTCACGTCCCTGCTGACGGTCGTCGGCGTGCTCGTCATGATGTTCACGATCTCGCCGCTGCTGGCGCTGATCGCGCTCGCGGTCATCCCCGTCTCGGTGGTGATCACCGGGCAGATCGGCAAGCGCGCGCAGAAGCTGTTCATCGCGCAGTGGAAGCACACCGGCGCGCTCAACGCGCACATCGAGGAGTCGTTCACCGGCCACCAGCTGGTGAAGGTGTTCGGCCGGCAGAAGGAGTCGGAGGAGGACTTCCGGCGCCGCAACCAGGACCTGTACGAGGCGTCCTCGGGCGCGCAGTTCGTGTCCGGCCTGATCATGCCGTCGATGATGTTCCTGTCGAACCTGTCCTACGTCGTCATCGCGGTCGTCGGCGGGCTGCGGATCACGTCCGGGACCATGACGCTGGGCGAGGTCACCGCGTTCATCCAGTACTCGCGGCAGTTCACGCAGCCGCTGACGCAGGTGGCGTCGATGGCGAACCTCATGCAGTCCGGGGTCGCGTCGGCGGAGCGGGTGTTCGAGCTGCTCGACGCCGAGGAGCAGGAGCCGGATCCGGCCGACGCGACGCTGCCCGCGCAGCGGCGTGGCCGCGTCGAGTTCGAGGACGTGTCGTTCTCCTACCGCGCGGAGCAGCCGCTGATCGAGAACCTGTCGCTGGTGGCGGAACCCGGTCAGACGGTGGCGATCGTGGGGCCGACCGGCGCGGGCAAGACCACGCTCGTGAACCTGATCCTGCGGTTCTACGAGCTGGACGCCGGCCGGATCACGCTCGACGGCGTGGACATCACGGCGTTGAAGCGGGAGGACCTGCGGTCGCAGATCGGCATGGTGCTGCAGGACACGTGGCTGTTCGGCGGCACGATCCGCGACAACATCGCCTACGGCAAGCCGGGTGCGACCGAGGAGGAGATCATCGCCGCCGCGCGGGCGACGTACGTCGACCGGTTCGTGCGCACCCTGCCGGACGGCTACGACACGGTGATCGACGAGGAGGCGTCGAACGTCTCCGCCGGTGAGAAGCAGCTGCTGACGATCGCGCGCGCGTTCCTCGCCAGCCCGTCGCTGCTGATCCTCGACGAGGCGACCAGCTCGGTCGACACCCGCACGGAGTCGTTGGTGCAGCACGCGATGGCGGCGCTGCGGTCGTCGCGCACCAGCTTCGTGATCGCCCACCGCCTGTCCACGATCCGCGACGCCGACCTCATCCTCGTGATGGAGCAGGGCCGGATCGTCGAGCAGGGCAACCACGAGCAGCTGCTGGCACAGCGCGGCGCCTACCACCGCCTCTACTCGGCGCAGTTCGCGGCGCCGGTCGAGTGACCGGCACCGCCCTGGTCACGGGTGCCGGGCGCGGCCTGGGTGCGGCGATCGCCCGCACCCTCGCCGCGCGCGGCTGGGCGGTGGCCGTCAACGACCTGCGCCCGGCCGACGACGTGGTGGCGGGCATCCTCGCGGCGGGCGGGAAAGCGGTCGCCGCGCCGGGTGACGTCACCGACGAGGCCGACGTCACCCGGCTCGTCGCGGCGGTGACCGAGCGGCTCGGACCGGTCGGCTGCCTGGTGGCGAACGCGACCGGGCCGCAGCCGGTGGTGGCGTTCGCGGACCTGGACTGGCGCACGCACCTGGACCAGCTGGAGTTCTTCGTCAAGAGCCCCACACTGCTCGCGCAGGCCGTGGTGCCGGGGATGAAGGCCGCGGGCGGCGGCCGGATCGTGCACATCGGTTCGGACATGGTCGACCGGGCGCTGCCGGGGTGGTCGGCGTACGCGGCGGCGAAGGCCGGGCTCGAGGCGCTCACCCGCGTGTGGGCGCGGGAACTGGGCCCGTTCGGCATCACCGTGAACGTGGTGGCGCCCGGGTGGGTGCCGGTGGAACGGCACGCGGACGCGACCCCGGCCGAGCTGGCCGAGTACACCGGGGACGTGCCGCTGCGCAGGCTGGGCGCGCCCGCGGACGTCGCGGGCACGGTCGCGTTCCTCGCCTCCGCCGACGCCGCCTTCCTGACGGGGCAGACCATCCGGGTGAACGGCGGGCACAGCATCGCGTTGCGCTGATCCGTGCGGCACACTGGGTAGTGATCGCTGGGGAGGCGGCATGGCTGTCACGCGGACCGTGCCCTGTGTCCAGGCGTTGGCGGCGTCGTGGACCGCGGGGAGTTTCACGCTCGAACCCGTCACCGTGGAGGTCGGCCCGGGCAGGCTGGTCGCGATCATCGGGGCGAGCGGTGCCGGCAAGACGACGTTGCTCGAACTGCTGGCCGGGGTGCGCGCGCCGACCTCCGGGCAGGTCACGCATCCCGTCGAGGTCGGGTACGTGCCGCAGGACGACATCGTGCACACGCACCTCCCGTTGCGGCGCACGCTCTCCTACGCCGCCCGGTTGCGTGGCGAGGCGCCGGACGTCGGGCCCGTGCTGGCAACGCTCGGGCTGACCCACCGCGAGCACGCGACGGTCGCCACGCTCAGCGGCGGCGAGCGCAAGCGGGCGAGCATCGCCGTCGAACTGCTCGGGCAGCCGGACGTGCTGTTCCTCGACGAGCCGACCAGCGGTCTCGACCCCGCGACCGGCGCGGACCTCGTCCACCACCTCCGGCAGCTCGCCGACGCGGGCCGCACGGTCGTCCACACCACCCACAACCCGGCCGACATCGCGCACGCCGACCAGGTCATCGTGCTCGTCGACGGCCGGGTCACCTACGCCGGGCCACCCCTTCCCGGTGCGCCGGAGGAGAGCTACCGGCGGCTGCTCGACGGGGACGTCGCGTGGTCGCCGTCGCCGGTCGTGTTCGAGCCACCGGCCCCCGTGCCGCCACGGCGGCGGGTCCCGGCGGTCCGGCAGTGGGCGCTGCTGACCGCGCGAGCCGTGGAACTCCTGGCACGCAACCGGATCACGCTCGCCATCCTCGTCGGGTCGCCGGTCATGATCGCGGTGATGTTCCTCATGCTGTTCCGGCCCGGCGCGTTCGACCCGGCCGCGCCGTCGCCGAACACGACCGTGATGATCCTGTTCTGGATCGCGTTCGGCGGGTTCTTCTTCGGCCTCACCTACGGTCTCGCGCAGATCTGCGACGAGTTCGCCGTCCTGCGCCGCGAGCGCCGTGCCGGGTTGCGGCTCGGCGCGTACCTGCTGTCCAAAGTGGCCGCTCTGCTCCCGTTGCTGTGCCTGGTGGACGCGTTGCTGCTCGGGTTGCTGTCGCTCACCGGCCGGCTGCCCGACCTCGCGTTCACCGGCCACCTCGCGTTGTTCGGCACGGTCGCGCTGGCCTCGCTCGCCGCGCTGACGCTCGGTCTGCTGGCCGCGTCGGCGGTGCACAACCCGTCGCAGGCCGCGCTGACGTTGCCGATGCTGTGCTTCCCGCAGGTGTTGTTCGTCGGCGCGTTCCTGCCGGTGCCGGTGATGGCGGACGTCGGCCGGTGGTTCAGCCACGCGATGAGCAACCGGTGGGCGTTCGAGGCGCTCGGCCACACCGCCGGGCTGCCCGCGCTGTGGCGGGACGGCGCGTCCCCGCTCGGCCGTCCGCTGCTCGCGTCCTACGAGGACAGCTTTGACCATCCACTGTGGACGCACTGGTCACTGCTGGCGGGCTTCTCGGTGCTGTTCGCCGCGCTCACCCTGGTCGTGCTGCGGCGCAAGGCCGGGCGAGCGCGATGACCGCGATCCTCGCCGACTACCCGGAGTACGCCACGACGACCCGCCTCGACGAGCTCCGCGGCACCGAGTACGGCTACCTCGACGAGCAGGGGCACCTGTACCTCGACTACACCGGTGCGGGGCTGGCCGCCCGCGCACAGCACCGCGCGCACGCCGACCGCCTCGCGCGCCGCTTGTTCGGCAACCCGCACTCGGTGAACCCGACGAGCGAGGCGGCCACGGCGCTGGTGGAGCAGGCGCGGGCCAGGGTGCTGGCGCACTTCAACGCATCGCCTGCCGAGTACGCGGCCGTGTTCACACCGAACGCGACCGGCGCGGCCCGGCTCGTGGGGGAGGCGTACCCGTTCGGCAGGCGCACCCGGCTGGTGCTCACGGTCGACAACCACAACTCGGTGAACGGGCTGCGCGAGTTCGCCCGCCGGGCCGGCGCTCGGACCGTGTACGTGCCGACACGGGCATCCGAGCTGCGCGTGGACACCGGCGCGCTGATGGCGGTGCTGGGCAAGGGCCGTGGCTTGTTCGCCTACCCGGCGCAGAGCAACTTCAGCGGCGTCCGCCACCCGCTGACGTGGATCGGGGCGGCACAGGACCGCGGCTACGAGGTGCTGCTCGACGCGGCGGCGTACCTGCCGACGGGCGTGCTGGACCTGTCCGCGGTGCGGCCCGAGTTCGTGCTGGTGAGCTGGTACAAGCTGTTCGGGTACCCGACCGGCGTCGGCTGCCTGATCGCGCGCCGGGACGCCCTCGCCCGGCTGCGCAGGCCGTGGTTCTCGGGCGGCACGATCCAGGCGGTCAGCGTCGGCAGGCCGTGGCACACCATGGCGCCCGACGAGAGCGCGTTCGAGGACGGCACGCTCAACTTCCTGTCCATCCCGGACGTCCACTTCGGACTCGACTGGCTGGCGGACATCGGCGTGCCGCTGATCGGCACGAGGGTGGCGTGCCTGACGGGCTGGTTCCTGTCGCGCCTCGCGGAGCTGCGGCACAGCGACGGCAGCCCGATGACCCGCGTGTACGGCCCGGCCACGCGAGACGCCCGCGGCGGCACGGTCGCGTTCAACTTCCTCGACGCGACGGGCAAGGTGGTCGACGAGCGCCTGGTCGCGGCCGAGTCGTCGGCGGCGGGGATCTCGCTGCGCACCGGCTGCTTCTGCAACCCGGGCGTCGGCGAGAACGCGTTCGGGCTGGACGTCGCCGCGCTGAAGCCGTTGCGGCACACACGGACCGCCTCGCTCGACGAGTACCTCGACCTGATCGGCCTCCCGTCGGCGGGCGCGGTCCGCGTGTCCTTCGGACTGGTGTCGACGGCCGCGGACGTGACCCGGTTCGCCGAGTTCGCGGCGCGCACGTACCGCGACCGCGTCACCGACACGACGGGCCTCCCGCCCCGCGACCGCTGCTGAACGGTTGCCGGGCCCGCACACCGCCGGGTCAGTCCGGGAACAGCACCTCCGGGTCCGGACCGGGAAACAGCGGACCGGACGCGGTGTCGGCGCCCACGCCGCGCCACCACTCCGCCTCCTGCTTGCTGCGGATGTCGTCGACCGCGACCGTGGCGCCCGCCTCGTGCACCATCGCCGCGAGGCCGGTCAGCGCCTTCGCCACCAACGACTTCCGGGGCGCGCCCCTGGCCTGCGACACGAGCCGTTCGGTCAGGGCCACCGCGCGCAGCGGCAGCCCGGCGAGCCGCACGACGTCGGAAGCGTCCCCGCTGAAGTCGTGGACCGCCGTGCCGACACCCGCCGCCGCGAGCGAGGACAGGTTGTCCATGGTCCGCGCCCGCCCGTCGAAGACCTCCCGCGCGGGCATCGCCACCTGCAGCCGGTCGGCGGGCATCGCGGCCTCGTCCAGCACGCCGAGCACCGAGTCGACGAGGTCGGGCGCGGCCGACTGGTTGCGGGACAGGTTCACCGACAGCGGCAGCGCGGCGCCCGCGAGCCGGTCGCACGCGTCCCGCAGCACCCACCGGCCGAGCTTCGGGCTGAGCCCCGTCGCCTCCACCAACTCGACGCACCGCTGCTCGGACAGCCCGGCCTCCTGCCAGCGCGGGAACGCGTCGACGCCGACGGGCTGCCGGTCGGCGAGCGCCACCCGCAGCCGGTACCCGACGGCGAGCTGCCCGTTCTCCAGCGCGGCGGGCAGGGTCGCCGCGAACCGCAGCAGCTTGCGGTCGTGCGCGTCCTCGTCCGGCATGAGCAGCCGCCACCGGCCGGGGCCCTCGTCCTTGGCGTGCCGCAGCGCGATGTCCGCCGCCTGCACGAGTTCCACCGGATCGGCCCGGTGCGGTGGGCTCTGCACCACGCCGACGCTGGCGCTCGTCGCGAGCCCGACGCCGGCGACGCGCGTGGTCCCGGTGACGGCGGCCATGATCGTCGCGACCACCTCGGCGGGTCGCGCGTTGTCGTCGTGCTCCTGCAGCACCACGAAACCGGCCCGGTCGAACCGGGCCACCATCGTGCCCTCGCCGGACAGCGCGGTCCGCAGCCGCACGGCGATCGACGTCATCAGCGTGTCGGCGTCCGGGCCGCCGAGGCCCTCGTTGAAGACGGAGAACCCGTTCAGCTCGACCCGGTACAGCGTGGTCGGGCTGCCGGACGCGAGCACCTCCTCCAGCCGCGTGCTGAGGAACTGCCGGTTCGGCAGGCCCGTCAGCGGGTCGTGCAGCAGCTGGTGGCTGAGCTGGCGGCGCAGCAGCGTCAGCTCGGTCGACGTGTCACCGAAGTCGGTCTGCCTGCTCTCCGCCGCGCGCATCGCCTTCGCGGCGACCTCCATCAGGGAACGGCACATGGCCTCCTGCTGGTCGGTGGTGCGGCGCCGGATCGCCTCGGCGAAGCCCGCCGACAGCGCGCCGAGCAGCCGCACCACCCGCTCCGGCGGCAGGTGCCGCACGTCGTCGTCGGACAGCAGCGGCCCGGCCAGCACGTCCACCGTGCACTGCAGGCTCGACTTGTCGACGCAGTTCAGCGACACGAGACGGGCGCCGACCCGCTCCGCGTCCTCGATGCCGAGCGGCTCGGCGGCCAGCGCCGTGAACAGCTCGCGGACCATCTCCAGCAACGGCGCCTCGATGTCGGTGTGCTTCAACGGCACGTACGCCGTCGTGCTGATCAGGTACGCCCACTTCCTGGCGACCTTGACGCGTGCCTTCTCCCGTTGCTCCGGCGTTCTCGGCACCGGCGCTCTCGGCCCGTTCGGCAGGGGCTTCGTCATCGGGGGATCATCCGATCTGCCCATCGCACCACCACATCGTGCAGGTCCGGAGCGTTCGGGGCGTAGTTGAGCGCGTGGCCGTAGCCCGGTAGGACGTAGGCCCGCAGTCGCGCGGCGGACCCGTAGAACGGGGCCTCCGCCGCGAGCAGGCTCGCCGACGACGAGCAGTCGGTGGCGAGCAGTCCGCAGAAGGTCGGGTCGTTGCCCGCCATGACGGTCAGCACGGGGACGCCGACCTTCGCGGTGTACGGGGTGACGGTGCCGAGCAGCGCGGCGTCGACCAGCTCGGTCGGCGCGGCGACGTCCTTCGTCGACTCGTCGAGCGCGTCGATCGCCGCGTCGTAGGGACCCGGCGCGTGCAGCGACCGCCAGCGCGTGCCGGGCATCGTGGTGAGGTAGCCGAGGTCGAGCGCGCGGCCCGCGAACGCGGGGTCCAGCACGGCGGGCACGAACGTGGCGGCGATCGGCGCGAGGCCGAGCGCGTTGAGGTGGTGGCCCATGCCGGTGACCAGCACGCCGTCCACGTCGCGGTACGTGGCCGCCTCGATGATCGAGATGGCGGAGCCGAGCGAGTGCCCGCCGAGGAACACCGTGCGGAACCGCTCGCGCAGCTTCCCGACCACCTGGTGCACGGCCGATGCCTGGGTGATCGCCGTCAGCAGGACGCTCGGCGGGACCGAGCTGCGCCCGGTGCCGAGCCGGTCGACGGCCAGCGTCGCGTAGCCCGCGTCGTTCATGGCCTTGCGGAACGAGTGCGTCGCCGGGTCGACGGGGATGTCCCAGTAGCCGCGGTTGTAGAACCCGCCCGGGACGAGCACCTGCACGGCCTGCGCGCCACCGGCGGGGACGCAGAGCGTGGCCGCCATGGTCTGCGCGAGGCCGGCGATCGTGACCGGGTACCGCTCCTCTGCGCAGGTCGGCTGGGCCGCCTGCGCCGTGGGTGCGGACAGGACGAGCGCGGACGCGGCGGCGGCGATCGCCATGGCGAGCCGCCGTGGGGGTCGGGCGAACAACGGGCACCTTTCAGCGTGGGACGGCCGTCATCGACAGCCGCGCGGGATAGGCGGTGGAGGTGTACTTGACCCGCAGGGGCCGGTCGGGGACGGGTTCGAGCCGCCAGCGGCTCGCGATCGTCGCCACCGTCACGACCATCTCGGTCATGGCGAAGGCGTTGCCGACACACATGCGGTTGCCCGCGCCGAACGGGATGAACGCACCGCGCGGGATGTCCTTGGCGCGGTCCGGCGCCCACCGGTCCGGGTCGAAGCGGTGCGGGTCCGGGAACGTGTGCGGGTCGTGGTGCAGTGCGTGCGGGCTGATGGTGACCTCGGTGCCCGCGGGCAGGCGGACGCCGCCGAGCCGCACCGGGCGCAGCGTGCGGCGCATGAGGATCCAGATCGGGTACATCCGCAGGGTCTCGTTGATCACCTGCTGCACGTAGGTCAGCTTCGGCACGTCGTCGGCGGTGACCGGGCGGCCGGACAGCACCTGGTCGATCTCCTCGTGCACGCGCCGCTCGACGTCCGGGTGCGTGGCGATCCGGTGGAACAGCCACGCCAGCGCGAGCGCGCTGGTCTCGATGCCCGCGGACAGCAGCGTGACGACCTCGTCGTAGGCCTGCCGGTCGGTCATCGGCTCGCCGTCCTCGTCGCGGGCCGAGAGCAGCATGGACAGCAGGTCACCCCGGTCGGCCCCGCTCGCGCGCCAGTCGGTGATGACCTGGCCGACCACGGCGCGCATGCGGCGCACCGCGCGGTCGAACTGGCGGTTGCCGCGCACCAGCAGCGGGCCGACGAAGGCGGGGGACAGGGCGCGGACCATGCCGTGCCGGATCACGATGGGGATCGAGTGGCGGGCCTCCTCGATGGCGGTGCGGCCGAACTCGGTGCCGAACAGCGCCTCGCCGACGATGGTCACCGCGAGTGCCTGCATGTCCTCGTTGATCTCGCGCCGTTCCCCCGGGCGCCACGAGCCGCTCAAACGGGAAACCGCGGTTGCCATTTTCTCGGCATATCGCGCGATGCGGTCGCGGTGGAACGCGGGCTGAACCAATCTGCGTTGTCGCAGGTGAAAGGCGCCACCGGAATTCACGAGGCCGTTGCCGACGAAAGGTCGGAACTTGTCGAACATGGCGCCTTTTCCGAAACTCGCCGAGTCGGTGACGAGTACGCGGTGCGTCAGCTCCGGGGTGGTGACGAAGTACATCGGGAGCGTGCCGAGGTACACGCGCACGACGTCACCGTACGCGTGAAGACCTTCTGTGAAGCCGAATCTGCGTCGCAGCAGCGCTGGGGTGTGGCCGAGTACAGGCCACCGCCCGGGTGCCACCGGAACGGACATCCGCATCTCCTCGCCTCGCGAGACGGATTACAGTAAGGGGCCCCGAGTGGTCTACGACAGCACCCGAACGGGTGGGATCGCGGGATTTTCGTGGAGCTTTCTCGCAAAATCGAGGTGCGGCGTGACACAGCAGGACTGGGTGCCCGGGATCATCGACACGTCCGCGCCGAGCGGGGCCAGGACCTACGACTATCTCCTCGGTGGCAGCCACAACTTCGAGGCCGACCGCGCCATGGCCGACCAGGTCGAACGCGCCGTGCCGGGGATCAGGGCCGCTGCCCGGCTCAACCGCGCCTTCCTCGCCCGCGCGGTCCGCTTCATGATCGGCGAGGGCATCCGCCAGTTCCTCGACATCGGCTCCGGCATCCCGACCGTCGGCAACGTGCACGAGATCGCGCAGCAGGAACACCCCGACTGCCGGGTCGTGTACGTCGACAAGGACCCGATCGCGGTCGCGCACAGTGAGCTGATGCTGATGGCGAACGAGCGCGCGGGCATCGTCGAGGCGGACATGCGCGACCCGGAGCGCATCCTCGGCCACCCGGTCACGCGCTCGCTGATCGACTTCGACCAGCCCGTCGGCCTGCTGTTCCTGCTGGTCCTGCACTGGGTGCCGGACGACGCAGGCCCCGCGGCGCTGGTCGAGCGGTACCGGTCCGCGCTCGCGCCGGGCAGCCACCTCGCGATCACGCACATGACCGACGACATCCAGGGCGACAAGATCCACGCCGTGGCCGGTGTCGTGCGGGAGAACCGGGGCGCCGGGCAGGTGTTCCCGCGCACCCGCGCGGAGATCTCGGCGCTGTTCGGCGACTTCGCGCTGGTGGAGCCGGGTCTCGTGCCGACGGGTACCTGGCGTCCCGGCGGTGCCGGCGACATCTCCGACGACCCGGAGATGAACGAGCTGTCCTTCGCGGGGGTCGCCAGGAAGGCGTGATGAGCGGGGGCGTCCGATGTGCGATACAACGGAATCGGACATATCGTCGACCGAAGGGATGTTCCCCGTGGCGCACGACCCCACCCGCCGCTCGCTCCGCATGCTGGCCGTCATCGGGGCGCTGGCCGCCCTGCCGCTCCTGGCCGCGTGCAACGACAGCGAGGAGGACGACGACGATGGCGACGACGACAGCATGGGCCGCCCGGCGGCGGTGCTCGTCGTGACCCAGTAGCCACCCGGTCGGCGCGCCTCTTTCGCGAGGGGCGCGCCGATTCAGTGCTGCATGGTGGGGTCGCCCCGGAGGGTGCCCCCGATCTCCCCGCGCAGCCGTTCCATGTCGGCCACCTCGATGCTGGTGAGGGCCCACTTCTCGCCGACCAGGTACGTGGCGCCGTAGAGCAGCGCCGTGTCGAGCCAGGCCCGCTTCTTCTCCTCGGTGGTGAAGTCGAGGAGCATGTACCGGGTGGCGTCGGTCGCGCAGGCCGCCTGCCGGAAGTCGCTGGTCTTGCCCTGGAACTCGGGCTCGCACCCGATCTTGTCCGCAAGCTCCTCGACGGTGTAGACCCGCTCGGGCGGCGGCGGCGCCTCCTGCGCACACCCGCTCAGCACGAGGGCGGCCACCACCACGACCCACAACCGCGCCATACCCCCATACACGGAAACCGCCCGCGCACGGTTCACCCCACCCGCCCCGCCCCCGACCCTCGCGAGTCACGCGCTGGAACAGTACGAGTTGTCAGTTTCGTGCACCCGCCGCGGTCGGCCGAGGTGCAGGGAAACCGGCAACTCGGTGTGCGCGACAGCGTGACTCGCGGGGTCAGCGTCGGGTCAGGCCGGTCAGGAAGGCGGTGTTCGTCGGGGTCTTGCGGAGGCCCTCCAGGACGACGTCGATGGCCTGGCCAGGCTCGCGGGTGTCGAGTGCGTGCCGCAGCGCGCGGGTCGCGGCCAGCTCGCCCGGGCTGAGCAGCAGTTCCTCCTTGCGGGTGCCGGACCCGCGCACGTCCACCGCGGGGAACACGCGACGTTCCGCGATGCGGCGGTCGAGGCGCAACTCGGCGTTGCTGGTGCCCTTGAACTCCTCGAAGATCACCGAGTCGCCGGCGGAACCGGTCTCGACGAGCGCCGTCGCGAAGATCGTCAGGGAGCCGCCGCTCTCGATGTTGCGTGCCGCGCCAAGGAAGCGTTTCGGCGGGGTCAGCGCGCTGGAGTCGACGCCGCCGGTGAGGATCCGGCCGGTCGCGGGGGCGGCGAGGTTGTACGCGCGGCCGAGCCGGGTGAGCGAGTCCAGCAGCAGGACCACGTCCCGGCCGTGTTCCACGAGCCGTTTCGCTCGTTCGATCGCGAGTTCGGCGAGGGCGGTGTGGTCACGCGGCGGCAGGTCGAACGTCGCCGCCGCGACCTCGGCGGGCACACCGCGGGACAGGTCGGTGACCTCCTCCGGGCGCTCGCCGACGAGCACCATCATGAGGTGGCATTCCGGGTGGTTCTTGGCGATGCCGTGCGCGATCGCCTGCAGCACCGTGGTCTTGCCCGCCTTGGGCGGCGCGACGATCAACGCGCGCTGCCCCTTGCCGACCGGCATGACGAGGTCGCTCACCCGGGTGATGAGCGCGTGCGGCTCCGTCTCCAGGCGGAGCCTTTCGTTGGGGTACAAGGGAGTCAGGTCCGCGAACGCGGGACGTGAGTACCGCGGCCGCTGGCCGTTCACGCTCTCGACCACGGCGAGCTTGCCGGACCGGGCCTCGCCGGTGACGGTGTCGCCGCGCCGCAGGTCGTTGGCGCGCACCAGTCCCATGGGGACGGAGGTGTCCCCGGGACCGGGCAGGTAGCCGTCGGCGCGCACGAACGCGCGGTCGCCGACGATGTCGAGTATTCCGTTGACAGACATGGGAAATCCTTAAGGTGAACGCACAGTCGCGCGAGGACTGTGTGAAGAAAAAGAGAAAGAAGAGGCTCAGTGGGGGAAGAGGTCCGCAACCACGAGCGGTGACCCGAGGCTACCGCCCCGCCCGCACGGTGCGCAACCGTCTAAGGTTCCCCCGTCAGTCCCCACCGACGAAGGAGCAAGTGACAGTGGCCGTTTCCGTAGACCTCGCGAAGCAGCTCGACAAGGCGTACGAGGACCTGGGCGTCACCGAGATCCTGGACTCGCCGGTGGCCGCCATCTCGGGTGTCAGCGAGGGCGACGCCGAGAAGCTGGCCGCCGCGTTCAACATCAAGACCGTGCGCGACCTGGCGAACAGCAAGTACTTCCGGCTGGCCGCCGCGCTGGCCGAGCTGGAGACGCTCGCCAAGTGACACAACGCGGCGGGTGACCGGTTTGTTCCCGGTCACCCGCCGCGGACTTGCCGATCCGGGGCAAGGCGAGAACCATGGGACGGGCGAGGGCGAGTCCACCCGGTGGGGAGCCTCCCATGACCGCCGTCAAACCGGTGCCGATCCGCATCCACGCCGGCGCCGCCGTGCGGGGCCGGAAAGGCGCGGTCTTCCTCGGGGTCTTCCGGACCACCGACCCCAAGCAGATCGGCGTCCTCTACCTGGTCACGTCGTTCGTGTTCTTCATGACCGGCGGCGTGATGGCGCTGCTGATGCGCGCCGAGCTGGCCTGGCCGGGTCTGCAGTTCCTGTCGCAGGAGCAGTACAACCAGCTGTTCACCATGCACGGCACGATCATGCTGCTGCTCTACGCGACCCCGATCCTGTTCGGTTTCGCGAACTTCGTCCTCCCGCTGCAGATCGGGTCGCCCGACGTGGCGTTCCCGCGCCTGAACGCGCTGTCGTACTGGTTGTTCCTCTTCGGCGGGCTCATCGTCATCGGCTCGTTCCTGACCCCGGCGGGCGCCGCCGACTTCGGCTGGACCGCCTACACACCGTTGTCGGACGTCACGCGCAGTCCCGGCATCGGCGGGAACCTGTGGATCGTCGGGCTCGTGCTGTCCGGTCTCGGCACGATCCTCGGCGGCGTGAACATGCTGACCACGGTCGTCTGCCTGCGCGCGCCCGGCATGACGATGTTCCGGATGCCCATCTTCACCTGGAACATCCTGATCACCACCATTCTGATCCTGATCGCGTTCCCGATCCTGACCGCCGCGCTGATGGGCCTGCTCGCCGACCGCCTCATCGGCGCGCACGTGTTCGACCCGGCCAACGGTGGCGCGATCCTGTGGCAGCACCTGTTCTGGTTCTTCGGCCACCCCGAGGTGTACATCGTGGCGCTGCCGTTCTTCGGGATCATCACCGAGGTCGTGCCGGTGTTCAGCCGCAAGCCGCTGTTCGGCTACCGCGGCATGATCTACGCGACGCTCGCGATCGCCGCGCTCTCCATCGTGGTGTGGGCGCACCACATGTTCGCGACCGGTGCGGTCTTGCTGCCGTTCTTCTCGATGTCGACGTTCCTGATCGCCATCCCGACCGGCATCAAGTTCTTCAACTGGGTCGGCACGATGTGGAAAGGGCAGCTGACCTTCGAGTCACCGATGCTGTTCTCGATTGGTTTCCTGGTCACGTTCCTGCTCGGCGGGCTCACCGGCGTGCTGCTGGCGTCCCCGCCGATCGACTTCCACGTCACCGACACCTACTTCGTCGTCGCGCACTTCCACTACGTCCTGTTCGGCACGATCGTGTTCGCCACCTACGCCGGGATCTACTTCTGGTTCCCGAAGATCACCGGCCGGTACCTGAACGAGCCACTCGGCAAACTCCACTTCTGGACCACGTTCCTGGGGTTCCACGGCACGTTCCTGGTGCAGCACTGGCTGGGCAACGAGGGCATGCCGCGCCGGTACGCCGACTACCTGGCCACCGACGGGTTCACCGCGCTGAACACGGTGTCCACGATCGGCTCGTTCATCCTCGGCGCGTCCGTGCTCCCGTTCGTGTGGAACGTCTTCCGCAGCTACCGCTACGGCGAGCCGGCCACGATGGACGACCCGTGGGGCTACGGCAACTCCCTCGAGTGGGCCACGTCGTCACCGCCGCCGCGGCACAACTTCACCGAGCTGCCGAAGATCCGTTCCGAACGTCCGGCGTTCGACCTGCACTACCCGCACGCCATCGAGGAGTGGCGGGCGAACAAGTACGTCGGACCGTGGGGCGGGCACACCGACGAGCAGCCACAAGCGCCGTCGGAGAAGCTGGGCGACGCGATGCAGCCCTCGGACGAGTGACGACACCACAGACGGTCACGCCGCCTGCGGGGACGCGGCAGTGCGCACGCCGCGGCTTGCCCGCTGAGCGCCGCGGGCCGGGACGTTCACTCGGCGGTGGGTTCCGGTAATCGGGAGCCGATGAGCAGTTCGAAGGCGTGCTTGCGGTGCAGGGCGAACTTCTCGAGCGCGGCCTCGGCGTCGCGGGCGCGCAGCGCCGCGACCAGCTCGTCGTGCTCCTCGGGGATGTGCGCCAGGTAGTCGTCGGCGCTGACCCCGATCCTGGTCAGCAGGAACAGGTGGACCTGCGAGCGGATCCCTTGCCAGGCGTGCAGGAGCCGCCGGTGCCTGGTCGCGGCGTACACGGCGTCGTGGAACCGGATGTCGAGCCGCACCATCGTGTGCTCGTCCTCGGCGTGCGCCATCCGTTTCGCGGCCTGCTCGACGGTGGCCAGGTCGTCGTCGGAGGCGTGCGCGACCACCCGTTCGACGGCGAGGCGATCGAGCGCGCCGCGCAGGCTGTCCAGCTCCGCGATGTCCTCGCCGGTCAGCGTCATCACCGTGGCGCCGCGGTGCCACTCGCTGCGCACCAGCCCCTCCCGCTCCAGCCGCAGCAGCGCCTCCCGGACCGGCCCCCTGCTGACCTCGAGAGCGGCGGCCAGCTCCAGCTCGCGCAGCTGGGCGCCCAGCGGGTACGCGCCACTGAAGATCGCGTCGCGGATGCGGTCCGCGACCTCGTCGGCCAGACCCCGCCGCCGTGCGGGGGCCACTCGAGCGGTCATGTCGCAATGTTAACATGAGGACATGACGGAACTCCCGATCCCCCGGTTCCACCTGGCCATGCTGGTCGACGACCTGGCGGAGGCGCGGCGCTTCTACGGCGAGGTGCTCGGCCTCGAGCAGGGCCGCAGCTCGGACACGTGGGTGGACTGGAACCTGCACGGCCACCAGTTCGTCACGCACCTGGCCCCGGAGCGGCAGCAGCGCGTCCACAACCCCGTCGACGGGCACGACGTGCCGGTGCCGCACTTCGGCCTGGTCCTGAGCGTGCCGGAGTTCCAGAAGCTCGCCGACCGCTTACGCGCGGCGGGCACGGAGTTCGTCATCGAGCCCTACGTCCGGTTCAAGGGCGAGACCGGCGAACAGTGGACGATGTTCCTGCTGGACCCGGCGGGCAACGCGCTCGAGTTCAAGGCGTTCGCCGACGACTCCCAGGTGTTCGCCGTGTAGCGGTCAGCGCCGGGACGCGACGGCGCGGCGCCGAAGCAGGCGCGGCACCGGCCGGACGACGCGGTTCCGCCGTCGCTACCGGCGGGCGTCGGCCTCGAGGTAGCGCAGCACCGCGGTGACCCTGCGGTCGGCGCGGTCGTCGGGGGCCAGGTCGAGCTTCGCGAAGATGCTGCGGATGTGCTTGTGCACGGCGCCGTCGGTGACCACGAGGCGTTCGGCGATCGCGGTGTTGCCGAGGCCCTCCGCCATCAGCGCCAGCACCTCCCGCTCACGCGGGGACAGGCGCTCGAGCTTGGTGTCCGGGCGGGTGCGGGCCAGCAGCTGCGCGACGACGTCCGGGTCGATCGCCATGCCGCCGTCGCGCACGCGGTGCAGCGCGTCGAGGAACTCCTCCACCCGGCCGACCCGCTCCTTCAGCAGGTACCCGAGCCGCGCGCCGCCGCCGGCGAGGAGGTCGGTGGCGAACGCCTGTTCCACGTACGCGGACAGCACGAGCACCGCCAGCCCCGGCCTGCGCCGCCGGGCCTCGACGGCCGCGACGATGCCCTCGTCGGTGTGGGTCGGCGGCATCCGGACGTCCACGATGGCCACGTCGGGCTCGTGCTCGTCCACGGCGGCGAGGAACGCGTCCGGGTTGTCGGTGGTGGCGACGACGTCGAGGGACTCGGCGCGCAGCAGCAGCGCGAGGCCCTCGCGCAGCAACGGGTCGTCCTCGGCGATCACTATCCGCATGGCGCGATTGTCCACGCACCGGCCGCTCACCCCGGCGGCAGGAACCCGCGCAGCTCGGCGAGCGCCGCCTCGACCTCGTCCTGGGCGCGGCCGAGCATGGCGTCGGCCGCGCCGGGGTCCCGCGTCAACGCCCGGCGCGCGCCCCCGAGCAGGACGTTCACCGCGATGAGCCGGTTCTGCGTGCCGTCGATGCGGCGCGGGTGGGCGGGTCGTTCGCGGTCCGGCATGGTGGCGACGATAGGCGTCGACGGGCGTCGGCGCGGTACAGCCAGCTGTACTCCTGGCGGTGGTTCACGGCACGAGCAGCGGCCGGAACGCGGCCCGCACGTCGTTGACCGACGCGGTCACGTACACCTCCGACGGCGGCCCGAAGTCCACATAGGAGTAGGAGGTGTACTTGAGCACCGCCGGGCAGCTGGCCCCGTTGATCTGCAGCGTGAACTGGGCGACGAGCTTCCCGGTCCGCACCTCGAACAGCTTCAGCGGGATCGCGATCTTCCGGAACGTGACGTCCACGTACCCGGCGATGGTGTCGGCCTCGTACGGGCAGGTCGCGACGGCCGCGCCGTACTCGGTCTCGCCTGCGCAGATGACGACGACCGCGTCCGCGGCGTCCTTGGCGCGCCAGCCGGCGGGGATCTTCCCGGTGTGCGCGGCGTTGCCGTAGACGAGTGACCGGTTGGGCTTGCCGGGCACGTACGGCTTGGCGCCGCTGTAGGGCGCGGGTGTGCTGCAGTAGGCGGGCTGCGCGTCGCCGGTCGTGGTGAGCAGGCTCCGCACGTTGGCGAGTTCGATGGCCCGCGTGGCCTTGACGACGCCTTGCTGGGCCTTGGCCGCCAGCTCGTGGTCGGGGTACTCGTCGAGCAGCTGCTGGTAGTATGTGCGCCCGCGCTGCCAGTCGGAGGCGGTCATGAAGCCGTCCGCGCACGCGACGATCGCGGCGGGCGCGACCCCGGGCACGACGTCGGACGCGGCCCGGAGCACCCCGCCGGGCTTCTCGTCCGTCAACCAGTCGGTGACGGCGGTCGTGCGGCAGGGGTCGTCGGTGGGCAGCCCGTCGACGAAGCGGCGCACGGTGGACCTGACCATCTCCTCGTGCCCGGGCAGGTCGGTGAGCACACCGTCGAGTCGGGCGAACCCGTCGGCGAGTGCGCCGGTGTCCCCGGCGAGCCCGGTGTCGAGCTCCTCGCCTGCGGTGCGGAGCCGGTCGCAGGCGGCCACGGTGTCGTCGGCCCGCTCGGCCAGCGGCACGTCGGCGAGCCGGTTCCCGAACCACAGCCGGTCGGTGGCCGCGAGGGCGGCGGCGCAGTCCCCGTCAGCACGCCCGGCGGCGACGTCCTGACCGATACCCGCCGCGTCGAACCGCAGGAGCCCGAACGCCAGCAACACGGGAAGAGCGGCGGCGAGCGCCACGACCCACTGCCGGGTCGCCGGCCGGGCCCGCGGATGTGTCCGCGCGAGCAGGTACCCGTGCACGACGCCCAGACCCCACCAGCCGACGACGACGAACGAGAACCACAACGTCGGCCATGCGGTCAGGTGGAGCACCAGGAGCAGCAGGGACCCGAGCAAGGCCGTGACCCCGAGCACCACACGCCCGAGCAGGAAGTACCCCACCCCGAGCAGGGAGGCGTTCCCGGCAGCCGCGGCGAACGGCTCGGCGGCCTTCCGCGCCGTGGGGAGGGCGATGCCATAGGGCGGCGTGGCGTCGGGATCGACGTAGGCGGCCCACGAGGGAGACCGCGGCGAGCTGTCCATCGATGGCCCTTTCCCCAGAAACGCGACGGCAGGGTGATTGTCCTGCGCGGAAGCGGGGAGGGGTCCCGGAACAATCCGGATCGGCAGGAACCGGCCAGGAGTCCACTGAGGACGAGCAAGAACCGAGAAAGCCGCCGACGCTGGGCCGGGAAGGCAACCGCTGGCCGGAGAAACTCACCGACGCCTGGGTCGGGGAGGGCAACCACGCTGGGTCAGGAGAGGCCACACCGTGGGGTCTGGGGGCTCGGCTCCCAGAAGAAATGACGAAGGCCGAGCCCTGGGAAGTTGCGACAAGCAACGAACAGGACTCGGCCTCCGGGCGAGTACGCCGCCAGGGACTCGAACCCCGAACCCGCTGGTTAAGAGCCAGCTGCTCTGCCAATTGAGCTAGCGGCGCGTGTCGGAGAGGATCTCTCCGGCGCGACGTGAAGAACGGTATCACGTGCCCTGGGGACCCCTGAAACCGGATTCCCCTTCGGAGTGGATGGCCTGCTCCGGGGCGGTGGACGCATCCGGCACACTATGCATGACGATCACGGTTGGATGGGGCGGTACGGGATGGGCTGGGGTGGCCGACGGCGGGGTGCGCTGCTCGGCGGGGTGCTGGGCCTCGCCGTGTTGATGATCACGTCGTGCACGACCGGGCAGGCGGAGCCTGCCCCCGCGGCGGACAAGCAGAAGACGACATCGAGTGCGAAACCGGCGCCGCCGAAGAAGCCGGTGAAGCTGGCGATCACACCGGCCGACAAGGCGGCGGACGTGGTGCCGGGCAACCCGGTGACGATCGCGGCCGTCGACGGCATGTTGACGCAGGTCAGGGTGGTCAACGAGCAGGGTGAGCAGGTCCGGGGCCAGTTGTCGCCGGACAAGACGACCTGGCAGACGACGGAGCCGCTCGGGTTCGGCAAGACCTACACGGCGACGGCGACGGGCAAGGGCACGGACGAGAAGCGGACGACGGTGAAGTCCGTGTTCACGACGGCGACGCCGCGGTTGAAGGCCGACCTGTCGATGAACCCGCTGGACGGGCAGACGGTGGGCGTGGGCCAGCCGCTGGCCTTCTACTTCGACGTGAACATCGAGAACAAGGCGGCGGTGGAGAAGGCGATCCAGATCGCGACGACCCCGCACACCGAGGGCGCGTTCTACTGGTTCGACGACAGCGAGGTCCACTGGCGCCCGAAGACCTACTGGGCGGCTGGGACGAAGATCACGGTCAACGCGGCGATCTTCGGCAAGGACTTCGGCAACGGCGTGTTCGGCAACGAGAGCCGCGTGGCCAACATCACGGTCGGGAAGGCCGTCGTGGCCGTCGCGGACGGCGCAACGCACCAGATGACGGTCACGGTGAACGGCAAGGTCGCGCGGACGATCCCCATCTCGATGGGCAAGCCGGGCCACGAGACTCCGTCGGGCACCTACGTCGTGATGAGCGAGCACACCAACTACACGATGGACTCGAGCACCTACGGCGTCCCGACGGACGCGGCGGAGGGCTACCGGACGACGGTGGCGGTGGCGAGCCGCATGTCGAACAGCGGCATCTTCTACCACTCGGCCCCGTGGTCGGTGGGTGACCAGGGCCACCGCAACGTGAGCCACGGCTGCCTCAACATGACCACGGAGAACGCCGCCTGGCTGCAGGAAATCAGCCAGAAGGGCGACGTGATCGTGGTCAAGAACAGCGGCGGCCAGATCCTGGAACCATGGGACGGCCTGGGCGACTGGCAAATCCCATGGGCAGAGTGGACCAAGGGCGGCAAGCGCTAGACAGCACGAACAGGCCCCCGGGAGCAACGCTCCCGGGGGCCTCGCCAACTCAAGCGCCCCCGCACACGGACGGAAAGCTCACATCAACGCGGCGCCGCAGGGCGGGCTCAGAAGCCGGACGCGGCGCAACCGGCGAATCCAGCGGATGACGACCCGAAGCCCGCAGCGAGGCCGGTCCCGCCCGAAGGGCGGGCCGGAAGGCCGGGGCCGACACGATCAAACGGATCCGACGGACGGCGGGCCGAAAAGCCCGCACCAACGCGGCCGGGCAGATCCGCCCCCAGAGCAGGCCGGAAAGCCCCGCGGCGGCGCCAGGCCGATCCAGCGGACGGTGGGACGCGAAGTCCGGCGACGCGCGACCGGATGGACCCGCGCAGGGGGTGGGAAGTCCGGGACGACGCGGCCGGGTGGATCCGCCCGCAGGGCTGGCCGGGAAGCCCGCGGCAACATGGTTGGACAACCACGCGGACGGTGGGGCGAAAGCCCGCAGCGACGCGGTGGATCGGTTCCGCCCGCAGGGCGGGGCCGGGAAGTCCGAGGCGAGGCGGTGGGCGGATCCGGCGGATGGGGGAAGGAGGCCTGCGGCGACGCGGCCGGGGTGGATCCGCCCAGGTGAGGGCTGGACGTCCGGGCCGACGCGGCCGGGCGGATCCGGCAGATGGCGGGCGGGAAGTCCGGGGCGAGGTGGCCGGGTGGATCCGCGCAGGGTGGGCCGGGAAGCCCGGGGTGACGCGGTGGGGCGGTTCGGCCTGAAGGTTGGCCGGGAGTCCGGGGTGACGCGGTGGGGCGGATCCGGCGGATGAGGGCGGAAGTCCTGCGGCGACGCGGCGAGGCCGGATCCGTGCAGGTGGGGCTGGGAGTCTGGGCCGACGCGGCCGGGGGATCCGGCAGATGGTGGGCGGGGAGTCCGGGGCGAGGCGGCGGGGGTGGATCCGCGCAGGGTGGGCCGGGAAGCCCGGGGTGACGCGGCCGGGGGGATCCGGCAGATGGTGGGCGGGGAGTCCGGGGCGAGGTGGCCGGGGTGGATCCGCGCAGAGTGGGCTGAGAAGTCCGGGGTGACGCGGCCGGGGGGATCCGGCAGATGGTGGGCGGGGAGTCCGGGGCGAGGCGGCGGGGGTGGATCCGCGCAGGGTGGGCCGGGAAGCCCGGGGTGACGCGGCCGGGGGGATCCGGCGGATAGTGGGCCGGGAAGGCCCGGGGCGATGCGTGGATCGGTTCCGCCCGCAGGGCGGGCGGGAAGTCCGGGGCGCGGCGGCCAGAGTGGATCCCCGCAGGGCGGGGCCGGAAGTCCGGGGCGACACGGCGGAGGGCGGATCCGCCCCGCAGGGCGGCCCGGAAGCCCGGGGGCCGACGCGATCAAACCGATCCGGCCAGAACGGCGAACCGAGAAACCCGACAACGCAGTCAGGCCGAACCAACCGCACCGTGGGGGGCTTGGGGGGCTCGGCCCCCCAACATGATGACGAACCCGCCCGGGAAGGTGGCCCCGAAGGGCCACCGAACAGGGTCATCCACGGGTGAGTGACGGGACTTGAACCCGCGACATCCTGGACCACAACCAGGTGCTCTACCAGCTGAGCTACACCCACCATCGCCGCCGCAACCGGGCAGCGCGCATATCGTAACGTGCCCGGGGGACGGCCCGACAGCAGGTTACGACTTGCGGTTCATCAGGGCCTCTGCCACGGCTTTTGCCTGGTCGCTGGTCGGCCCGGGGGCGGGGACGAACGCGGTGCCCCGGTAGTACTCCAGCTCGCGGATCGACTCCTTGATGTCCGCGAGCGCGCGGTGCGTGAGGCCCTTGTCGGGCTGCGCGTAGTAGATCCTCGGGTACCAGCGCCTGCACAGCTCCTTGATGGACGACACGTCGATCATCCGGTAGTGGAGGTGGGCGTCGAGGGCGGGCATGTCGCGGGCGATGAAGCCGCGGTCGGTGGCGATGGAGTTGCCGCAGAGCGGCGCGGTGCGGGCGTCCGGGATGTGTTTGCGCACGTAGTCGAGCACCTGGGCCTCGGCTTCGGCCACCGAGACGGTCGACTGGCGCACGAGCGGGGTGAGGCCGGAGGTGGCGTGCATCTCCCGGACGACGTCCGGCATGGCGTCCAGCTGGGCGTCGTCGGCGTGGATGACGATGTCGACGCCCTCGTCGACGATGTTGAGCTCGGAGTCGGTCACGAGAACCGCGATCTCGATCAGTGCGTCTTTACTCAGGTCGAGGCCGGTCATCTCGCAGTCGATCCACACCAGGTTGTCCGTCACCCGACGGAGCTTATCCCGGTACGCTGGTTTGATCTCGCAGCTTGCGGGGGTAACAGCTTGGCGCGAGGCTTCCCGGTACGCGATATCACCTAGTGGGGCGATGCGGATGGGCAAGGATGTCGAGCGGACCGAGTTCACCCGCGCCGACAGGCAGCGGTTCCGGGAGAAGGTACGCCTGTGCCTGGACGTGTTCGCGCAGATGCTGAAGCAGTCGGCGTTCGACACCGACCGGCCCATGTCCGGGCTGGAGGTCGAGTTGAACCTGGTCGACGCGGCGGGCGACCCGGCGATGAAGAACGAGGACGTCCTGGCGGCGATCGCCGACCCGGACTTCCAGACCGAGCTGGGCCAGTTCAACATCGAGATCAACCTGGCCCCGCGTGAGCTGGGGCCGGACGGGCTGTCCGGGTTCGAGGAGAGCCTCCGCGCGTCGCTGAACGCGGCGGAGGACAAGGCCGGGACGGTCGACGCGAACATCGTGATGATCGGCATCCTGCCGACGCTGCAGCACGACCACATGAACGCCGACACCCTGTCGTCGAACCAGCGCTACAAGCTGCTCGACCAGCAGATCTTCATTGCCCGCGGGGAGGACCTGGAGATCGACATCGCGGGTGAGGAGCGGCTGCGCACCCAGGCGGACACGATCGCGCCCGAGTCGGCGTGCACCAGCGTCCAGTACCACCTGCAGGTGGCGCCGGAGCGGTTCGCCGACTTCTGGAACGCGAGCCAGGTCGTCGCCGGCATCCAGGTCGCGCTGGGCGCCAACTCGCCGTACCTGTTCGGCAAGCAGCTGTGGGCGGAGAGCCGCATCGCGTTGTTCGAGCAGTCCACCGACACGCGGCCGGACGAGCTGAAGGCGCAGGGTGTGCGGCCGCGTGTCTGGTTCGGCGACCGGTGGATCACGTCGATCTTCGACCTGTTCGAGGAGAACGTGCGGTACTACTCGGCGCTGCTGCCGCTGTGCGACGACGAGGACCCGGTGCGGGTGCTGGCCGAGGGCGGCGCCCCGCAGCTGAGCGAGCTGCGCCTGCACAACGGCACGATCTACCGCTGGAACCGGCCGATCTACGACGTGGTCGACGGCCGCCCGCACCTGCGGGTCGAGAACCGGGTGCTGCCCGCAGGCCCGACGGTCGTGGACGTGATGGCCAACGCGGCGCTCTACTTCGGGCTGGTCAGGGCGCTGGCCGACCAAGAGCGTCCACTATGGACGCAGATGAGCTTCTCGGCGGCGGAGGAGAACTTCCACGCCGCGGCCAAGGGCGGGATCGGCGCCAGGGTGTACTGGCCCGGGATCGGCGACGTGCCGGTCACCGAGCTGGTGCTGCGCAGGCTGCTGCCGCTCGCGCACACCGGCCTCGACATGTGGGGCGTCGCCCCCGACCAGCGGGACCGGCTGCTCGGCGTGATCGAACGGCGCTGCATCTCCGGGCGCAACGGGGCGACGTGGCAGGTCGACACCGTGCGCGCGCTGGAGGAGACCCGGTCGGTGACGCGCGAGCAGGCGCTGCGGGAGATGACCCGCCGCTACGCCACCCACATGCACACGAACGAACCCGTGCACACGTGGCCCGGGGTGTAGCGGAGTTGTCAGCTCTCCTGCTGGGTGGTGGCCGCGTCGACGACGGCGTCGCGGAGCACGGCCCGCAGCCTGCCGACGTCCAGCGGGTTGAGCACGGCCGTCTCCCCAGGTGGGGCCACGAGCACCACCCGGCCCTGGCGGACGAACACCGTCAGGTCACGTCTGCGGCCGGCTATGTCGCGACACGTGATCGACCATTCCTTATGGTTGGTCACATTCTCATCCTCCGGCCGTTGGCTGGTTCGCCGCTCAATTATTCGTTCGACACAGAGACGTCGCGACGACGGGGTCGTGACGCGTGAACACACCATCTTCGACGAAAGGCTTGACCGACCATGGCTGAACCGCGCCGCATCGTGATCGTGGGGACCGGGCTCGCCGGCGCCTCGGCGGCTGGTGCGTTGCGTGAGCAGGGCTTCGACGGGGACGTGCTGCTCGTCGGTGAGCAGCGGCACCGGCCCTACGAGCTGCCCGCGCTGTCCAAGGGCATCCTGCTCGGGGACACCGAGGACCCGGACTGGGTTCACGACGAGTCGTTCTACGGTGAGAAGAACATCGAGCTGCGCCTGCACACCCGGGCGACGGCCATCCACCTCGGCGACCGGACCATCGACGTCGGCGGCGCGACCGAGCCGTGGGACCGGCTCGTGCTGGCCACCGGCTCCACGCCGCGCCGCCTGCGGGTGCCGGGCGCCGACTACCCGAACATCCGCAGGCTCCGCCGCCTCGACGACAGCCGTGACCTGCGTGCCGAGCTGACCGAGGGCAAGCGCGTGGTGATCATCGGCGCGGGCTGGATCGGCTGTGAGGTCGCGGCCGCGGCCCGCAAGCACGGCGCGGAGGTCACGGTCATCGACCCGCTGCCGCTGCCGCTGCACCGCGTCCTCGGCGACACGGTCGGCGAGGTGTTCCGCAAGATGCACGAGACCGAGGGCGTGACGTTCCGCCTCGGTGTCGGGGTCGCCGAGTACACCGGCGCCGACGGGGTAGCCACCGGTGTGCGGCTCGAGGACGGTACCGAGGTGACCGGTGACGTGCTGCTGCTCGCGGTCGGCGCGCGGCCGAGGACCGAGCTGGCGCACGACGCCGGCCTGGAGCTGTCCGAGGGCAACGGCGTGGCCGTCGACGCGTCGCTGCGGACGTCGGCGCCGGACGTGTACGCGATCGGCGACATCGCCGCGCACTTCCACCCCGGCCTGGGGCAGCGGGTGCGGGTCGAGCACTGGGCCAACGCGAAGGACCAGGGCGCGCACGTGGCGCAGAACCTGCTCGGCGCGTCCGAGCCGTACACCGCGAGCCCGTACTTCTTCTCCGACCAGTACGACCTCGGCATGGAGTTCCGCGGCCTCGCCGACCCGTTCGCCGACGAGCTGGTCGTGCGCGGTGACCTGGAAGGACGCGAGTTCATCGCCTTCTGGCTGCGGGACGGCGCGGTGCGCGCGGCGATGAACGTCAACATGTGGGACGACGGCGACGCGCTGGGCGCGCTCGTGGACGCGCGGGCCAGGGTGGAGCCCGCGAAGCTGGTGGACGCCGATCTGGCGAGCCTGGTGGGGTAGCCACCGGGGAGGGCGCATGGCGGACGGCTCGATCGAGGCGGTCTTCGTGCGGGCCGAACGGCTGGCCGACGAGGGCAGGCCGAGGGCGGCGATCGCCGTGCTGGAGTCCGCGCTCGAGACCTACCCCGGCAACGCGACCGCGTGGTGCCGGCTGTCCGCCGCGTACCTGGAGGTCGACGAGGCACGCGAGGCGCTGGAGGCGGCCAAGCGCGCCATGGCGCTGGGCGAGCCGGCGTGGGCGCACCGGCTCGCCAGCCTCGCGCTGGTCGAGCTCGGCCGGTACGAGGAGGCCGTGGTCTCCGCGGGCGAGGCCGTCCGCCGCGCCCCCGACGACTGGCGCGGGCTGGTGACGTTGTCGGAGGCGCTCGCGCACGCCGAACCGGAGCAGGCGGTGCGCGCCGCCCGGTCCGCGGTGGCGCTGGCACCGGAGGAGGCCCGCGCGCACGAGGTGCTCGGCGACGCCGCCATGCTCGCCCACGACTGGATGCTCGCCGAGCAGGCCTACCGCGACGCGCTGCGGCTCGACCCGGGGAACCACGAGGTCGCGGCCAAGGTCGAGCGGCTCGAGTACCGCCCCGCCGACGACGCCCGGCGGCGGCGCAGACAGCCGGTCCGCTCCCGCGGCGAGCCCGGGTTCGAGCGGGTGCAGCGGGTGGCGTGGTACCTGGCGCTGCGGCGGGCGGCGGCGTGGCAGGCGGGGCTGGCAGTCGTGCTGGTGTTCGCGTCGCTGGCATGGGTGGGGCTGGGGGCGCTGCTGTTCGTCGGGGTGCTGGCGTGGCGGGGGTACGCGACGCTGCCGCTCGGAGCGCGGGCCCGCGCGAGGGTGCTGTGGCGGCGGGTGCCGCTCGTGGTCGTCGGCGGGGTCGCGCTCGGGGTGTCGTACACGGCGTTGCTCGTGTGGACGGTCGTCACCGCGCTCGGTGGCGTGTTCGTTCCCTTACTGGGCGTGGCTTTCGGAGCCGCGGCGGTCGCGGTTGCGAACAGTTGGTTCGGGTTGTGGCGGATGTGGTCCCGCAGTCGTTAGTGTTCCGCCGGAACCACGCGGGTCCGGGGCGCGTCGGTGCTGAGCCAGCTTCTTCCACACGAGGGGACGATCATGACCCGCCTCGGCGCCATCCTGGCCTTCATCGGGTTCGGATCGGCTCTGCTGCACTTCACGAGCATCCAGTTCAAGCTGCTGTACTGGGCGGAACCGTGGCAGCCGTTCCTCGGTCTCGGTCTCGGCGCGCTCGGCGCCGTGTTCCTGCTGATTCCGATGCTGATGAACAAGGACCACTCCGCCGAGCAGCCGCAGGCGGGGTACGGCCCGCCGCCCGGCGGTCCGGCGCCTGGCGGTCCGGCGCCGCAGGCCGCGTTCGGGCAGCAGCAGGCTTTCCCGCCGCCGGCCGGTTACGGTCCGCCGCCCACGAGCCCGCCCGGTGGGTTCCCGCAGCAGCCCGCACCCGCGGGTCACGGCGGGTTCGCGCCGCAGCCCGGTGGCTACCCGCCGCCCATCCCGCAGCAGGGTCCGCAGTACGGGCCGCGTCCGCCGCAGGGTCCGCCGCAGCCGCGGGGGCCGGTGCAGGACTTCGGTCCGCAGGGCGGGCCGCCGTTCGGTCCGCAGGGCCGGTAGCTGTTGAATGGCGCGGTGGAACTGACGCGCGGGTTCACCGCGGCGCAGTTCGATGACGGGCTCGGCTCGCAGGAGTCGACCGGCCTCGACGGCGGGGCCCAGCACCAGTTCCCGCTCGCCGACCTCGTGGTGTCGCGGAACATCGCCGGGCAGGTGAGCGGCGTCGCGCCGGGCACGCCGAGCCAGATCTCCCGGTGACGGTGCCGGGCACCGTCGGCCAGGCTGTCGCCCTGTTCGCCGTCACGAACGTCGACGACATTCTCGTTCTCGCGCTGTTCTTCGCCCAGGGCGGCACGACCAGGAAGATCGCCGCGGGCCAGTACCTCGGCTTCGCGGGCATCCTCGTCGTGGCGGTGGCAGCCGCGTTCGGCGCCACGTTCCTGCCCGAGGCCGCCGTCCCGTACCTCGGCCTGCTGCCGCTCGCCATCGGCGTCAAGGCGGCCGTGCAGGCGTGGCGGCACCGCGCGGCCCCCGACGAGGAGCAGACGGGCGAGCCGCGCGGACCGAACGTCCTGGCGGTCGCCGCGGTCACCTTCGCGGGCGGCGGCGACAACATCGGGGTCTACGTGCCGGTCTTCGCGACCGCGGGCGTCGGCGGGATGAGCGTGTACGTGCTCGTGTTCCTGGCCCTGGTCGCGGTATGGGTCGCCGCGGGACGGTTCCTGGCGACCCGCCCGGCGGTCGCGAAGGCGTTGTCCCGCTGGGGACACGTGCTGCTGCCCGCCGTCCTGATCGGCATCGGCACGCTGATCCTCGTCGAAGGCGGCGCGTTCGGTCTCTGATCCACGACCGGAACGTGGCAGATTGTCACCTGTTCCACGGCGGAGAAACGGTAGGGAGCGGCAGCGTGGCTGGCCAGTACGGTGCGTATCAGAACGAGATCTTCTGTGTCCGGGTCCGGCCCGGCCAGGAATCTGCCGCTCTGGTAGCCCGCTGACCTGCGGAAACGCATCGCGTCAGTTCTCGCCGGTTCTCGTCACTGGTGGACGTGCAACGGCCTGGAGACGGCCTGGGCTTGATCTTGGCCCTGCCCGTCTGACCAGCACGACGGCCCTCGCGGGCATGGTCCTTCGCGACCGGTCCGCGGGGCCCTCGTACGTCCTGAGCGGGGGACGGAGGCGGTCGGTGCCTATGCCTCGGTGAGTTCGTGGAGAGGCAGAGGACGGTCTGGTTGGGGCTGACATGGTGACGGCGCATGGCTGGTGCTCCAGGAGGTCGTGGCCTGGTGTGGTCCGTTCCTTCGCACGGGCCGTCGGTTAGCGCCGGGTCGTTGCCGTCAAGGGTGGGCGCAGCTCATCGGCGAAGCCGACGCGACGGAGGAGCGCCCTTGATGGCGGCGGGCCGGTGTTAAAGGATCACCGGCTGGTTCGAGGGGACGGCCTTGGTGAGTCGCTGGTGCCATGGCTCGCGGGTGCTCGGCGTCGCTAGTCGAGGTGGCGGGCGGCGGCCGTGAGCGGAGCGGCAGGCCGTCCGCCCGTGCGGCGCGCTAGCGCCGCCTTGATCCCATAGAGCCAAATTCGGCAGGAAACAGGCAGGAGGAAGTACTGGTGCTCTAACGGTGGCGCAGGGCTCATCTGACTTCTACACCCACACTACGGCTAGGACCGCCCTTGACCTGGATAACCATGGGCCGATTGCATTCAGGGCAGACCAGACGCGTCATAGCCGAAACGTTAGCCGTCGCGACCACGATCGGCACTAATCCTGACGCAATGGTTCGCCCACACCTCCCTCACCCCGGTACGAAGCAATCCTGAGCAGGGTCAGCGCGGCACTAAGGACGCTACGCGCCGCTCTGCGGTGACTACGTCATCGTTGACGCCGCGTGCTGGCCCTGCTCAACGATCTGGATTTCGCGTCGACTCGCTCCAAAGTGGCTACTGGGCGACTAGTAAAGTAACAAGTACGCCGAGCAAAGCGACAACGACTCCCGCGAGCGCGATAATAGCGATCTGTAGATGTCGACGACTGTCCCCTCTCTGCTCTCGGTATTCTTCTAAGGTAAGGGGAATGACAATAGCGTAATCCACAGTAGATCGCGCATATGTAAAGGTGGCGATAGAAATCAGCACTCCGAGTGTAGTGCCTATTGCTGTGCCGATGAATATGCTTCGAAGAAGCGTAGAGAGGTCGCCTATGGACAGGATAAATCCGGATAGTAGGCCCGCGGCGCCAAATATCAATGGTGTCACTACCATCACCCATGAAGCCCGCCTGCGCATCGCAGCAGGCAGCCTCGTTACGCGACGTCGTCTTGCCCAGCTGTGGCTTACTAGTGCGGACAATCTGGCATCGCCGACGACAAGCGCATCGTTGTCGCTTAATGACACCTCGACGCTTCTGGTCTTTACCGTGACGCTGGCTAACTCTGCGTCTGTAAGTTTTCGCAAGTCTTCCGGATCAGTGAAAGTTCCGCCAGTGAATGTCATTTCGATCGTATCGGCTGTTGCGTCTTCTGACTGCAGAAGCTCGACTAGTGCGCGCAGATCATCGATGGTCACGACAATTTTACCAAGTGAAAGCGGTTCCGGTTCTGATACCGGTGGGGCCGGACCGCGGCGATGCACTGTCATGCGAGCGAAATCGTCCGCGATTCAACTCGTGTTACGTTAATCCGCATGAAGGAGGGGGCTTCCTGTCATCCCGTCGACCTGGCGTAGCCCGATCGTGCCGGGTCAAGGGGGCACCTACCTCGCAGTCGGCCCTTTGGGCTGGGTCTACCCCCTTGGCGCGGTGCGATAGCCGTTGTGTGGGTCGACGGGGCAGGACGTTCCCCCGACGAACCACAGCGTGCCTGCATCCCCCGCCGTCCCGGAGACCTGCCCCGCCCGAAGGGCTCTGGTCCCTACAGATGAGTCTTGAGCCAAGATGAACCTTCGGTGTTGAAGCCGGTCCACGCTGCTGACTCGCCGGTTATGTCCACCACAAACAACTCATCATTGCTGCCGATGAACCTTTTCAGGTCGTCCCGAACGTCTGCCGTGGAGAGCCGGGTAACGATAATCCACGTGCTGTCCAGGTGATGCCACCAGCCGCTGCCCAACTCCTTGATCCGGTCAGTCAGGCTCTGATAGTCCTGGCCTGGCGTGTTCAGGTCGTATCCGATCAGAATGTTCGCCACGGAGGTCACCTCCCATTATCCATCTCGATCAAACAGGGCGTCGTGCGCCGCCTGTCGAACGCGACTTCCCCAGTATGAACCGTTACCTGATGGTTACTGGGATGCTCCTAAGGGAGGGCTGTATGCCTGCACGGCGATACCACTGTCTCTATCGGACAGACGGCCTATTTATCCTGGCCTGCCTTGAACAAGGAGAGAACGTCTGAACACAACGGCCAGTACGTCGCAGGGCGTGTGGGGCGATGGTCGGCCCGCGCTGACAGTGCTGGTTGTGGTCAAACTGTTCGGTTCATGCAGCGCGCCTTCGAGAAGGTCAATGCCGTTGTGGGCTCGCAGCTTGACGTTGTGCTCGAAGGCGTCGGTGATGCGGATGTAGTAGGTCGGGGTCATCGCGGCGGCGGCTTGGTCTGGAGTCATCCACTCGACGCGACGGGATTCTGGCGTTGTGGCCTCGCGGCCTCCTGCTTTGTGGCAGCGGAACACCAGAGCGACGACGCCGCGGTTCATGTTCTT
Organism: Actinophytocola sp. KF-1; assembly: GCF_054661535.1. NCBI lineage: Bacteria > Bacillati > Actinomycetota > Actinomycetes > Pseudonocardiales > Pseudonocardiaceae > Actinophytocola > Actinophytocola sp. KF-1. The sequence continues at coordinate 270,839 of NZ_BAAFVK010000010.1, read as the reverse complement.
GTAGACACCGGTCAGCCGTTCCACCTCCACGCGGAGGCCCGTCTCCTCCTGTACCTCGCGGATCACGCCCTGTTCGAACGTCTCGTCCAGCTCCAGTACGCCGCCCGGTGGTTCCCAGTGGCCGTTGTCGCAGCGCTGGATGAGTAGGACGCGGTCGCTCTCGTCGATGACGACTCCGGCGACGCTCACGGAGTGCTTGGCGGTGGGCATGGCCCTACCTTCACTGGGATGGCGGTTGCGGCGGCGTTCTGGTAGCTGGTCAGGGCGGGATAGTAGGCGCGTCGTCGTCGGTTGCGTTGCAATGGCGATGCTCGATCGGCGTCGTAGCAGTGGGAACCATGAACGTCTAGCGATATGGCCATCTTTCGCCTGGTCGGGTGTGGTGGTGACGGTAGCGGTTTGATGCCAGAATCGGACGGGTGGCCGAACTTGCGCTGACTGCCGAACGTCGTAGCGAACTGCTCGCACTGTTGGACGACGAGAAGCGACTTCGTGCTGAGTTCCCGAAGGTGAGCAACTACCTCGAAATGGCTCCGACCTTGCCGGGTACTGGGAACCTTCAAGTTGACGCGGCATTCGACCTGCGATTCACGCATTACGTGACTGGCCGCCGTGCTGTTAGCGCCAACCCGTACTGGGACATTGTTGCTCCGTTCGTGAATGAGCACGAAGGGCGGCAGGTAGTGAACGGGGGAAATCCGGAGGGTAGTGCCCGGTTCGCTTACGCGCAGATGCTGCTGCAGGAGATATATGCCTACGCGATCCCGTCGCCGCAGACGGTCGAATGGGTGTCCTCCTTCTGTGCTGGTCGACAACTTGTCGAACTCGGTGCCGGCCGCGGGTACTGGGCCGAGCAACTGGCTACCGGAGGTGTCGACGTCGCGGCGTATGACTTCGAGCCGCCGGACAAGGTTGACAACGCTTCCTTCTCGCGAGCCGCGGGGCACTCGGACGTGGTGTGGCACCACGTTGGCGACCTGGAGGAGTTCGAGGCCAACAAGGAGGGTTACGGCGACGCGGTGCTCTTCCTGTGCTGGCCACCGGGGTGGGGCAACACCATGGCGTCGGAAGTCCTGCGGGCGTTCGAGGAGGCGGGCGGGACGCGCCTGATCTTCATCGGGCAGCTCAAGGGTGGGATGACGGGTGACGATGCGTTCTTCGATGCCTTGTCGGCTGGATGGCGCCTGGAGTCCGAAGATCCCGGCTTTGTGTCTTGGTGGAACCTACTGGAGGTGGCGCAAGGCTGGTGCGGAGCTGACCAAACGAAATCTGGGCTGAATCTGAGGATTTCAGATTCAGCCCAGACGGCTTTGGCAGTTGTTCAGGATTCGGGTGTCAGCTTCATCCTGAAGGCAAATGCGTCGTACCGGTCCATCGGGGTACGAAATATTGGAAACCATCATGACGCGGCCGTCGCTGGTGAAATAGTGTTGTTGAATTGACTTCACGAGGTCGCCCGGAGGCGTGCGCAACCATTCCGCGGAGCGGCACCCGCCCACCGAGACCACGTTGCCGTGGAAGGAGCCGGACGGTGAGCCCGAGGTGGCATCGTTGATCCTGGTCAACCCGAGGGGCTCGGTGATCGTCCGCAACGTGTTCAACCAGGTGGACGTGGGACCCGGCGTTCGAGCGGGCCGGGCTCGTGAAGACGCCTCGGCGGGACGGGGTGCACGCGCTCCGCCACTTCTACGCCTCGGTGCTGCTCGACGCCGGGGAGTCGATCAAGGCGTTGTCGGAGTGGCTGGGCCATTCGGCCCCGGCGTTCACCATGCGCGTCTACACCCACCTGATGCCCGCCAGCGCTGAACGGGCGAGGAAGGCGATTGATCGCGTACTGGGTGGCGACGACGGCTCGGTGACCATGAAAGATGGGCACGCATCGGTGGACGACTCGGACGGCCTGGAGACGGCCTGAGGCGGTAGGGAGCGGCAAAGTGGCTGGTCAGTACGGCGCTTATCAGAACGAGATCTACCTCCAAGGGCTCGGCGATCAGGTGCCGCCGTTCACCACGGATGGGACGCGGCTCGAGGCGGCCGCGCGGGAGAAGCTCGACGACGGGCCCTACGGGTACGTGGCCGGCGGGGCCGGGTCCGGGGCGACGATGCGGGCGAACCGGGACGCGTTCGACCGGTGGCGGATCGTGCCGCGGATGCTCACCGACGCGACCAAGCGCGACCTGGCCACCACCGTGCTCGGCACCGAGTTGCCCGCGCCCGTGTTGCTGGCGCCGGTCGGGGTGCAGTCGATCGTGCACCCGGAGGGTGAGCTCGCGACCGCGCGGGCGGCCGCCTCGGTCGGGGTGCCCATGGTGCTCTCGACGGCCTCCTCCACCACGATCGAGGACGTCGCCGCTGCCAACGGGGACGGGGTGCGCTGGTTCCAGCTGTACTGGCCCAACGACAACGAGGTGACGATCAGCATCCTCCAGCGGGCGAAGGCCGCCGGGTTCACGACGCTGGTGCTGACGCTCGACACCTGGACGCTCGCGTGGCGGCCCAACGACCTCGACCAGGCCTACCTGCCGTTCATCCGCGGCATCGGCACCGCGATCCCGTTCTCCGACCCCGCGTTCCGCGCGATGCTCGCGAAGACGCCGGAGGAGGACCCGACCGCGGCGATCCTGCAGTGGATCCCGATGTTCACCGGTACCGACCACCACTGGGACCAGCTGCCGTTCCTCCGCGAGCACTGGGACGGCCCGATCGTGCTGAAGGGCATCCAGCACGTCGACGACGCCCGGCGCGCGAGTGACGCCGGGATGGACGGCATCGTCGTCTCCAACCACGGCGGCAGGCAGGTCGACGGCGCGGTGGGCGCCCTCGACGTGCTCCCCGAGATCGCCGCCGCCGTCGGTGACCGGCTCGACGTGCTGTTCGACTCCGGCATCCGCACCGGCGCCGACGTGCTCAAGGCCGTCGCCCTCGGCGCGAAGGCCGTGCTGCTCGGCCGCCCCTACGTGTACGGCCTCGCCCTCGGCGGCGAGGACGGCGTGCGGCACGCGCTGCGCGGCATCCTCGCCGAGCTGGACCTCACGCTCGGGCTGTCGGGCAACCGCACCCTCGCGGACCTGTCCCCGGACACCCTGCGCCGCGCCTAGTCACTTCGCGTCGGCGTAGCAGTCGACCACCGTCGCCTCCAGCGGGAAGTGCACCGGGGTGTCGCCGAACACCAGGCTGGACGCCGTCAGCGCCGACGCGCGGACGGCGTCCGCCACCTGGTCCGCGATCTCCGCCGGGCAGTGCACCATCACCTCGTCGTGCTGGAAGAACACCAGCTGGGCCGCCGTGCCCGCGATGCGTTGCCGCAGCGTGGCCAGCAGCGTCAGCGCCCAGTCCGCGGCGCTCGCCTGCACGACGAAGTTGCGCGTGAACCGCCCCCAGTCGCGGGCGGCCTGGCGGGAGCGGCGTTCGTCCACGTCCGGGGAACCCATCAGCACACGCCACTTCTCGCTCGGCGGCGGCGACGTCCTGCCCAGGCGGGAGCGCACGACCTGGCCCTCCTCGCCCGCGCGGGCCGCGGCCTCCACGTACTCCACGGCCTGCGGGAACCGCTTGCGCAGCTTCGCCAGCAGGGGACCGGCGCCGCCGCTCGTGCCGCCGTACATGGCCGACAGCATGGCGATCTTCGCGTGGCCTCGGTCGCCGTCGAAGACCTCCTCCGCGAGGCCGGCGTACAGGTCCACGCCACGCGACACCTCCGCGAGCTTCCGGTCGCCCGCCAGCGCCGCGAGGACCCTCGGCTCCAGCTGTGCCGCGTCCGCGACCACCAGGGACCAGCCGTCGTCCGCGCGGACCGCCGTGCGCAGCTGTTTCGGCAGCTGCAGCGCGGCACCGCCCCGCGTCGCCCAGCGGCCCGAGACCACGCCGCCCACGACGTACTCCGGGCGGAACCGGCCCGCCGCGACCCAGGAGTCCAGCCACGACCAGCCGTGCGCCACCCACAGCCGCGCCAGTTCCTTGTAGCGCAGCAGCGGGGCCACGGCCGGGTGGTCGACCTCCTTGAGCACGTGCGCCCTGCTCGACGGCACGTCGACGCCCGCCCTGGCGAACGCGCGGACCACGCTCGCCGGGTTGTCCGGGTTGACCTGCCGCGACTCGGGCGCGCCGACCAGCCCGAACGCCTCGGTGATCTCCTCGGCCAGCTCCGCGAGGACCTTCGGCCGGGTGCCGGCGGGCGGTTTCGGGCCCAACAGCTCCGTGAGCAGAGCCGTGTGCACGTCCGCACGCCACGGGAGCCCGTGGTGCGTCATCTCCGCGGCCGCCAGCGCGCCCGCGGACTCCGCCGCCACGAGCAGGCGTAATCGGTCCGGGTGCGCGGTCGCCGCGATGCGTTTTTGCTGGTCGTCGTACACGGCGGCCGCCGCGGTGAGCGGGTCGGCGCCCGCCGGGACCGGTTCCCGCTCCGCCTCGAACAGCGCGGGCTGCTCGGCGCGGGCGGCGGGGCGGGGATCGTCCGGCTCCGGCAGGTCACGCATGCGTGCCCACGCGGCGGCGAGGTTGCGGGGGCGGCCTGGGCGCTCCTCGAACGCCAGCAGGATGCCCTCGGTGAGCGCGAGGTCGTGGCAGCGGTCGATGCGCACGCCCGCGCGCAGCAGGTCGGGGTAGAGCGCCTCGACGGAGGGCAGCACCCAGCGCGCGTCCCGCCCGGCCATCCAGGCGGCCAGGTCACGGACGCGTTCCGGCACGCCGGAAGGGCCGAGCACCCGCCCGGCGCCGTCCGCTTCCGGCACGACCACGACACGCATGCCCGCATTGTGCGCTCGACCACCGACAATTTTGGGACGGCACCACTGGCCCGTTAGTTAACTAGCCAGTAGGTTCGGGGTCAGGGACGTGACGAGGAGGTCAGCGAGTGTTCAGGGCGCTCTCCCAGGTACCGGCCGCGATCCGTGGGTTCGACGTGCTCAGGCGCGCCGGGCTGGCCCCCGTCGCCCGCCCTGACCAGGCACTCCGCTCGCTGCTGACGTTGCGGCGGCTCGGCCCGATCGCGGGTGCCGCGCAGGTCGCCGCCGACCGCGACGACACGGCCGTCGCCATCGTCGACGAGCTCGGCTCGCTCACCTACCACCAGCTCGGTACCCGTGCGAACGCCCTGGCCAGGGCGTTCGCCGACCGCGGGCTCGGGGCGACGTCGGTCATCGCGCTCATGGCGCGCGACCACCGCGGCGCCGTCGACACCATGATCGCCGCCGGGAAGCTCGGCGCCCGCATCCTGCTCATGAACACCGGCTTCGCGAAGCCGCAGCTCGTGGACGTCGCCCGCCGGGAGAAGGTCGAGGCGGTCGTCTATGACCAGGAATTCACCTCATTGGTTGACGCCCTTGACAGCGACGTCCAGCGTGTCCTCGCGTGGGTCGACGACGACGGGCACGACGTGCCCACCCTCGAGGAGCTGATCGCCAAGACCGACGACCGGCCCGTGCCGAACCCGCCGAACCCCGGCGGTCTGGTGCTGCTGACCAGCGGCACCACCGGCACCCCGAAGGGCGCGCCGCGCACGGTCCGCTCGCCGCTCGCCGCCGCCCAGTTCCTCGACCGGATCCCGCTGCGGACCGGGGAGTGCACGGTCATGGCCGCCCCGCTGTTCCACGGGACCGGTCTGTCGCAGTTCTTGCTGTCGCTGTCGCTCGGCTCGACCGTGGTGCTGCGCCGCAAGTTCGACCCGGAGGCGACGGTCCGCGCCGTCCAGGACAACAAGGCCACCGCGCTGGTGCTCGTGCCGACCATGCTGCGGCGCATCCTCGACCTCGGCGACGAGGTGCTGGCGAAGTACGACACGTCGTCGCTGCGCATCATCTTCTGCGCCGGTTCCGCGCTGCCGCCCGAGCTGGGCAACCGGGCGACCGAGGCGTTCGGCGACGTCGTGCACAACCTGTACGGGTCGACGGAGGTCGCGGTCGCGACGGTCGCGACGCCGGAGGACTGGCGGAAGGCGCCGGGCACGGTCGGCCGCGCGCCGGTCGGCTGCCGGGTCGCGCTCTACGACGACGAGGGCCGCAAGATCACCGCGCCGCACGTGACCGGCCGCGTGTTCGTCGGCAGCATGCTGTCCTTCGAGGGCTACACCGACGGCAGGCACAAGGAGATCATCGACGGGCTGCTGTCCAGTGGGGACGTCGGCCACTACGACGAGGACGGTCTGCTGTTCATCGACGGCCGCGACGACGACATGATCGTCTCCGGCGGCGAGAACGTGTTCCCCGGCGAGATCGAGAACCTGCTGCTGGAACACGACGGCGTCGCCGAGGCGGCGGTCGCGGGCGTGGCCGACGACGAGTACGGGCAGCGGCTCGCGGCGTACGTGGTGCGCAGGCCGGGCGTGACCGTCGACGGCGAGGAGCTGAAGGCGTACGTGAAGGCCAACCTCGCGCGGTTCAAAGTCCCGCGCGACGTGGTGTTCGTCGACGAGCTGCCGCGCAACGCGACCGGCAAACTGCTGCGCAACAAACTGGGCTGAGTTATCACATCCGTATTTTCGGCGCAACCGCAGATCGTCGGTAATTGCGTCCCATAATGCGGGCGAATTCTGTCCCGACAATTCCAGACGATCGTCGGGTCGTGCTGTTAACCCAGGTCAGCGCGTTGCTTATACTCCGTTCGGGCTAAAACTGGTAACGGTCAGTCATTGCTTCTCGTTGTCGCCCGGAGGTTGCATGACCATGGGACGGCCGTATTAGGGGCAGCAATTGCGCAGTGCGGCTCGTCCTTTTATCAGTCGGGGACTGGAAGGGTGAGCAATGAAACTCACGGGTCGGGGCCGGCTCATCGCCGGCGCGGGAGTGGCGGGTGCGGTGGCGGTCGCCACGGCGATCGCGGCGATGCCCGCACAAGCGGCCGAGGGGCAGATCCTGCTGGCCGGCAGCGAGAACGCGGTGGCGGACAGCTACATCGTGGTGCTGAAGGACGGCGTCCGCAGCGCGTCCGTCGCGGCGGAGGCGTCGAGCCTGTCGGCCAAGTACGGCGCACAGGTCAGCCGCACGTACTCGAGCGCGCTGCACGGGTTCGCCGTCCACGCCACCGAGGCGGAGGCGAAGCGGCTCGCCGCGGACGGCGCGGTCGAGTTCGTGCAGGCGAACCAGAAGTTCACCATCAACGACACGCAGGACAGTCCGCCGTCGTGGGGTCTGGACCGGCTCGACCAGCGCGACCTGCCGCTGGACGACTCGTACACCTACACCAACAAGGGTGACGGCGTCACCGCGTACGTGATCGACACCGGCGTCATGGTCGACCACCCGACGTTCGAGGGCCGGGCGACCGGCGGCTTCGACGCGATCGACGGCGACAACGACCCGGCCGACGGGCACGGGCACGGCACGCACGTCGCGGGCACCATCGGCGGCGCCGAGTACGGCGTGGCCAAGGGCGTCGACATCGTCGGCGTCCGCGTGCTGGACGACAGCGGTTCCGGCACGACCGAGCAGGTTGTCGCGGGCATCGACTGGGTGGCGCAGAACCACAGCGGCCCGTCGGTGGCGAACATGAGCCTCGGCGGCGGCGTCGACGAGGCACTGGACGAGGCCGTGCGCGGCGCCATCTCGTCGGGCGTGACGTTCGCGATCGCGGCGGGCAACTCGTCGGCGGACGCGAACGACTTCTCGCCCGCCCGCGTCACCGAGGCCATCACCGTGGCGGCGTCGGACGACGCGGACGGCCAGGCGTCGTTCTCCAACTACGGCGAGGTCGTGGACCTGTACGCGCCGGGCGTGGACATCACGTCGTCGTGGAACGACGGTGCCACCAACACGATCAGCGGCACCTCGATGGCCACCCCGCACGTGGCGGGCGCGGCGGCGCTGTTCCTGTCGGCCAACCCGGACGCCACCCCGGCGGACGTGGCCACGGGCCTGACCGGCGCGGCAACCCCGGACAAGATCACCAACGCGAGCCCGGGCACGCCGAACCTGCTGCTCTACACGGGCGCCTGACAGAGTTGTCCACAACCCACTGAGTTGTCCACAACCAACACCGACCCCCTCGTTCCTGTCACCCCCACCTGGTAGACTGGCACGGCGGGACGCCCCCGGGATCGGGTGGGGGCTGGGCATCGCGCGCGCGAGACGCTCTGCGTCGTCGGTTGTCGTGTGCGGGCCCTGGGGTTTGCGGAGCGCTCGGCCGGATTTCCGGTCGGGCGCTCCGTTTTTGTGCGGGCGGGTTTGTCGAGCCTGAGGTGGGGTGGTTTCGGGGCTTGCCTGTGGGGATTTGCCGGGGTGGGTCATGCACCGGCCGGCGGTCGGGTGCTCCGTTTTTGTGCGGGCGGTTGTTGGGTTTGTCGAGTCCGGGGTGGGGTGGTTTCGGGGCTTGCCTGTGGGGATTTGCCTGGTTGGGGCATGCATCGGCCGGGGGTGGTCGGGTGGTTGTTGGGTTTGTCGAGCCCGGGGTGGGGTGGTTTCGGGGCTTGCCTGTGGGGATTTGCCTGGTTGGGGCATGCACCGGTCGGCGGTTGGTCGGGTGCTCCGTTGTTTGTTGTTGGGGCGTGGGATGGGGGTTTGTCTGTGGGGCGGGGCTGGGCTCTGGTTGTGGCGGGGGCGTGGGTGCGTTCTCGCTGTGGGTTGTGGTGTGAGCGGACTTCGGGTTGGGGGCTTGGCCGGGCGTTCCGTTGTTTGTGGGTGTTCGTTGGCGGGGCGAGGGCTTGGGATCGGGTCTGCGATGGGTAGCACCTGGAAGCTGGCTGTGACGAGCGTGGCTTTGCCGGGTGCTGGGGGCGGGTCGTTGCCCGCTTGTGGACAACCTCGTTGCGGTGGGCCGGTTTTGTCGGTGGGCGCCGGTAGTGTGGTTCGAGGGGGCCGGCGGCCAGCGGTCTACATAGGACCCGCCAGGCCCAGCGCGGCTCTCGTCGCGGGAGTGTCCTCGTACACGCGCCACTCCGCGACCCGCTCACCCTCGACGATCGCCGTCCACAGGGCTGGGCCCGCCAGTTCCGGTTCGGCGCAGACTGAGCAGCCCTCGATCACGACGACGTGCCCGCGCGTCGCCACAGAGGTGAACGTGTTCCGGTAGTCCGGGAAAGCGGCGAAGAACCCGCGCCACGCGGCCAGGCACGCCTGCTTCCCCCGCACGACGGCCCCCGCGGCGTCCACGAAACGGTGGTCGTCCGTCATCAACTCTGCCAGTCCGTGCAGGTCAGCGTGGTTGACGCAGTCGTTGAACCGGGTGGCGGGATTCGCCTGCATGGCGGCACCCTAGGCCGCTTTGGGCGGCGTGACCACAGGGCTCTGGGCAGTGACGCAGGTCTCAGGCGAAGAGAACCTGTTCTGCATCGATGAACTCGGTTTTCCGCGGCTAGGGTGCCTTTCGTGGACTTCTCGCATTCGGCCACGGCGGCCGACTACCTGCGCCGGGTGTCCGACTTCGTGCGGACCGAGATCGAGCCGGTCGAGCCCGAGTACCACCGGGCCCTGCACGCCAGCACCGACCCCTGGACGGTCCTGCCCGTCATCGACGAGCTCAAGGCCAAGGCGCGCGAGGCAGGCCTCTGGAACCTCTTCCTCCCGGACACCGACCGCGGCGCCGGCCTCTCCAACGTCGAGTACGCGCCGCTCGCCGAGCAGATGGGGCGCTCCTTCATCGCCCCCGAGGTCTTCAACTGCAACGCGCCCGACACCGGCAACATGGAGGTCCTCACCCAGTACGGCAGCCCTGACCAGCAGGAACAGTGGCTCGAGCCGCTCCTGCGCGGTGAGATCCGCTCCGCCTTCTGCATGACGGAACCCGCCGTCGCGTCCTCCGACGCCACCAACATGGCGGCCACCGCCGTCGTCGACGGCGACGAGGTCGTGATCAACGGGCGGAAGTGGTGGAGCACGGGCGTCGGCCACCCGAACTGCAAGGTCGTCATCTTCATGGGGCTCACCGACCCCGAGGCTGACCGTCACCGGCGTCACTCGATGGTGCTCGTGCCGATCGACACCGAAGGGGTGAAGGTCGAGCGCATGTTGTCCGTGTTCGGGCACCGGGACGAGCCGTACGGGCACGGCGAGGTGAGTTTCACGGACGTCCGGGTGCCGTTGAGCAACGTGATCGCCGGGCCTGGCCGCGGGTTCGAGATCGCCCAGGGGCGGCTCGGGCCGGGCCGCATCCACCACTGCATGCGGCTCATCGGGCTCGCCGAGCGGTCACTCGAGCTGGCCTGCGCACGGGCGAGCAAGCGGGAGGCGTTCGGCAAGCCGCTCGCCAACCTCGGTGGCAACCGGGAGCGCATCGCCAAGGCGCGGATCGCCATCAACCAGGCGCGGCTGCTCGTCCTGCACACCGCGTGGCTGCTCGACACCAAGGGCCTCGCCGGCGCGCGCAGCGAGGTGTCGCAGATCAAGGTCGCCGTGCCGAACATGGCGCTCGAGGTGATCGACATGGCCATCCAGCTGCACGGCGCCGCCGGGCTGTCCGAGGACTTCCCGCTCGCCGCCGCCTACACCAGCGCCCGCTCCCTGCGGCTCGCCGACGGGCCCGACGAGGTCCACATGGGCCTCGTCGCCCGGTACGAGATGGCTGCCCACAAGTAATGGCCGACCGCGTACTCGTCACCGGCGCCGCGTCCGGGCTCGGGCGGGCCATTGCCGCGCGCTACGCGGGCGCGGGCCGGCGGGTTCTCCTGTCCGATGTGGACGTCGCAGCCGCGGCGCGCGCCGCGGAGGAGATCGGGGCGTCGGCCATCGGGCTCGACGTCACCGACGAAGCGGCATGGGCGGGCGCCCGCGAGTGGTGCGAGCGCGAGTGGGGCGGGCTGGACGTGCTCGTCAACAACGCGGGCGTGGGCGCGGGCGGCCGGTTCGAGAAGATCGGCGCGGGCGACTGGGACTGGATCTGGGCGATCAACGTCAAGGGCGTCGTCCTCGGCTGCCGGACGTTCGTGCCGGACTTCAAGGCACGCGGCAGCGGCCACCTGGTGAACGTCGCCTCGCTCGCCGGGATCATGAACCTCCCCGCGATGAGCAGCTACAACGTCACCAAGGCCGCCGTCATCTCGCTCTCCGACACGCTCCGCCTCGAGCTCGAGCCCTACGGCGTGCACACGACCGTGGTCTGCCCGGCGTTCGTGCGGACCAACCTCGGCGACCGGCTGCGCAGCCCGGACCCGGCGCTCGCCACGCTGATGGACCGGCTGATGACGTCGTCGAAGATCACCGCCGAGGACGTCGCGGACCAGGTGTTCGACGCGGTGGCACGCAAGAAGTTCCTCCTGCTCACCCATCCCGACGGGCGCCGCTCCGCGCTGCTCAAGCGGTTCGGGCGCACCGACGGGCAGGTGCGGAAGTACTGGACACGGCTGCGGGCGGCCGTGGAGAAGGGAGAACGGTGAAGGACCAGCCAGGTGCGCTGCGGGACGAGGACGCGTTCGACACGGCGGCCGTGCACGAGTGGCTGTCGTCCAGAGTGGACGGCCTCGGTGGCCCGCCGGAGGTGCGCCAGTACCCCGGCGGCGCCTCGAACCTGACCTACCTGCTGTCCTACCCGGACCGCGAGCTGATCCTGCGCCGCCCGCCCAAGGGGCACAAGGCGGCCTCCGCGCACGACATGCGCCGCGAGTACACCGTGCAGGAGAAGCTCAAGCCGGTCTACCCGTACGTCCCGAACGTGCTCGCGCTGTGCACCGACCACGACGTGCTCGGCTCGGACTTCTACGTCATGGACCGCATCGACGGCATCATCCTCCGCGGCGACCTGCCGGACGGGCTGACGCTGTCACCGGACGAGGCGTCCTCGCTCGCGTACCGCACGTTCGACCGGCTCATCGAGCTGCACGAGGTGGACCCGGACGCGGCGGGCCTGTCCGACCTCGGCAAGGGCGCCGGGTACGTCGCCCGCCAGGTGCGCGGCTGGTCCGACCGCTACCGCAAGGCACGCACCCCGAACTCGCCGGACGGCGAGGCGGTGATGACCTGGCTCGACGCCAACCAGCCTGCCGACGTGCGCACCTGCGTGATCCACAACGACTTCCGGTTCGACAACGTGGTCCTCGACGAGGACCTCACGGTGGTCGGCGTCCTCGACTGGGAGATGGCCACGCTCGGCGACCCGCTGATGGACCTCGCGGGCTGCATGGCGTACTGGATCCAGGCCGACGACGACGAGGTCGCGCAGCTGTCGCGGCGCCAGCCGTCGCACCTGCCCGGCATGCCCAAGCGCAGGGAACTGGTCGCCTACTACTGCGACCGCATGGGCCTCTCCGCCGACAACTGGGTGTTCTACGAGGTGTTCGGCTGGTTCCGGCTGCAGGTGATCATGCAGCAGATCTACTACCGCTACCACAGTGGACAGACGCACAACGAGGCGTTCGCCGGCTTTCCCCGGTTCGTCGCCTACCTCGACGAGCGCTGCCGCAAGGCGATCACGTGACCGCCGTCTACCTGCTGCGTCACGGGCAGGCGTCGTTCGGCGGGCCCGACTACGACCTGCTGTCCGCGACCGGCAAGCAGCAGGCCGTCGTGCTCGGCCAGGAGCTGCGGCGGCGCGAGCTCGCGGTCCACGCGGTGTGGAGCGGCACGTTGCGCAGGCAGCTGCAGACCGCGTCCGCGTGCCTCGCCGAGGCCGGGGTCGAGCTGCCGGTCCGCGAGGACGCGCGGTGGAACGAGTACGACCACCTCGGGCTCGTGCCGTCCGGGCAGCCGGTCGCCGAGCTGGAGGACGCGACCCGGCACTTCCAGCGGCAGCTCGACGAGGCCATCGAGGCGTGGATCAGCGGCGGGCACGCCGCGGGCTCGACCGGCACGTGGGCCGAGTTCACCGGCGGCGTCCGCGACGCGCTCGGTGAGGTGCTCGCCGGGCTGCCGCGCGGCACCGCCGCGCTCGTGTTCACCTCGGCGGGCGTGATCAGCGCGATCTGCGCGACGCTGCTGTCCGCGCCTGCCGCGGGGTACCTCGCGCTCAACCGGACCATGGCGAACGCGAGCATCACCAAGCTGGTGCGCGGCCGGTCCGGGGTGAGCCTGGTGTCGGTCAACGAGCACGGTCACTTCGACGGTCCCCACCGCGACCTGCTGACCTACCGGTAGGAGGACGCATGGCACGCCCCAAGATCAGCCCGCGGGTGTGGCGCCCGCCCGCGGCGCCGAAGGCCGACCCGGACCCGCTGCCCGCACTGACGGTGGTGCAGGTCAACGGGTACGGCGCCGAGGACGTGCTCGTCGACAAGGGCCACGTGTACACCGGCGTCGAGGACGGCCGGATCCTGCGGCTCACCCAGGACGGCCGCAGGCTCGACACGATCGCCGACACCGGCGGCCGCCCACTCGGCCTGGAGTGGTACCCGGACGGTCGCCTGCTGGTGTGCGACTCGCGACGCGGGCTCCTCCTGGTCGACCGGCAGACCGGCGACGTCGAGGTGCTGGTGCCGCGCGGCCCGGAGCTGCGGGTGTGCAACAACGCGGCGGTCGCGGCCGACGGGACCGTGTACTTCACCGACTCGACGTCCCGGTTCGACCTCGACCACTGGAAGGCCGACCTGCTGGAGCACAGCGGCACCGGCCGGCTGCTGCGCCGCGACCCGGACGGCACGCTCGACGTGCTGCTGACCGGGCTGCACTTCGCGAACGGCGTCGCGCTCGCACCCGACGAGTCGTGGGTGGTGGTCGCGAGCAGCGGGTCGTACCGGCTCGACCGGGTGGCGCTGCCGTCCGGCGAGCACACGACGCTGGTGGCGAGCCTGCCCGCGTTCCCGGACAACATCGCGACCGGCTCCGACGGGCTCGTGTGGGTCGCGATGGCGTCGCCGAGGATCGCCGCGCTGGACCTCGCGCACCGGCTGCACCCGGCCATCCGCAAGGCGGCGTGGGCGCTGCCGGAGCCGTTGCAGGTCAAGGAGAAGCGGGTGGTGTGGGTCCGCGCCGTCGACGGCACGACCGGCGAGGTGGTGCACGACTACCGGTCCGTGCGCCCGGACTACCACATGGTCACGGGCGTCCGCGAGGTCGACGGCGTCGTGTACCTCGGCAGCCTGCACGAACGCGCGGTCGCCTGGTTCTCGCTGCCGTAGCCCGCGCGGCGTGGTGTTCGGGGTGGGGAAGGAGCGGCCACCGGCCGTCGACCGGGTGCGGGCCGTGCTCTGACAGGATCGGGCCGGTGACGGACGAGTTCGGGATCGAGCCGCGCGGGAAGCGGCGGGTGGCGTGGTGGGCGGCCGCGCTGGCGCTCCTCGTCCTCGTGGTCGTCGTGGCCCTGGTCCAGGACCGGGCGGGCAGCGCGGACGAGGCGTTGCTGACCGGCGCCGACTTCGGCGACGGGTACGAGGTCGCGGCGCTGACACCCGACCAGCTCGCCCGGGCAGGCACCGGTCTGCCCGCCGGTCTCGAGCCCGCCGAGTGCGCCGAGCTGCTGCGGGCACGGCCGGAACCGGCCACCGCAAGCACCGCCCGCGCCGTCTCCGCGCGCCGTGACGGCACCGCCTACCTCGAGCTGGTGGCGCCCGCCGACGACGTGCCCACCTGGGACCGCGACCGGCTCGACGAGCTGGTCGGCACCTGCGCGACCACCACCTTCGACGACGGCACCGTCGAGTTCAGCCGCCTCGACCAGCCCGCGGACGGGTACGCGTTCGCCGCGCGGGTGTCGTCCGGTGACGGGGTGGTGACGGTCGGCGTCGCCATGGCGGCGGTCGACGACCACGTCGTCGTGCTGACCGGGATCGCGCGGGGCGACCTGGACCGGCGGGAGTTCGCGCGGCTGGTGCGCCGCGCGGGCGAGCGGGTGTCAGCTCACCTCTGACCAGGCGTCGTCGACCAGCGCGGCGACGTCCTCGGGGTCGATGTCCGCGGTGACGTGCGTGATCGACACCGTGAGGTCGTCGGCGGAACGCGTGCAGGCCATCACCCTCGGCGGCTGGCCGGGGTCGTTGCGGACCGCGCACGCCACCGCCCCGTACCGCAGGACCTCCTCGATCGGCTTGTCGACGCCGAGGTCCTCGGGGTCGGTGAACGGCACGTACGGCGGGAACGGGCTCGGCGCGCGCACCACCTCCAGCGAGAACATCTCGTCGAGGTCGGCGTTCGCGTACTGCTGGACGACCGCGCCCGCCCCGTCGTGGGCCTGCGACAACCGGGCCGAGTTCTCCCGGTCGTAGCGCTCCTGGCGCTCGACCGTCGTGCGCTGGGCGTCGCCCGACGACAGCTCGGGCACGTCGGGAAACCGGTAGTAATCGCCCAGTCGTGCCGGGGCGGAAACCGGCGACGACGACGGGCCGCCGTTGCCGAATAGCAACCAAATCCCCGACGCCACCGCGGCGCCCACGACCAGCCCGGCCACGCAGGCGAAGACTGCGATCGCACGAGGACTCGCACCGCCGTTCGGCGGTGTGTGTACCGGCATCCGGAGGCCGTTCGGCGGCGTCGGGAACTCCTCGAACCGTTCACCGGACTGGGCTGTCATCGCGGTCTGATCTCCTGTCCACTCCATAACAATTGCGGGGTTGACACTCGCGCGGACCCTGGTCCACGCTTGGCCGCCGTTAACCGATCAAGTTGGCGAGTAGTGTGCCAGCCGTAGCTGGTCACAGTCAGGTCCGGTCCGAAATGGACCGGCGAAGAGGAGTCGAGGATGACTCGGGACACGAGCCGCGCAATCGGCTTGGCCTCAACGTGCCGCCGTGCCGCCGTGTCCCCATCGGGTCCGCTCCGCCAGTTTCGTGTATACCGTGTTCCGCCCAGGTCCCCAATGGCCCAGGGGCCCGGGCGGGTGTGTGTTCCGTTTTGATCGACAGGAGAGAACGAGATGATGGGTAAAGCAAGGGTGCGCGGTGCCGCCTTGCTTGCCGTCGCGGCGGTCGTGCTGGCCGGTTGTGGCGATAGCGGTTCCGACGGCGGTGGCGGTGGCGGTGGCGCCAACGCCGGTGCGCTCGAGGGGCGCGGTCCGATCAAGTTCGCGACCGGCAAGGACACCTCGGGCAACATGCAGAAGCTGGTAGACCAGTGGAACTCGGAGCACCCGGACGAGAAGGTGACGATCACCGAGCTCCCCGAGGCCGCTGACGAGCAGCGCAACCAGATGGTGCAGAACGCCCAGGCGCAGTCCAAGGAGTTCACCATCCTGAACCTGGACGTGGTGTGGACCGCCGAGTTCGCCGCGAACCAGTGGGTCGTGCAGCTGCCGGAGGACCAGTTCGACCTCGAGAACTTCCTCGAGCCGGCCGTGAACACCGCGAAGTACCGCGACAAGCTCTACGCCGTCCCGGTGTACTCCGACGGTGGCCTGCTCTACTACCGCAAGGACCTGCTCCAGGCCGCGGGCGTGACCGAGCCGCCGAAGACGTGGGCGGAGATGAAGGACGCCTGCGCCAAGGTCCAGGCGACCCCGGCGGGCAAGAACGTCGGCTGCTACGCGGGCCAGTTCGACAAGTACGAGGGCCTCACGGTGAACTTCTCCGAGGCCGTGCAGTCCGCGGGCGGGTCCATCCTGGACGAGTCCGGCAAGCCGACCGTCAACACCCAGGAGGCCAAGGACGGCCTGAACTTCCTGGTGGAGGGCGTCAAGTCCAAGGAGATCCCGGCCGCCGCGGTCACCTACAAGGAGGAGGAGGGCCGTCGCGCGTTCCAGGACGGTCAGCTGATCTTCCACCGCCAGTGGCCGTACCAGTACGCGCTGGCCAACGCGACCGACGGTTCGTCCAAGGTCGCCGGCAAGTTCGACGTCGCCCCGCTGCCGGGCAAGGACGGCCCCGGTGTGTCCACTCTGGGCGGTCACAACTTCGCGATCTCGGCCTTCGCCGAGAACAAGGCGACCGCGCTGGACTTCATCAAGTTCTTCACCAGCGAGGAAGCGGAGCGGTCGAACCTGATCGCCACGTCCCAGGCGCCGACCAGGGCCAACCTGTACGACGACGCGGAGCTGGTCAAGCAGTTCCCGTACCTCACCACGCTGAAGGAGTCGATCCTCAACGCGGTGCCGCGGCCCCAGGCCGTGAAGTACAACGAGGTCACGGCGGCCATGCAGGAGGCCGCGTACGGCGCGATGAACGGTGAGACGAGCACCGACGACGCGCTGAAGGAACTGCAGTCGAAGCTCGAGTCGCTGACCGCGCAGTAGCTCCGAGAACCGCCGGCCGGGCAGGCCCTCTTCAGGACTTGCCCGGCCGGCTTCCCTGTATCACCACCTGGGAGTGCTGACGTGACAGCCACCACCGCGCCGCCGCAGGCCGCGGCAGGCGATCCGAAGAAACAACCGTCGACCGCGAAGCGGGACCCGCAGAAGCACGGCCGCCTCGCGTTCATGCTGCTGACGCCGACGTTCCTCGTCCTCGCGCTCGTGATCCTGTACCCCCTGATCGCGGCGCTGCGCGAGTCGCTGTACCAGCGGAAAGAGGGACTCGACGAGAGCGGCTTCGTCGTCAAGGGCGACACGTTCGTCGGCGTCGAGAACTACGCCAACATCTTCAAGGGCGAGACCGCGGAGCGGTTCTGGAACGCCTTCGTCAACACCACGTTCTTCACCGTCACCACGCTGGTCCTCGAGATCGTCATCGGTGTCTCGATGGCGCTGGTGATGCACCACGCGCTGCGCGGCAAGGGCCTCGTGCGGGCCAGCATCCTGGTGCCGTGGGCCATCCCGACCGTCGTGTCGGCGATCATGTGGCAGTTCATCTTCCAGGCCGACGGTGTCGCCAACGAGATCCTGAACTCGCAGGTCCTCTGGACCACGGAGGGCTTCCACGCGAAGATCGCCGTGGTCATCGCGGACGTGTGGAAGACGGCGCCGTTCGTGGGCCTGCTCGTGCTCGCGGGCCTGCAGATCATCTCCAACGACGTCTACGAGGCGGCCAGAGTGGACGGTGCCTCGGCGTGGAAGCAGTTCTGGCGGATCACACTGCCGCTGGTGAAACCCGCGCTGCTGGTCGCGATCCTGTTCCGCGGCCTCGACGCGCTGCGGATGTTCGACCTGCCGTACGTGATGATCGGGCAGCGCAAGTCGTCCGTCGAGACGCTGTCGATGCTGGCCCAGGAACAGGCGACGAACCTGAACTTCGGGCCTGCCGCCGCGTACGCGGTCGTGCTGTTCCTGTACGTCGCGCTCGTCGCGTACGCGTTCGTGAAGCTGCTCGGCGCCGACGTCATCGGTGAGGCGCGCACGCGTGCCAAGGAGCAAAAGCAGCGCCCGAAGGGTGTCCCCGGGATGGTGACGACATGAGTGACACGAGGGCCCCCGGCGGTCGCCGCTGGCTGCTCAACATCGGTATCGGGATCATCGTCGTCTACTGCCTGATCCCGTTCTACTGGATGGTCGTTTCCGCGTTCCGGCGGCCGAACGACATCGGCTCGAACTCGGTGCTGCCCAGCCCGTGGTCGCTCGAGAACTTCAAGTCGGTGTTCAGCCCGAGCGTCGGCTTCTGGCGGTCGCTCCTGAACAGCGTGTTCGTGGCGGGCACGACCACGATCCTCACCCTGATCGTCGGCACGTTCGCCGCGTACACGATCGCCCGGCTGGACTTCCGGGGCAAGAACGTCGTCGCCGGGATCATCATCGCCACCTCGATGTTCCCCGGCGTCGCGCTGATCGTGCCGCTGTTCAAGCTGTTCATCGACATCAAGTGGATCAACACCTACCAGGCGATGATCCTGCCCAGCCTCTCGTTCGCGCTGCCGCTGGCGGTGTGGACGCTCGCCACGTTCTTCCGGCAGATGCCGAAGGAGCTGGAGGAGGCGGCCATGGTGGACGGTCTCACCCGAGGGCAGGCGTTCCGCCAGGTGATCCTGCCGCTGGCCGCGCCGGGCATGTTCACCACCGCGATCATCACGTTCATCGCGGCGTGGAACGAGTACATCATCGCGCTGACCATGGTGAACGAGAAGGAGATGAAGACCGCGACGGTCGCCATCTCCCAGTTCACCGGCATCTCCGGTTACGACAGTCCGTTCGGGACGAAGATGGCCGCCGGCGTGATCGTCACGGTGCCGCTCGTCATCGCGGTGCTGATCTTCCAGCGACGCATCATCGCAGGCCTGACCGCAGGAGGCGTCAAGTAATGAGGAAACGGCCGGTCTTACTCGGCTCCGTGTTGGCACTCGTCGCAACCGCGCTGGCGGTACCGGCCAGCGCGGAGGACAGATCGAGCGGCGGTTTGGCGGGTGGTGCGTTCGAAGGGCGCCACCTCGCCGAGCTGTCCGAGACGACGAGACTGGCCGACCGGCGGGCACTGGTGACAGGTGACCGCACCATCGCGATGGGCGACGCGAACGGGTTGTACCCGGCGAGCGGCTGGCACATCCGCGGTGAGATGGGTGGCGTGTGGACGCCGCCCGTGAAGCTGCTCGACGGCATCTGGTTCGCCGTCGACGGCGCGTGGCTCGGGGCGGACACCCCAGCCGAGGAGTACACGACCGGGTGGGGCTACCACCGGTTCGCGTACGCACCGGCCGGGCTGTCCGTCGACCGGGTCGACTTCGCACCCGACGGGGTGCGGGCCAACGTGATCGGCCTGACGTTCCGCAGCGACACGGCACGGACCGTGGACCTCGCGATGGACGCGCACTCCGAGCTGATGCCCGCCTACCCGTGGGGCTGGACCACCCCGAACGCGGGCCAGGCGAACCTGCCGGACACCGGTTCCTACGCCGACGGCACGCTGCGATTCCGGGAGACCGGCGGCGGCCACGACTACGCGGCGGTCGTCGGGTCGTCGGCCCGGCCGGTGGGCCACGAGCTCGGCCCCGACCACCGCGGTCCGCAGGACCCGGCCGTGGTGTGCCCGGCCGACGGCACGGCGCCGCCCCGTTGCGACGACTCCGCGTTCGGCAAGGGCACCGGCGGGCGGCTCGACTACTCCGTCGACCTCAAGCCCGGCAGGGCCACCACCGTCTGGTTCACGGTCGCGGGCTCCGACAAGGGCCTGTCCTCGGCGCGGTCGGAGTACGCGAAGGCGTCGCGGAACCCGGTCGCCGCCCTGCGGTCCAAGGTGGACAGCCGCCGTGCGCTGGCGCGCAACACGGTCGTCGACCTGCCCGGTGACCGGGCGCTGCAGCAGAGCGTCGAGTGGAGCAAGCAGAACCTGGCCGACTCCGTGCAGGAGGCGCACGACCTGGCGCTGCGCGACACCGACGAGGGCAGGGCGTACCCCGCGCCGGCCGGCACGCTGGCCGAGGCCCGCTGGTTCGGCGCCGGGTTCCCGGACTACCCGTGGCTCTTCGGCACCGACGGCGAGTACACGTCGTTCGCGGCCGTGGCGGCCGGGCAGTTCGAGCCGATCAAGGCGCACCTGCGGGCGCTGCGGGACGTCAGCGAGGTAATCAACGAGGGCAGCGGCAAGCTGGTCCACGAGGTCGTCTCCACCGGCGACGTGTACTTCGGCGCGAACGACGACGCGGGCAACACCGACGAGACGGTGAAGTTCCCGAGCGCGGTCGCGCTGGTGTGGCGGTGGACGGGCGACAACCGCTTCCGCGACGACCTGTACGACTTCACCGTCCGCAACCTGCGCTACGTCGACGCCAACCTCGACGAGGACGGCGACGGCTGGCTGGAGGGCCTCGGCAACGTCGAGCGTTCCGGCATGGGCGTGGAGAAGCTGGACAGCACCGCGTACTACATCCGCGGCCTGCTCGACCTTGCCGACATGGCCACGTCGAAGGGCGACACGGCGACGGCCGCCTGGGCCACCGGCAAGGCGTCCGCGCTCCAGGCCCAGTTCGAGGCGGTCTGGTGGGCGGGCGGTGACGCGAACGGCTACGCCGAGTCCATCGACGACCCGGCCGACCCCGCGAACGACAACCGCCCGGTCTTCCAGCGGCACTGGACCGGTGTCACGCCGATGGAGATCGAGCTGCCCGGCGGCAACGCGCTCGCGTCGCCGGCGCACGGCCCGGTCGCGTTGGCACAGCGGGAGAAGCCGTGCTACACGGGCGAGTTCGGGCTCTACCACACCGGTACCGGCCCGACGTCCGCGCCGGAGGGCAACCCGGGCCCGTCGTGCGACAGCGTCGTGTCGACGGTGAAGAGCGAGCGGTCGACGTACTCGCTCAACACCGCCGTGATGGCGGTGGCGGAGGGCAACTTCGGCCGGCTCGCGCAGCAGCAGCCGTACATCGACGGCAACGTCCGCATCCAGCTCGACCCGAGCGTGTGGGAGACCCCGGGCGCCATGCCCGAGGTGGCCCCGTCCCCGGACTTCGTGGCGAACATCGACCGGCCGTTCTACGACCGTTCCATGTCGCTGCAGGCGTGGGGCACGTACGGGACGCTGTGGCCGGTCGTGCACCAGTGGCTGGGCGTGTCCCCGTCGCTGGGCACGGGTGAGCTGTCGGTGGTGCCGCAGCTGCCGCCCGGGCAGAAGTCCGTGGCCGGCAAGCACATCCGGCTGGGCAAGCACGGTTCGGTGGACGTGTCGGCGTCGTCGTCCGGCAACCGCCTGACCACGACCGTGCGGCTCGACAAGGTGCGCGCCGACCTGACGGTGGGCGCGGTCCTGCCGTCCGGGAAGCAGCCGGTCTCGGTGACGTACAACGGCAAGCGGGTCGCGTTCGAGGTCGTGCCGACGACCAGGGGCGCCGAGGTTCGCGCGGACGTGCGCGGCTCCGGCAGCCTGACCGTGACCTACCGGTAGTGCCGCCCGGCCCCACCGCCGCGATCCGCTCGCGGAGGTGGGGCCGGTGCGTCGTGCCGTGGCCGGGTTTGTCGGCTGTCCTCGCGGTCGACGGACCGTGCGCGAACGGTCACCATTGCGACCTTCGGCGGTTGACCCGCGCTGATCACGCCCGCTTACGTTGATGGCGTCATTCCCGCGATCAATGGAGAGGGCCCTGCGATGCGTGGAAGAAGAGCGGCGTTCGTCGCCGTGACCGCCACCCTGCTCACCATCCTCGTCCCCGGCGTCGCGTGGGCGGACCCGCCCCGGGCGCTGCCCGCGAGCCACGCCGCCGCCGACGGGAAGTGGCAGCCCGCCTTCGACTACGACGGCGACGGCTGTTACCCGACCCCTGCCATCGGCCCGGACGGCACCATCGCGCCCGGGTTGAACAACTCCGGCGCGCTCAACGGCAACTGCCACGACCAGTCCGACCTGGACAACACCAACTCGTACTCGCGCAGCAAGTGCGACAACGGCTGGTGTGCCTACCTGTACGACCTGTACTTCGAGAAGGACCAGGCCGTGCCGGGCTGGGACTGCTGCGGCCACCGCCACGACATCGAGCACGTCGTGATCTGGGTGCAGAACGACCAGGCGCAGTACGTGTCGGTGTCCGCGCACGGCGACTACTCGACCTACCCGCGTGACCAGGTCGGCTGGGAGGGCACGCACGCGAAGGTCATCTACCACAAGGACGGCCTGTCCACGCACTGCTTCCGCCTGGCAGGCAAGACGGAGGTGCCGGAGAACCACTACGGCACCTGGCAGTACCCGGACCTCGTCAGCTGGGACAACTACCCGGCGGGCATCCGCGACCGCCTCGTCGCCGCCGACTTCGGCAGCGCGAGCCTCGCGATCAAGGACAGCGCCTTCGCGGGCAACCTCGCGAAGGCCAAGCCTGCCGGGATCCCCTTCAACCCCTACGCGTGAGCGGAAGGGGGGCGGCCCCCTGGTCCGCCCCCCTTCCCACCTCACGCCGTGCGGCGCCGGAACAGGTACCCGGTCGCCGCGACCGACACCGCGAGGATGCCGGCGCACCAGGCGAGCGCGACCCACGCGCTGTTCCCGACCGGCGTGCCGAGCAGGAACCCGCGCAGCGCCTCGATCAGCGGCGTGAAGGGCTGGTTGTCGGCGAACCCGTGGATCCACGACGGCATGGTCTCCACCGGCACGAACGCGCTGCTCGGGTACGGCAGGAACATCACGAAGAACGTGAACCCGCTCGCCGCCTCCGGGGTCTTCGCGAGCAGGCCGACCGCCGCGGACGCCCACGACAGCGCCAGGACCGCCACCACCAGCAGGCCCGCGGTCGCCAGCCAGTCCACGAGGGACGCCGACGGGCGGAAGCCGATCAGGAACGCGACTCCGAGCACCAGCACGGTCGACACCAGGTTCCGCACGGTGCTCGCGGCGACGTGCCCGCCGAGCACGGACACGCCGCGGACGTCCATCGACCGGAAGCGGTCCATGATCCCGTTCGTCATGTCGTTCGTGACCGCGACCGCGGTGAGCGAGGCGCCGAACGACGCGCACAGCATGATCACGCCCGGCACCACGTAGGTCACGTACTCGGTGCCGGTGTCGATCGCGCCGCCGAACAGGTAGACGAACAGCAGCATCAGCATGATCGGCAGCGCGAGCGACGTGAGCAGCGCGTCGCCGTTGCGGAGGGTCAGGGTGGTCGCGCGGCGGACCATCGCCCCGAGGTCGCCGAGCGGCGAGGCGGGGCGGACGGCGAGGTCAGACAACGGCGGGCTCCTTCGTGGTGACGTGCCCGGTCAGCGCCAGGAACACGTCGTCGAGGGTCGCGGAGTGCACGGCGAAGCGCGCCACCGCGGTGCGGGCGGGATCGAGTTCGTCGAGCAGTGCGCGGACGTGGCCCGCGCTGCCGTCGGTCGCGACCGACAGCGTGTGGCGGGCGCGGTCGGGCAGCAGCGCACGGTCGCCGAGGTGGGCCGTCAGCGCGTCGAACGCGGCCGGGCCGGTGAGCGTGAGGTCCAGCCGGTGCCCCGACACCTGCTGCTTCAGCTGCGCCGCGGTGCCCTCGGCGACGACGCGGCCACCGTCGACGAGCGCGATCCGGTCGGCCAGCTTGTCGGCCTCCTCGAGGTACTGCGTGGTGAGGAAGACCGTCACACCGGTGCGCGTGAGGTCGACGATCACGTCCCACATCGCCGCGCGGCTGCGCGGGTCCAGCCCGGTCGTCGGCTCGTCGAGGAAGATCACCGCGGGTGGCACGATCAGGCTCGCGGCCAGGTCGAGGCGCCTGCGCATGCCGCCGGAGTACGTGCCGACGCGGCGGGTGCCCGCCTCGACGAGGTCGAACCGTTCGAGCAGCTCGCCGGCGCGGGCCGCGGCCGCGCGGCGCGACAGGCGGGCGAGCCTGCCCATCATCCGCAGGTTCTCCGCGCCGGTCTGCAGCTCGTCGAGCGCGGTGTCCTGGCCGGTGAGGCTGATGCTGCGGCGCACCAGCGCCCGCTCGCGGACGACGTCGTGGCCCGCGACCCTGGCCTGGCCGTCGTCGGGGCTGGTCAGCGTGGTCAGGATGCGCACGGTCGTGGTCTTGCCGGCGCCGTTGGGGCCGAGCAGCGAGAAGACGCTGCCGCGCGGCACGTGCAGGTCGACACCGGTGAGTACCCGCACCGGGCCGTAGGACTTCGTGAGGCCGGTAGCCTCGATCGCTGGTTCGCCGGGCATGGGTTCCCCCTGGAAGTTCGGCGGGCTTACTGCGTACGACATAAACTGTACTGCGTATGGCATAAACAGTGACATCAGGGATGTCCCTGAGTTGGGTCAGGGTTGATGAGCGACGAGACGGAGACCGGGCTCCCCGCGAGCTTCGAGCTGGCCTGGGGCGTGCGCGACCGGCCGACCAAGGGCCCCAAGCGCGGGCTGTCGCTGGAGCAGATCGTCGACGCGGGCGTGCACGTCGCGAACACCGAGGGCATCGGCGGGGTGTCCATGGGCCGGGTCGCGAAGGAGCTGGGCGCGTCGGCCATGTCGCTCTACCGCTACGTCGCGTCGAAGGACGAGCTGCTCGCGCTGATGATCGACGGCGCGTTCGGCAAGGTCGACGTCGAGGTGCCCGCCGAGGGCACGTGGCGCGCGCGGCTCAACCGGTGGGCCGAGGTCGAACTGGCCGCGTACCGCAGGTTCCCGTGGATCCTGCGCATCCCGGTGTCCGGCCCGCCGATCATGCCCAACCAGCTGTGGTTCATGGAGCAGGGCCTGCGCGCGCTCGGCGGCACCGGGCTGCGGGAGGACGAGAAGCTGTCGGCGATCCTGCTGATCACGAGCTTCACCCGCAGCTTCGCGACGCTCAACAGCGACCTGACCGAGGCCGTCGGCAACGAGGACCCCACCATGGCCCGCGTCATGCCCCGCTACGGCGAGCTGATCAAGAAGCTGACCCCGGCCGAGGAGTACCCCGCGTTGCACGCCGTGGTCGACGCGGGCACCTTCGACGAGGACGAGGGGTTCGACGACCTCGACTACGACTTCCGGTTCGGGCTCGAACGCGTGCTGGACGGCATCGAGGCGCTCATCCGCACCCGCGGATGACCGATTTGTCTTCTCACGTTCTTCTCATGTTCCGCGGTTAGCCTCGGAGCCATGCCCTCCAGAAGCGCGCTGGCCAGCGTCGTGACGCTCCTGCTCGGCATCGTCCTGATGCTGTCGCTGCACGTCGTGCCGCCGACGAACGAGATCAACGTGGTCCGCAGGACGCTGTCCGAGTACGCGCTCGGGCCCAACAAGTGGGTGTTCGACCTCGCGGTGCTGCTGATCGCGCTCGGCTCGGCGCTGGGGTTCGCCGCGGTGGTCCGCCACGGGCGGGTGCGCCCCTATTCCGGCGCCGTCGTGCTCGGCGCGCTGTGGACCGCGAGCCTGCTCGTGGTCGTGGCGTTCACGAAGACCGACTGGACGGTCGGGCCCAGCATCGGCGGCACCATCCACCGCTACGCGAGCGTCGTCGGGTTCGTGTCGCTGCCGCTGGCCGTGCTCCTGATCGCCCACAAGGTGTTCCCGGACCGGTCGGCGTGGCGCTGGGCGGCACGCGGGTTTGCCACCGTGTCACTCGGGTGGTTCGGGTTGATCCTCGTCGGGGTGGTCCGCATGGGCATGGGCTACGGACCGTGGTGGCGGTTCGTGCCACTCGGGCTGGTTGAGCGGGCCATGGCGCTGACCGCGGTCGCCGCGATCCTCGTGCTCGCGCTGGGGCTCGTGCGTGCCGCAAAACCACGCGACGTGGTCCTGGCCCCGGTCTAACCTCGGCGACGTGATGTCGCTCAGCCACGTACTCGCGTTCGCCCTGCTGTCGGTGGTGGTCGTCGCCGTGCCGGGGCCGAGCGTGCTGTTCACCATCGGCCGCGCGCTGACCGTCGGCCGCCGCGAGGCGCTGCTCACCGTGGCGGGCAACGCGATCGGCGTGTACCTGCAGGTCGTGGCCGTCGCCATCGGCATCGGCGTGGTCGTGGAGCGGTCGGCGGCCGTGTTCACCGTGATCAAGCTCGTCGGCGCCGCGTACCTCGTCTACCTGGGCGTGCAGGCGATCCGGCACCGCCGCAAGGTCACCGAGGCGCTGGCGGAGGGCATCCCGGCGGTGCTCCCGTCGCGGCGCGCCCTGCGCGACGGGATCGTCGTCGGCGTCGCCAACCCGAAGTCGATCGTGTTCTTCGTGGTGGCACTGCCGCAGTTCACCGATCCCGCCGCGGGTGGCGTGCCGCTGCAGATGCTGGTGCTCGGCGCGCTGTTCCCGGTGATCGCGCTGGTGCTCGACAGCGTGTGGGCCCTGCTGGCGGCGACCGCGCGGGCGTGGTTCTCCCGGTCCCCGCGCAGGCTGGAGCTGGTCGGCGGCGCCGGCGGCCTGATGATGATCGGCCTCGGCGCGACGATCGCGGTCACCGGCCGCAAGGACTAGAGCTGCGGCAGTTCGGGCCAGACCCGTTCGGCGAGCGTCCTCGCGGCGGCGCACACGTCGCGGCCCCGCCGCGGCGCCGTGACCACGCGGAGCAGCGCGTACTCGTGGGTGCCCGAGCCGGGCGCGAACTCGACGTGCGGGGTGACGGCCGTGCAGGTCACCCAGTCGCCGTCGGACTGTTCGACCAGCCACGTCCCACGGCCGCCGACCAGCTCGGCGCCGGTCCCGGCGGGCACGTCGGCGCCGGCGGGCGACTCGGCGACCCGGAACTCGACGTCCACGCCCGGCGGGTCGCCGTCCGGGTCGCCCCAGCGGCACCGGTGCCCCGCGGGGAACGGTGACTCGTCGACGGTGTCCAGGTCGAGCGCGGCCTGGACGTGGCGGATCATCACCACGTCGCAGGCGTCGAGGACGGCGAGCGAGCTGACCGGCGGCACCCAGTGGTCGACGCGGCCGCCGTCGAGCACCCGGTAGGCGCCGCGCAGGGCGCCCTCGGTGAGCCCGCAGAGCGTGTACTCGTCCGGGGCGGAGCCGTACGCGGGCTCGGCCGACGCGGTCAGCGCGACCCCGTCGGCGAGCACGAGCGCGGCGGCGCAGGTGCCGTCGAGGCTGCTGATCGTGGTGCCCCGGCCGGGCCGGTCGACGGTGGTCATCCCGTCCCGCAGGGTCGCCGAGTCACGCAGCAGGCCCACCCA
The DNA here is from genome assembly GCF_054661535.1 of Actinophytocola sp. KF-1. Lineage (NCBI taxonomy): Bacteria > Bacillati > Actinomycetota > Actinomycetes > Pseudonocardiales > Pseudonocardiaceae > Actinophytocola > Actinophytocola sp. KF-1. The sequence goes on along the minus strand of NZ_BAAFVK010000010.1, from coordinate 243,682 downwards.
GACGTGCGCGTGCCCGCCGTCGACCGCCACGGTCACCCGGCAGTCGTCGAAGGTCGGCATGCCCGGCATCCGCGCCGACCCGAACCCGTCGAACGCGCCGGGCCCGGTGAGGCTGCACGGGTCGACGGTGGTCAGCTCACCCAGCGCCGCCGAGGTCAACGGCTCGTCGTCGCCGGGCACGGGCCTGCCGTCGACCCCGGCCGTGCACCCCGCCAATACCAGGGCGGCCGCCATCACACACAGCCCGACCCGCACTTTCGCCACGACGCACAGACGCGATGATGCGCGCGGAGGTTCCCGAACCCACCGCGGATGCGCGAGGCGAACGCGTGTTCTAATATTCGTTCTCCCACGGTGTGTCCCGTGACGAAGGAGCGTGATGGTGTCCCCAACGAGCGAGGCCCCGGCCGAGGCCGAGACCGTGCAGCCAGACCCCGCCGCGGCGCCCGCCGCGCCGGAGCAGGCTGTCGCCCAGGAGCCGGCGCCGGAGCAGCCCGCCAAGCGCGGCCGCAAGGCGAGCACGGCCCGCAAGACCCGCACGGTAGAGCTGACGCTGACGGTGACCGGCACCATGGAGGGCGAGTGGCAGGCCGACCTGTCGCACTCCGGCAGCCGGGTGGTCCAGGGCCTGCAGATCCCGGCCGCGGCGGTCTCCCGAGCAGCCGCCGAACTGCACGAGGACATCTCCAAGGCCATCGAGTCCGTGCTGGACGTCGCCCGCCAGCAACACCAGGCCCGCCTCGCCGAACTCGAGGCCGAACTGTCCAAGGTCAAGCAAGCCCTCGCCGACCTCCAGGACGGCTGACCCGCTTCGTCGCGAAGGCGCGCCCGCGTGTCGTGGGCGCGCCTTTCGTGTAGATGTCGTTCGATTCCGTCCTGCCGGTCTGCGGCCCTGTCGTAGTCTCTACTACTGCACACGCACAGGCGTTCACTGTCCGACAGCGAACGGGGGGACCGATGGCTGGCGAACTACGTCGTGGCACCACCATTCGAGGCGTGGTCAGCGGCAACACCGAAGGCACGATCACCACAGGCGGCTTCTCCTACGACGAGGTCACGTTGGGTGAACTGATCAAAGAGTGGCTCGCCCTCGCCGACGACTACGACCGTTCGTTCCAGAACTCCCAGCGGTTGACCATTGTCGAGGGGCCAGGATTGGATTTCGCCAGCGCGGGGGTGGCTAACGCGGCCAATTCTTACGGCACCGCATACCTGGCCTATCTGAAGCAGAACGAGAAGTACTGCATCGATCAGGCGCAGCTGTACCAGAACGCGCTGGACGACTATCTCGGCGTGGAACACCGCAATGTCGAGGAACTGTACAAGACAACGGGCTCCACCTCCGTCAGCTCGGGGCAGGAGATCTAGTCGTGCGCGTCCGTACGTCGATGTGGCCGTCTGTGTTGTTAGTGGTCTTCGTTGCGGGTGGGTGCACGAGCACGAGCGAGGGAAGCCCGCAGCCGGTGCCGGAGCGGCCGACGAGCGATACGAGCACCACGACGACGTCGACCGAGAGTGGTGGCGCCGGGGAAGACGCTCTCCCGTACGCGGGCGCTCCGGCGGTGAGGGATCCGCTGGACACGGAGCAATTTCAGCAGGACCCATGTCGAGCGCTGACCACTACCCAGACCGACGCGTTGAACGTCGGCTCGCCAGGGTTGTTGCGGGACGGTGGGCTCGGCATGGCGTGCGAGTTCCGCGGTAGGGCGGATCGAGGCGCGCTCGTCGAGGTCGCTTCCCTGGATGAGAACCCCCGCGGCGTGAGCGCCATCTACCGGGCGGAAGAAGATGGAAAGCTGGCGTTCTTCGAGCCGATGGATCCGGTCGAGGGGTATCCGGCCGTTGCGTACGGTGTGCTGGACTACCGGAAGGACGGCGAGTGTTCCGTTGTGATCGGCACCTCCGACGAGATCGCTTTCGAGATCGTATTGCACCTGTCCTCGAAGAACGTGGGCAAGAAAGATCCGTGTGACACGGCAGCGATGGTGGCGGGCAAAGTTCTGCAGACGATGAAGGCGGCGCAATGAGTTTCTGGATGACGCCTCAGCAGATCTATGACGAGCTGACCACCGGCCCGGGGTCGGAGACGCTGCAGGCCGCTCAAGGGATTTCCCGGGAAGAGGCTGCTGCTGAGCAGGCGCGGGAGAAGCGGATCCGGCGGCTCATGGCGACCATCGAGAGCGGGTGGCAGGGGAGCGCCGCCGACGGGGCTCATGGGGCTGCGCGGCCGTTGGCGCAGCACGCCGCCGAGGGGGCGGAGTACCTCTACCTCGCGCAGGATCTGCTTGATCGGCAGGCCGGGTCCTTTCACCGGGCCGCCGCCAGTGTTGAGCCCATGCCGCCGGAGCCCGCGACCGAGTTGCTCGAGCAGCTCGTGCCGTTCGAGGTCGACACCGACGCGCAGACGCGCGAGTACCAGCAGAAGGCGCAGCACAACATCCGCGTCTTCGAGGGGTACGACAACGCCAGCAACCACAACGAGACCTACCTGCCCCAGCAGTTCGCCAGCACCAACCACACCGGGGGCGGCATCTCGGTGACGCCCGCCGACACCGGCGACAGCATCGACGCGGCACCGCGTCGCGAGACCGGGCCCGGAACGGGACCTGGACCTGGACCTGGACCTGGCAACTACTCCGCGCCCGCAGGCGACGCCACCTGGCACCGGCCGCCCGGGTACGAGACCGCGCCCAGCGATGTCCGGCCTGCGCCCGGTGACGTTCGGCCTGTGCCTGGTGGTGGTGCGCCCGGTTCGTACCCGCTGCCGCCCGCTGCGCAGTTGCCTCCCACCGCCGCGCCGCCGGTCGGTTGGCCCGGTGGGAACGCCGCACCAGGCCGCGGACCGGGTGGTGTCGTCCGGGGTGGCCCCGGGGGCACGGCAGGCGGTCCTGGTGGGCCGGGCGGTCGAGGCGGCGGACCGGGGAGCGGCAACCCACCCGGCGTCCGCGGACCGGGCGTCGGCGGGCCGGGTGCGCCTGGGCGCGGACCTGGGCTCGCGCCCGGTCTCGGTGCCGGCGCCGGGGCCCTGGCCGCTGAAGAGGCGGCGGCTCGACGTGGGCTCGCGGCCGCCGGGCGTGGGGCCGGTGCCGGACCCTTCGGTGCGCCCGTGGGCACGGGCCGCAACAAGGACGACGACGAGGAGCACAAGCGCAAGGTCCTCATCGAAGCCGACCCCGAGGGCACGTTCGGCAGTGACGTCCTGACCGCGCCGCAGGTCATCGGGGACGACGAGTACGAGGACGACTGACCAGCGCGGTCAGCCGAGGCGGACGGCGCGGTCCATGATCGCGGGCAGCGCGCGTGCCAGTGCCGCGCCGCCTGCGAGTACCGCGAACAGTACGAACAGCACCAGCACCGTGCGGGGCTGGGGCACGCGGACCACGTCCAGCAGACCGCCCGGGTTCGTCACCAGGTCCCACGAGTTGAAGCGGAACACCCGCCCCAGCACGATGCCCACCGCGCACAGGGCGTGCAGTGACAGGTCCGTGAACAGCACGGCACGACGGGACACGCCGTGGTCGGCCAGCCACCGTTCCAAGCGGACCAGCGACAGCACGTACGCCACGAACCCGATCGCGAACAGCGTCAGGTACTGCGCGAGCAGACCGCCCGCGACCCAGCCGTCGACGTAGTGCAGGTCGCGCGGCAGGTGCAGGACGTCCGTCAGCACGTACGGCGCGTTGGGCAGGAACGCGACGAACGCGGCACCGCCGGACATGAGCAGCCAGCGGGGGCGTTCCCGGTGTCCGAACAGGAACCTCGCGAGCACGAGCGGCACCAGGGCGAGGAACGCGTTCCACCCCATCCATCCGGCGTTCGCCACCAGCGCGGACATAACATCACGGTACCCGCGACGCGCCCCCGAGGAGACCGAGATGACCATTCCGCCCGCCTACCAGGCAGCGGACGACCGCTACGACGACGCGATGTCCTACCGGCGCACCGGCGACAGCGGCCTGCGCCTGCCCGCGATCTCGCTCGGGTTGTGGCAGAACTTCGGCACCGAGGTGCCCCTCGAGCAGTGCCGCGCGATTCTGCGCCGCGCGTTCGACCGCGGGGTCACGCACTTCGACCTGGCCAACAACTACGGCCCGCCGTACGGGTCGGCGGAAGCCAACTTCGGCACGCTCATGGCGCAGGACTTCCGCCCCTACCGCGACGAGCTGATCATCTCCACGAAGGCCGGCTACGACATGTGGCCCGGTCCCTACGGCCAGGGCGGCGGCTCCCGCAAGTACGTGCTGGCGAGCCTGGACCAGAGCCTGTCCCGCATGGGCCTGGACTACGTCGACATCTTCTACTCGCACCGCTACGACCCGGACACCCCGCTCGAGGAGACCATGGGCGCGCTCGCGTCCGCGGTGCAGCAGGGCAAGGCCCTCTACGTCGGCATCTCCTCGTACTCGGCCGCGAAGACGCGCGAGGCGCACGCCCTGCTCGCCGGCATGGGCGTGCGGCTGCTGATCCACCAGCCGTCGTACTCGATGCTGAACCGGTGGATCGAGCCCGACCTGCTGGACGCGCTCGGTGAGCTGGGCGTGGGCTGCATCGGGTTCTCGCCGCTCGCGCAGGGCATGCTGACCAGCCGCTACCTCGACGGGATCCCGGCCGACTCCCGCGCCGCGCGCGACGGTTCGCTGTCGCAGTCGATGCTCTCCGAGGAGAACCTGGGCCGCATCCGCGCGCTCAACGAGATCGCGAAGTCGCGTGGCCAGTCGCTGGCGCAGCTGGCGCTGGCGTGGACGCTGCGCGACCCGCGCATGACGTCCACGCTGATCGGCGCGTCCAGTGTCCAGCAGCTCGACGACAACCTGGGTGCGCTGTCCGCGCTGGAGTTCACCGACTCGGAGCTGGCCGAGATCGACAAGTACGCGGTGGAGAGCGGCATCAACCTGTGGGCCGGTTCCAGCGCCGAGTAGGTCAGACCACCCGGCCCTGTTCGACCAGGCGCGCGAGCCGGTCCCGCCACCACCGCACGCGGGCGGGGTCGGTCAGTTCGTAGCGGTCGAGCAGGGCCGGGTCGGGGGTCGGGGTGACCGGCGCGACCGGCAGGTACCCGTCGACGGGGGTGAGCGCGCGGGCCGGGCCGACCACGTCACCTTCCAGCAGCGACAGCGTGCCGAGGCCGCACGCGAAGTCCAGGTCCGGCAGCGCCCCGGCCAGCGCGAGCCCGGCACTGAGGCCCACGGAGGTCTCCAGTGCCGAGGACACCACGCACGGCAGCCCGCACGCCTCCGCGACCCGCAGCGCCCTGCGCACCCCGCCGAGTGGCGTGCACTTGATGACGGCGATGTCGGCGGCCCCGGCGAGCGCGACCTTCATCGGGTCGTCGGCCCGCCGGATCGACTCGTCGGCGGCGATCCGCACGTCGACCTTCCGCCGCACCTGGGCCAGCTCGTCGACGGTGGCGCAGGGCTGCTCGACGTATTCGAGCCCGCCCGCGGCCCGGTCCAGCCGGGGGATCGCGTCGACGGCGGTGTCGACGTCCCACGCCCCGTTCGCGTCGACGCGGATCCGCCCGTCCGGCAGCGCGTCCCGGACGGCCTCGAGCCGTGCGACGTCGTCGGCCAACGACCCGTCCGCGACCTTGACCTTCACCGTGTGGCAGCCGGACGTGGCCACCATCCGGTGCGCCACCTCCGGTGCGACGGCGGGCACGGTCGCGTTGACCGGGATGCGGCCGCGGACCGGGTCCGGCCAGCCGACGGTGCACGCCTCGATGGCGGTGGTCAGCCAGGAGGCGGCCTCGCGGTCGTCGTACTCGGGGAAGGCGCAGAAGTCGCCCCACCCGGCGGGCCCTTCGATGAGCATGCCCTCGCGCACGTCGATGCCGCGGAACCGCGTCACCATCGGGATCGCGTACACCCGGGCCTGCTCGAAATCGATCATGGTCTTCATCAGGCCTCGAAGCTACTCCAGGAACCGGTCCACGATGACATCGACCGGCAGCGCGAAGTCCACGACGACGCCGCGCTCGTCCGCCCCGAGCGGCTCGAGGTCGGCGTACTGCGAGTCGACCAGGGACTCGGGCATGAAGTGCCCGGTGCGTGCCGCGACCCGCTTGCGGACCGTGTCCTTGTCGCCGTGCAGGTGCAGGAAGGTGATGTCGGGCGCGGCCTCGCGGAGCGTGTCCCGGTAGGCGCGTTTGAGCGCCGAACAGGTGACGACCGCGCCCCGTTCGTGCTCGGCCAGCCAGGTTCCGATCGCGAGGAGCCACGGCCGCCGATCAACGTCGGTCAACGGCACCCCGGACCGCATCTTGGCCACGTTCTCCGGCGAGTGGAAGTCGTCCGCGTCCGCGAACGGCACCCCCATCCGCTCCGCGAGCGCGGTACCGACGGTGCTCTTCCCGGATCCGGTGACTCCCATCACCACAACGAGCGGCATGTGCACATGGTGTCAGTCTTCTGCGACGGCGGCTCGGTCCAGGTCGGCGAGCACCAGCTGGGCGGCACGCCGCGCGGGTAACCAGCCGAGGAGCGCCAGCCCTGCCGCGACCACCGCGACCGCGACGTAGAACGGCGTCTCGGACCACTCGAGCTCGTCGTCGATCCCCGACCCCGAGGCCATCATCACGAAGACCACGGCGCCGAACCAGCCGGTGAAGGACACCGCGGACGGCCACAGGTGTGGCTTTGAGCGCGTCCCCCACCAGATCCACGCACCGACACCGCCGAGCGCCACAGCGGTACCGGCCGAGATCAGCATGCTCTGGGTGTTCCGCGTCACCGCCGCCATGGCGACGGTGACCACACCGAACACGAGCGCCGGCGCGATGACCGCGGTCAGCAGCAGTTTCCGCGCGCGGTCGTGGTGCCGCGGATTGCCCGTCATGAGTCCCCCTCGTCAGTACAGGTCGCCTTTTCTGGTCCACCAGTCGGCCTCACGGGTCGGCCCGAGCGGTGGGTTGTCCTGTCGGTCGTCTTCCTCGGTGTGCAGTTGGCCGACCCGTTCCTGGCCCGCCGCTGACCGGTCGGACGTCGCCTGCTCGGTGCTGTCGACCTTCGCCGCCTCGGTGGCCCAGCCCACCGCCATCCGGGGGATCAGCCCGGGGCTGGGCACCCACTTGGTGCCGCTCAGCACAGGACTCACCAGCTTGGTGACGGTCGTGGCGATCTGCTTGACCTGCTTGCCGATGTCGGCCAGGGCGTCCAGCAGCTTCCGCAGCATGCCACCGATGTTGTCGATCAGCTTGGCCGCCCAGGACATGGCACGGGCACAGAAGTCCGCGATCGCGGCCCCTGCGGTGAGGAAGCCCATCGGCAGCCGCTCCGCGGCGAGCTGGAGCAGGTTCCACACGTACTCCGCGATGAGGTCGCGGATGGCGGAGCGCACCGCTGCGATGCGCGTGCCGCCCATCGCGATGGCCTGTGCCGCCCCGACACAGGCCAGGCTCGCGCCGTGGAGCTGGGTGGCCCGGAACCGCATGTGGTTCGAGAACGCGATCGACGACCGGGTGTTGCCCGACACGTAGGTGGGCACGTCCCTGGTGATCGCGCTGCTCTGCTCGGCAGCGAGCCGGTCGAGCGCGAGCGCCGTGTCGTTGAGCGTCGCGACGGTCGACGCCACCACGCGGGGATCGCCGATGGTGACGTCCAGCGGCCACCGCAGGATCGAGACGTGGTCGATGATCCAGGCGATCGCCGATGTGGCCAGCGCGTCCAGGGGGTTGGCGATGACCCCCAGGCCTTCGATCAGCACGTTGCCGATGCCGAGCGCACCGTCCAGCCCGTTGCTGTTCTCGTCGCCGATCGCCCCGGCCAGCTCGGCGAGTGCGTCGACCAGGCCGGCGCCGCTCGTGTTCATGTCAGTGAACATCCGGGCTCCCGAAACGGTCGGCGTGCGTGTGGTCCTCGTTGCGGTACGAGGCCGCGGCGTCGTTGGTGTAGGTGGCGTCGCTGCTCATGTGCAGGCCGAGGAGGCGAATGCCTTCGCCGGTCTCGACCGTCGACTCGATGGCGTTGCTGGCGAACGCCTGTGCCAGCAGGCCGAGCGAGGTGACGCCGAGGTCGATGCCCTTGACCGTGCTCGCCAGCCCGGCGATCTCCTCGCCGCGTTGGTGCATCCCGCTCGCGAACGTCTCCAGCTCCTCGGGGACGACCTGGATGCCGTCGTTCATCGTGCCGTCTCCTCTCAGCGCAGCAGGCCGCCGCTGGTGTCGTGGCCCGGGTGGGGTCTGCCGCCCTTGCGTTTGCGGAGGATGGCGCCGTCCTCGTCCTCGGCTGGGGTGGGGCGGGTGGGGGGTGGTTCGGGCTTGGGCATGAACTGGGTGATGAAGTCCAGTGCCCCGGAGTCGCCCAGTTGGCCGGTCAGCGACGCGGTGACGCGTTCGGAGACCTTGCGCTGCGCGGCGTGCACGGTCTGCATGACGAGCGGGCCGAGCTTCTCCGGTGGGACCTTCGACGCGGCGGCCCCGAACGTGATGTCCTGCAGCGCACCCGTCGGCGACAGGGTGACCGTCACGGCGCCGTCCGGGGACACGGTCGTCGCGGTCGCGTTGTTCAGTTCGGTGCGTAGCCGGGCGGCCTTGGTCTCCAGGTCCTCCGCCTGCTTGCGCAGCTGCTCCAGCACGGTGTCCGGGTCGAGGCCGTCGAACGGGTTTGCCATGTTTCGAAGGCTAACGCACCAGGTCACCGCGAGTGGCTGGGTCGTTACGCATCACCCAGGCCGGTGAGATTGTCGACCGTCAGTGTGCCGTTCGACGCGCGGACGCCCAGCCCGTAGTGATGGTCGGGAGTAAGAGCGTCACCGATCGATGTCGAACGTAATGAACGCCATGTTCCACCGCTCATGGCGTACGACGTGATCGTGCCCTCGTGGTGGAGCAGCGCGAACCGGTCGCCGGGCGCCAGGGTCACGGCCGCGTCGCCCGGGGTGTCCAGGAACCGGCCGTTCACCCGGACGTTGAGGCCCGACGACGTGCGCGTGTTGTTGTACCAGGCGGTGACGTAGTTGTCCTTGTCCTTCACCCACCCGACGAACACGCTGTCCTCCGGCGCGCCCGTGTTCGCGAACGAGCCCACGGTCAGCACCGACACCGCGTGCGGCGAGGACGGGGCAACGCCGGACGACACCAGCGCGAAGTACGGCGACGTGCCGGTGGCGGTCAGGCCGTCCGCCACGGTCAGCGCGGGCACCGCCTCGCCAGGGAACGGTTGGTGTGCCGTGAAAGACGACAGCTCCGCCAGGTCCACCACCGGGTAGTTCGCCGGGTCGAACGGGACGCGGTACACGCCGTACTCGCCGGCCGTCGTCGCCGTGAACGCGCGGATCGGATAGTCGCCGGGCGCGATTCCGGGCGGCGGGGTGACCGCCCACCGCGTGACGAGCCGGGCGCCTGGCCGCAGACGGGCGGCCGTGGCCGGGGTGAGCGGGGTTGCCCGCCAGCCCGGGGGCACGGCGAGCGTCACGCGGACGTCCTCGACCACCCGGCCGGTGCCGTTCGTGTACGTCGTCGTCGTGTCCGTCAGCGTCAGCGACGGGGACGACGGTGACCACGCGCCCAGTTCCGTCACGCCGACCTTCGCGCCCGGCGGGTTCTCGAACGTGACGCGCAGCCGGGTCGTCGTCAGCACGGGGAACATGACGCGGTTTTCCGTGTTCCCCGCAAGCGGGCTGCGTTGCTGGCCCGGCACGACCCGCCACTGCGTGCCCGTCCAGTACTCCAGGTCGTACGACGCGGGTGTACGCACCCCGCCGCCGTCGTCGTACAGGTACATCCGCACGTCCCGCACGGGTGTCGGCACCCCGAAGTCGACGCCGAGGTGGTCGGACGCGTTGGGGGAGTTGTAGTTCGTCCACCTGCTGTGCGGGATGTCGTCGTAGTAGATCCGGCCGTCCAGCACGTCCCACGCGTCGTCGATCGCGTTCGTGTACGACGCGAACGGACGTGGATAGCCGGTGCCGGAAGGGTTCGACGCGTCGTTCACCTCGGCGGGCTGGACCACGGGCCGGGTGGCGACCGGTACCGACAGCGCGCCCAGGGAGCCACGGGACCGCGCCAGGCGACCGTCCACGTACACCCGCAGCCCCGCGCCCTGCCCGTACCGCGACCCGTCCCGGTCCCACAGCACGGTGACGTCGTGCCCGCGGTAGGGCACGTTCTCCAGCGCGAACCAGTCCCAGTCGCGCGGCACGAGCGGGTTGACCACCAGCGGGTCACCCGGCCGCACCCCGATCAGCCCGTTGATCACCAGGTCGGTGAACGTGGAGTGGTTGTAGTGCTCGCTGTGCCCGCGCCCGTCGTAGATCCACCGGTCCTCGTCGGGGTGGTGCGCTTCCGCGACGTACGGCCGCCCGTTCTTGTACTGCGTCAACGCATAACCACGCAGCAGTGCGTAGTAGTCGTCGCGGGACACGTACGGCTGCGGCCGCGCGTTCAGCAGGTTCGCCAGCCCGGTCAACGTCTGCGACGTGGCGAACGGCCAGCTCGGGCCGTTCCACCGGCAACAGCCGGTCAGCGCGTCGTGCATGAACCACCGCGAACGCCGTTCCACCGTGGTCGGCCCGTACGGCGCCGCGAACCCGAGCGGGTCGGTGAGGAACGACCAGGCCACGTCGTCCGACGGCCGGTCCATGCCGAACATCCACGGGACGTACCCGATCTGCTCGCGGTCGGCGACGAGCGACTCCGACGGGTCGAGGTCCGCGCGTGCCTTGTGGTGGAAGAAGTCCCCGCCCCACAGGTGCCTGTGCACGGCGTCCGACAGGGCGCCGGCCCGGGCGTCGAAGCGGCGCGCCAGCACGGGATCGCCCGCCAGCCGCGCGATCGCCGCGATGGCGCGTGCGTCGCCGTACTGGTAGGCGTTCAGCGTCGGCCGGTAGCCGTGGCCGCCGTGGTAGGGGTCGGCGGGGTCGGTCTCGTACGCCGACGCCGTGTACTCCATGGCGTCCCACACCGGCACCGACCAGTACAGCCCGAGCCGCGGGTCGAACTGGGGCGCCCACTTGTCGTACTGCCGCACCAGGTCCGGCAGCAACACGACCACCGACGCGCGGTCCCCGGTCACCAGGTAGCGCTGGTACGCGGCGGAAGCCGCCCAGAACGCGTACTGGTGCGCCCAGTCGTCGGTGTCCTCGTTGACGTAGTCCTCGCGCGGCTTCTCGCTCGCGCCAGGACCCCGCAGCCAGTACCGCAGGTAGTCGTCGACGGGGCCGCGGTCGCGCAGCCAGCGGCCCTCCGCGATGTGGTGCCCGGCCGCCGCCACGATCCCGCCCAGCGGCGCCGAGTAGCCGGGCGGGTTGTGGAACTCCGTGATGACGTAACCGTTCGTGCGATCGGTGTAGCGCAGGTGCCGCTTGTACGTGCTCCACCGGTAGTGGTACACGTCCCGCAGCTGCTGGTCCGGCACGTCGAGGAACGGGATGTTCGCCTCGTACCACTCGGGTTCCGCGAGGTCACCGAGGAGCGCGCGGTGGTCGAGGAACGACGTGCCGTGCCCGGACGGCGCCGCGCCGGCCGTGGCGGGAACCACGGCCGGCGCGAGCGTCGTCACCAGCACCGCCACGAGCAGGACAGCGGCCCGGCGCATGTGACTACCTTCCGGAGGTGTACAGCTGGGTGACCTCGGCGTCGGTCAGCGCCCGGTCGTAGACGTGCACCTGGTCGATGCCGCCACGCCAGAAGTCGACCTGGTTGCCGCCGTACTTGGCACGCCCGATCACGGTGTTGCCGGGGCCTGCCGAGCCGACGCACGCGGACGCCGAGCCCGCGAGCCGGCCGTCCACGTACAGCTTCAGCGAGCCGGTGGTCACGTCCCGCACCCCCACCAGGTGGTACCACTGCCCGGTGTTCGGCGGCGCGGGCGCGAGCGCGCGGACGCCGACGAAGCTGAACGCGAACCGGTTGTCCTGCCCCGAGTACTGCAGGAAGTAGGCGCTGTTGGTGTCGCCGTCCTGGCTGACCGCGGTGGCGAACCCGCCGAGGCTGTCGAGCTTCACCCACGCGGCCACCGAGTAGTTGCCGATGGCGGTGTTCACCAGCGACGCGCCGGTGTCCACGTAGGTGTTGCCGCCGTTGAACTGCAGGCCGTTGCCGTTCTTGCCCGCTGTCCACGTAGGACCGTTGACGAGCGTCGCGTCATGGGAACCGACCTCGTCGGACGTGGTGGTCCCGGTGCCCTCACTGAACGGGTAGTACGCGATCCCGTCCGCGCCCGGCGTGCCGGGCGGTGGCGGCTCCGCGCCATCGCCGGACCCGTCGGCCTCCCGGATGATCTTCTCGTTGATGGCCCTGACCTGCGCGAAGTCCATCTTCTCCACCTGGCGGTCGTAGGTGAAGAAGCCGTTGACCTCGTGCTCGACGTCGGTGATCTGCGTGTAGATCGCGCCGGAGATGCCGCACCGCTGGGCCGACGTGATGACGTCCTGCTGGTTCTCCACGTACCGGCGGGTCAACGTCGCGGAGTCGGGCGCCATCTCGTACGCGTGGCCCTCGCCGAACCACATGTGGCCGTCGACCTCGAGGCCGAACCCGCCGTGCTCGCCGTCGGCCGACACGCGCCGCCCGTCCGGCGACGGGGTCGCCGGGCCCACGTACGCGTGGTGGTCGATCATGTCGCCGCGGCCGGAGTCACCGTGGGAGGCACAGCAGTTCACGCCGCTGTGCGCGTTGACGAGACGGCTCGGGTCCTGCGCCTTCACGTCGTCGGCGATGCGGCCGGTGTCCTCCTTGGACCACTCGCCCCAGCCCTCGTTGAACGGCACCCACACCACGATCGAGGTCCAGCTCTTGTGCTGTTCCACCATCGTGTGCAGCTCGCGTTCGAACTGGGTGCGCGCGGCGGGCGGCGCCTCCTCGTCGACGGTCCGCATCGACGGCATGTCCTGCCACACCAGCAGACCGAGCTTGTCGGCGTGGTAGTACCAGCGGTCGGGTTCCACCTTGATGTGCTTGCGGACCGTGTTGAAGCCGAGCACCTTGTGCTGCTCGAGGTCGAACCGCAGGGCCGCGTCGGTGGGCGCGGTGTGGATGCCGTCCGGCCAGAAACCCTGGTCCAGCGTGGACATGTGGAACAGGATCTTGCCGTTGAGCGTCATGCGCAGCTTGCCGTCGGCGCCGGGCTTGGTGCCGATCTCCCGCATGCCGAAGTACGAGCCGACCTCGTCGACCTTGGTGCGGCCGTCGTACAGGGTCACCTTGAGGTCGTAGAGGAACGGCGAGTCCGGCGACCACAGCTTCGCGTTGGGCACCGGCACCCTGAGCTCCTCGTTGGCGGGCCCGCGGACCCGGCCGACGATCCGGCCCTTGTCGTAGGCGACGGCCTCGACCGTGCCCTCGATGTTCGAGCGGGTGGTGAGCCGCAGGCTGCTGTCGGCAAGGCGGGGCGTCATGTCGAGCTTGGTGACGTGCCGGGACCGTACGGGTTCCAGCCACACCGTCTGCCAGATGCCGGAGCTGCCGGTGTAGAAGATGCCGCGGTCGGGCACCTGCCGCTGCTTGCCGATCGGCTGCCACGTCTTGTCGGTGAGGTCCTCGACGCCGACGACGATCTCCTGGCTGCCACGCGACTTCAGCGCGGCGGTGATGTCGACCGAGAACGAGTCGTAGCCACCGCGGTGCGTGGTGACCTGCTTGCCGTTCACCCACACCCGCGTGTCGTAGTCGACCGCGCCGAAGTTCAGGATCAGCCGCTGCCCGCGCCAGCGCGACGGCACGTCGAACGTGCGGCGGTACCACATGCGTTCCTCGGTGCGCTGGATGCCGGACAGCGCCGACTCCACGGGGTAGGGCACGAGGATGCGTTCGCCGAGCGACTCGCCGATCGGCGGCGCCTCACCCTCGGCGGCGCCCGCGAACTCCCAGACACCGTTGAGGTTCTTCCACTCGGGGCGGGTCAGCTGGGGCCGGGGGTACTCGGGCAGGGCGTTGTCCGGGCCCACCAGGTGGGTCCAGGGGGTCGTGAGGGGCGGGGTGCCGGGCTGCCACACGGGGTCCGCGACCGCGGGCAGCGCTGGTGCCAGCGCCACCGCGACCAAGGACGCCGCCACGATGGCGAGCGCTCTTCGGGACACGGATGCCTCCTTATCTTGACGCGCGGGACAGATATGCCTGTACGGCGACGACGACGGCCAGGAACGCGCCGCTCACCACCGACTGGTAGTGGGAGGAAAGGGTGCCGATCTGGTTGATGACGTTCTGGATCACGCGCAACAGGAGGACGCCGGCGAGCGTGCCCGCGACGGTGCCCGCGCCGCCGGTCAGCAGCGTGCCGCCGATGACGACCGCCGCGATCGCGTCGAGTTCGAGGCCCTCGCCGACGATCGTGACGCCGGACGCGGAGTACGCGGCGGCCAGCGCGCCTGCGAGGCCCGCGCACAGCCCGCTGCCCAGGTACAGCAGCATCGTGTTGCGGGCGACCGGGAGGCCCATGAGCGTGGCCGCCTCGCGGCTGCCGCCGATCGCGAACGTGGCGTGCCCGAACCGGGTGCGCTGCAGCACGAGCATGCCGATCGCGAACAGCACGATCGTGATCCACACCGGGATGCCGAGGCCGAGGAACGTGCCCTGACCGACCTTCGTCAGCCAGTCCTCGCGCGGCATCAGGCGGGTTTCCGAGCCCTCGTCGGTGATCGCGAGCAGCAGGCCGCGCGCGCCGAGCAGCGTGGCGAGGGTGACGATGAACGGCGCGAGCCGCCCGTACGCCACGAGCCAGCCGTTGAGCAGGCCGATCGCGCCGCACACCACGAGCGGCAGCAGCAGCCCGACGAGGCTGCCCCACTGGATGCCGTACGCGGCGAGCACGCCGCCGAGCGCGTACACCGAGCCGACGGACAGGTCGATGCCACCGGAGATGATGACGAACGTCATGCCCAGGGCGACGATCGCGAGAAACGAACTCTGGATCGCGATGTTCTGCGCGTTGCCGACGGTGGCGAACGAGTCGAACGAGAACGACGCGATCACCACCACGAGCGCCAGCACGACGATCGACCCGCGGCGCTGCACGAGCCCCGCGACGCGTTCCCGCCGGGTCGTCCGGTTGGTCGCGACGGACTCGGCGGCCGGTGCCTCAGTGGTCGTCATGATCCACCACCTGATCGGGAGCGCTGCAGGTAGACCGCCACGACGATGATCGCGGCCTGCACGATCTGCGCGGTCGAGTCGGGCAGGTCGTGCTTGATGAGCGTCGCGGTGATCAGCTGCATCAGCACCGCGCCCGCGACCGTGCCGAGGATCCGCACCCGCCCGCCGGACAGCGGCGTGCCGCCGACCACGACCGCGGTGATCGCGGACAGCTCGAACAGGTTGCCGATCGCCGACGGGTCGGAGGCGGTGAGCCGCGCGGTCGCGAGCACCCCCGCGACGGCGGCGAGCACGCCGGAGATGACGTACGTCAGCATCAGCACGCGCCGCACCGGCAGGCCCGCCAGCAGGCTCGCCGACCGGTTGCCGCCGATCGCGACGAGCTGGCGGCCGAACGTGGTGTAGCGGACGAGCAGCCACACCAGCACCGCCAGCACGGCCGCGATCAGCACGATGTACGGGATGCCGAGTGCCTTGCCGCCACCCAGTTCCAGCAGCTCGGGGTTGCGGATGTCCTTGAGCTGCCCGTCGGCGAACACCAGCGCGAGCCCGCGCCCGCCGACCAGCAGCGCGAGTGTGGCGACGATCGGCTGGATCCCGACGACCGCGACGAGCGTCCCGTTCGCCATCCCGCACAACGCGCCCGCCACCAGGGCGAGCCCGATCGCGGGCAGGAGGCCGTACCCCAGGTACAGCGGCAGGATCGCGGCCGCGATCGCCATCACCGAGCCGACCGACAGGTCGACGCCCTCGGTGCCGATCACCAGCGCCATGCCCAGCGCCACGATCAGCACCGGCGCGACCTGCACCAGCTGGGTGTTCAGGTTCGCGACGGTCGCGAAGTTCTCGGTGAAGACGAGGTTGTAGACCACGAGCACGGCGATCGCGACGTAGACGCCGTTGTCCCGCAACCAGGCCCTGGTGTCCTTCTTCTTCGCCGGTGCCCGCACGTCCGTCGTCTCAGTCGTCATCGGCGGGCTCCTCCGCGAGCGCGGACAGCAGCGCGGCCTCGTTGACGTCCGCGCCGTGCAGTTTGGTGACCACGCGGCCCTCCCGCAACACGACGATCGAGTCCGAACCCTCGATCACCTCGTCGAACTCCGAGGAGATCAGCACGACGCCGAGCCCCTCGGCGGCCAGTTCGTCGACCAGGCCCTGCACCTCGGCCTTCGCGCCGACGTCGATGCCGCGCGTGGGTTCGTCGAGCAGCAGCACCTTCGGTTCCGTGCACAACAGGCGGGCCAGCAGCACCTTCTGCTGGTTGCCGCCGGACAGGTCGCCGACCCGCTGGTCCGGGCTGGACGCCTTGATGCGCAGGCGTTTCATGAACGTGTCCACGATCGCGTCCTGCCGCTTGCGGGACACGACGCCGGTGCGCGACAGGCGGGGGAGCGCGGCCAGCACGATGTTCTCGCGCACCGACAGGTCGGGCAGGATGCCGTCGGCCTTGCGGTCCTCGGGCAGCATCACGACCCCGGCACGCATGGCGGCGGCGACCGAACCGGTGCGCAAACGCTTGCCTGCCACCGTGACCTCGCCCGCGTCGAGCGGCAGCGCACCGGCGATGGCCATCGCGGTCTCGCTGCGGCCCGCGCCGAGCAGCCCGCCGAGCCCCACGATCTCGCCGGGCCGGACGGTGACGTCCACGCCGTCGAGCCGGTGCTTGGCGGTCAGTCCGGTCGCGGCGAGCACGGGACCGGTGTCGGCCGCGGTGTGCTCGCCCTCGAACTTCGTCGCGCCCTCGCGCCGGACCTCCTCGAGGTCGCGGCCGAGCATGAGCGCGACCAGCCGCAGGCGTGGCAGGTCGGCCATCGGCCCGGTGTGGACGACACGGCCGTCGCGCAGGACGGTGACCCGGTCGCAGATCCGGTACAGCTCGTCGAGGCGGTGGCTCACGTACAGCACCGCGACCCCGTCGGCCTTGAGCGCCTCGACGATGCCGAAGAGCGTGTCGACCTCACGGGGTTCGAGCGAGGAGGTCGGCTCGTCGAGGATCACGACCCGCGCCTCGGTGGCCGCCGCCCGCGCGACGGCCACCATCTGCTGCACGCCCATCCCGAGTGTCCTCAGTGGACGTTCGACGTCCACGTCGATGCCGTAGGAGGACAGCAACTCCCGCGCCTGGTGCCGCATGGCGCGGAAGTCCACGAGCCCGAACCGGGTCCTGGGTTCGCGCCCGAGGAACAGGTTGCTCGCGACCGACTGCAACGGCACCAGGTTGACCTCCTGGTACACGGTCGCGATGCCGGCGTCCTGCGCCGCCATGGGCGAGCCGAAGGAGACCGGCTCGCCCCGGTAGGTCAGCGTGCCGCCGTCGGGGGTGTGGACGCCGGTCAGCACCTTGATCAGCGTCGACTTCCCGGCGCCGTTCTCGCCGACCAGCGCGTGCACCTCGCCGGGCGCCAGGTCGAGGTCGACCTCGGACAGCGCGACGACGCCGGGGAACCGCTTGCCGACTCCGGTCGCGGACAGTACGGCCGTCATCAGTACGCGTTCGAGACCTCGGCGGCGGCGTTGTCCTTGCCGTACAGCTTGTCGCTGATGACGACGTTCTGGGACACGGCCTCGCCGTTGAGGAACTTCTGCAGGGTCTCGAAGGCCAGCGGGCCGAAGCGCGGGTTGGACTCGACGACCGCGTACATCTCACCGTCGACGATCTTCTGCACGGCGTTGCGGGTGCCGTCGATCGAGACGACGTGGATGTCGGTGCCGGGCGTCTTGCCCGCGGACTTCAGCGCCACCAGCGCGCCCAGTGCCATCTCGTCGTTCTCCGCGTACACGCCGGTCAGGTCGGGCTGCGCCTGGATGAGCTGCTCCATGACCTGCTGGCCCTTGTCGCGGGCGAAGTCACCGGTCTGCTGCGCGGCGATCTCGATGTCCGGCGCGATCTTCTTCAACTCGTCGACGAACCCGTTGGTGCGGTCGGTGGTCACGTTGTTGCCGGAGCTGCCCAGCAGGATCGCGACCTTGCCCTTGTTGCCCATGGCCTTCGCCATCTCCTGGGCCGCGCGCTTGCCCTGCTCGACGAAGTTGGAGCCGAGGAACGCGACGTAGTCCTTGCAGGGCTCCGAGTTGACCTTGCGGTCGATGGTGAGCACGGGGATGTTCTTGTCGCGGGCCGCCTGCAGCGCGGGCTCGAGCCCGTCGGAGTTCAGCGGCGCCACGATCAGGGCCTGCGCACCCTTGTTGATCATGTCCTGGATGTCGGAGATCTGCTTCGACAGCTGCGAGTTCGCGTTGGTGGTCAGCAGCTGCTTGATGCCCAGCTTCTGCGCCTCGTCCTTGATCGACTGCGTCTCCGCGATCCGGAACGGGTTGGCTTCCTTCTCCGACTGGGAGAACCCGACGATCGCGTTCTTGAGGGCGAGCTTCTCGCCGCCGTACTGCTCGAGCGTGCAGGTGGGGCCGCTGTCGTCTTCCTGCGCGACCTGGGCGCCGCCCGTGCCTTGGGTGCTGCCACCGCCGGAGTCCTCCGACTTGGTGCAGCCGGCCAGCGTGAGAGCCGCGGCCAACGCGGCGATGCCGGCGAGACGAACAGGGCGAAGGGAACGGGATGCCGCCATTGGCACTCTCCTGGCCGATCAGAGGTCGCGCCCTCGGCGACCTAGCCGGTCAAATTCAGTCACAATCGAAACTTATCTGTCAAGACTTCGCAAAGCCGCGCACTTTGTCCACAGCCTGAACATTTGTCCACAGGCAAGATCGACTTTCGTCCCTCTGTCGGTGGTCACCGGTAGGCTGGACAGCGGGGTGCCCCCGGGAGTGGTGGGGGCTGCCCGTATGTACTGGGGCTGCGGTTTTCTTTCGGTTTTCGCTGGTCAGTGCCGTTGTGGCGGTTTGTGTTCCCGGGTTTGGTGGTGTGGCTTGCCTGGGTTTTTCCCTCCGGGGGGTCCTCGCCGGACGGGCTGGTCTCCGGGATGGCGGGGGTCTGGCACGGGGTTGGTTTGGCAGGGACTGGTGTCGGTGGGTCTGCCTGCCATCCCGTCGACCTCCCGGAGGGCTATCACACCGCGTCAAGGGGGCCCGGCGGCTTGGGTGCGTGGTGCGTTGGGTTTCGGGCCCCCTTGACACGGTGTGATCGGGCTTCGCCAGGTCGACGGGATGGCAGGCACCCCTCAGGGGGTTCTGGGGGCTTCTCCCGCTTCGCGGGCCGGGCGCTTCGCGCCTGGCTTCTTGCGTGGTGGTCGCGCCTTTCGCGCGAGGCTCGACGGCGTCTTTCAGCGCATCCGGTCGCCTGGCTATGAGGCGTTCACTGCTGTTGCTGCCACGTGGACCGTGATGCCCAGCTCGCGTAGCGCGTCCAGTTCCGCTGGGTCCGACGCGTCGTCCGTGACCACGTGCTGGATGTCCTCCGGGGCCACCGTTTGCAGCAGCGCCTCCGTGCCGATCTTCGTGTGGTCCGCCAGTACGACCACCTCGTCCGCGGCCGCTGCCAACGCTCGGTCCACGCCTGCCACCGTCAGGTTCGGGGTCGACAGGCCGCGCGCTGCCGTCAGGCCGTTGCCGGAGATGAACGCCCTCGTGCCCTGCACCGTCGCCAGTGCCTGTTCCGTCGTGCCGCCGACGAGCGCGTGGATGGAACCCCGCAGCGAACCGCCTGTCACCACCACGTCCACGCCGCGCGCGCCCGCCAGGCCCGTTGCCACCAGCAGGGAGTTGGTCACCACCGTCAGCTCGGTGTGCCGGGTCAGGCGGGCAGCGAACGCCTGTGTCGTCGTGCCGGCGCCGACGACGATCGCGTCGCCGTCGCTCACCAGTTCCGCTGCCATGGCGGCGATCGCGGCCTTCGCGTCCGCTGCCACCAACGCCTTTTCCGAGTACGTCGGCTCGTGGGACAGGCCGCCCGGTAGCGCGGCGCCGCCGTGGTGGCGGTCGAGCAGGCCCTGTGCTGCCAGGGCACGCAGGTCCCTGCGCACCGTGACTTCCGACGTCTCGACCTGCCGTGCCAGTTCGCGCAGGGAGATGGCCCCGCTTGACCGGACTAGGTCGAGGATGCGCTGGCGACGTTCGGCGGCGAACACGGGACGAATCTAACCCGAAACCGGCCGGGGACTGATCGAACCTGTCCGAAAATGACCGATCGGGGTCGTGCGGCTACCGAGTCTTGCGTGCGGGCGGAGGCCGTCTGTAGGGTCAGGAAAGCGCTTGCCGGAAAGCGCTTTCCTGACCACTCGAACCCACAGGGAAGTGGGCGGACATGTCGAAACCCAGACGGTGGCTGGTAGCGATCGCCGGTGCGGTGGTCGCGGCCGGCCTTGCGGTGCCACCGGTCGCGGCGGCACAGGCCGACGAACCCATCCAAGACCCCCTGCCGGATCCCGTCCCCTCGAGCCTCGGGCTCACGGTCGCGGAGTTCGCGCAGCTGCCCCAGTCCCAGCTGACGCCCCCGCCGCCGGACCCGCCGCCGGACCCGCGTCTCATCCGCTACAACCGGATCAACTTCCTCGGCGAGGTGCCGGACGGCTCCGGCCGGCTGTACGTGCCGGACCTCAACGGCACCATGTACCTGCTCGACCACGGCACCCAGCACGTCTACCTCGACATCAAGGCGCGGTTCCCGGACTTCTTCTCCGGCCGCGGCCTCGGCAGCGGCTCCGGGTTCATCACCTTCCACCCGGACTTCAGGCGCAACGGCAAGTTCTACACGGTGCACACCGAGAACGGCGCCGCGTTCAGCAAACCGACGACCTGGCCGTCGCACAGCGCGACGCCGTTCCTGCACTCGATCATCACCGAGTGGACCGCGACCGACCCGTCGGCCGACACGTTCTCCGGCACCCACCGCGAGATCATGCGCATCGCGGAGGCCCGGCAGGTCCACGCCATCCAGCAGATCGACTTCAACCCGTACGCGCGGCCGGGCAGCCGCGACTACGGCGTCCTGTACATCGCCTCCGGCGACGGCGGCCTGGGCGCCACGACGACCGAACCGCTCGAGCTGACCAACCCGTACGGCAAGATCCTGCGGATCGACCCCGCGGGCACGAACGGCACCGGCGGCCGGTTCGGCATCCCGCGCGACAACCCGTACGCGGGCCAGGCCGGTGTGCTGCAGGAGATCTACGCACGCGGCATGCGCGACCCGCACCGCTTCAGCTGGGACGCGGCGACCGGCCGGATGTACCTCGGCCACATCGGTGAGCACCGCGTGGAGGCCGTGTACGAGGTCAGGGCGGGCGACAACTACGGCTGGAGCGACCGCGAAGGGCCGTTCCTCTACAAGCGCAACGACCCGCAGTGCTCGGTGTACCCGCTGCCCGCCGACGACGAGCAGTACGGCTACACCTACCCGGTCGCCGCGTTCGACCACAACCCGCCGCCGGGGCACCCGCTGTGCTCCGACTCGGGGCACGCGATCAGCGGTGGCTTCGTCTACCGCGGCGGCATTCCCGAGCTGCGCGGCAAGTACGTGTTCACCGACCTCGTCGACGGCCGGATCTTCTACACCGAGGCGAGCGAGATGCGCCGCGGCGGGCCGATGGCGCGGATCCACCAGTTCCAGGTCTACGCGAACGGGCAGCGGACCGACTTCCAGCAGCTGGTCGGCCACGCCCGCGTCGACCTGCGGTTCGGGCAGGACCGGCGCGGTGAGCTGTACCTGGTGGCCAAGGCCGACGGCAAGGTCTACAAGGTGACCGGCACACAGCGGTTCGCGAGCTGCGCGGCCGGGCACACCAGGGTCACCGGTGCCGGCGGCGCGGGCTCGTGGTCGCCGGTGACGCCCGCCAAGTGGCGGTTCCGCGGCGACGACGTGATCCTCGCCGAGGCAGGCGAGTCCCGTCCCGGTCCGCGCAGGCCGTTCGAGTACGCCGTGCTGGACAAGGGCCCGGCGTTCGGCAACGTGCGCGTCGACGCCAAGGTCCGGCTGGACACGCCCGTCGAGGTGACGAACCGCGACGTGATCATCGTGTTCGGGTACCGCTCGGACACGGAGTTCTACTACGCGCACCTGTCGACCGACAACACGATCTACCCGCACAACGGGATCTTCGTGGTGAACAACGCCGACCGGCTGCGGATCGACGACCAGTGGAGCGAGGTCATGTCGCGCGGGGCGCCGCCCGCGGTGACCGACACGGCGTGGCACGACGTGCGCGTCACCCACTGCGCGGACACCGGTGAGATCGCCGTCCGCGTGGACGGGAAGCTGCTCATGACGGCCGTCGACCACACCTTCGGCTCGGGCCGGACCGGGTTCGGGTCGTTCGACAACATCGGCCGGGCGCGGGACTTCCGCGTCACCGGCTCGGCGGCGTGATCGTCGTGCGGAGGCTGCTGATCGGGCTGTCGTGCGTGGCGGTCGCCGCCACGCTGTCCGGCACGGCGCCCGCCTCCGCCACCTCGGCGGGGGCGGGCCACCGCCCGGGCGTGGTGCCGTCGCTCGCGCGGAACCTGGTGGCCTACTACGACTTCGAGCACCCGGGACAGGGTGGCGCGGTCGAGCGGGACCAGGGCCGGTCGGGCACGGACCTGTGGCTGGTCAACGGTGCGCCCCGGGTGCGGGACGGGTTCCGGCACGCGTTGCAGACGGGGCAGAACTCGGACGTCGCGAGCAACGACGACTGGAAGGCCGGCGTGTACTCGCCGACCGGGGTGCCGTCGCTGCGTGCGTTCAACGCGGCCCGCCAGATCACCGTGATGGGCTGGTTCAAGACGACCGGCGTCAACCCGAGCCCGAACACCGTGACCCCGGACCCGGCCGACCACTACAACGCGATCGGGCTGGCCGGTGTGCTCACCGGTGACTCCGACGGGCACGCGGTGCGTGCGCTGCTCGAGGTCATCAACGTGGGCGGCGAGCTGAAGGTGGTCGCGCTGGGCCGGCGGCTCGACGGCGGCGCGTCGCAGACGTTCGCGGCGTCGGCGCCGTGGCAGGAGGTGCTGCCGCCGGGCGAGTGGGTGCACCTGGCGGCGACGTTCGACTACGACACCGGTGTGATGGCGTTGTACCGCAACGGCGGCGCGCTCGACGGCTTCTACACGGTCACCGGCGACCCGTGGCTGCTGGCGGGCGACCCGGAACCGGACGTCACGACGGCGACCGACCCGCGCGGCATCAAGATCGGCGGCAGCTTCCCGCAGAACACCGTCGAACGGAACCCGTGCAACTGCCGCATGGACGAACTGATCTTCCTGGACAAGGTGGCAACCCCGAAGGAGATAGCCCTGCAGTCCCGCCGCCACTGACCCGCGAGTCCCCCGCCCGAACACCGCGAGTCGCGCTCGCAGGCACACTGAGTTGTCGGTTTCGTGCACACCCCATCTGCACGAAACCGGCAACTCGCTATGCCTGCGAGCGTGACTCGCGCTGTTTGAGAGCGTGACTCGCGGGGTTTCAGGGGAGGGACAGCAGTTCTTGGATTATTTTTTCCAGGGGGCCTGAGCTGTGCCATAGAGGTGTTTCGTGGGTGGGGGATTTTCTTGTGCGGGATGCTATTGCCCATTGTTCCCACGTTTGGATGTTGTCTTCCAGGTCGCCGTGGGTGTGCAGGCCGAAAAGCGCGTCCACCGTTCTTGTTCTCGTCGGTGCGGCGAGTGTGGTGGGTACGAAAACCCAGCCGGCGGCGCGCAGTGGGGCCACCGCGGCCAGGAGCCGGTCGTGCTCGGCACTCACTCTCCCCCCAAGGGTTTCCGGAGGCGGGCGGCACGCCGGAGCGCAACGGGGAGGACCGCTCGACGACGTGCCACCCGCCGATGTGCCCGGTCCACGGGAAGGCTGGGAGCGGGGACCGGGCTCGTGTGGCGTCACTGTGCCCGGAAACGATCTCCAGGTGCAAGTTGCAGACCGGGGAAAAGGCGATGACCACCTGATCAGGGGAGCTGTGTAACTTTCGGAAAAATGCGTATAACTCCGCCCGTGAAAATGCCCCCGCACCTGGGGATTCCCCGGGCGCGGGGGCATTCTCCGCACGGCAGCTCCAGCTTGTCGGAGCGTCGAGCTGCCAGGTCGTCGGGCCGCCGGTACGACGCTACGTCAGTGGCTCGGTCCGCACGGTGAAGCGCGGGTCCAGGTGGGCGGTGTCGTTGAACCGCCGGATCAGCCACCGCTCGCCCCACACCACGAGCTGCGTGATCGACGCGTTGTCGGCGTCGATGAAGGCGAACGGGCGCGCGCCCGTGGCCATCGAGACGACCTGGCCGATGGTGCCGCCGTGGGTGAACACCGCGACCCGCCGGTTCGTGTGCGCCGCCGCGATGCGGGTCAGCGCCGCGCGGATGCGCGCGGCGAAGGCCTCCGTCGACTCGGCGCCGGGGATGACGTCCCAGCGCTCCTTGGCGAACATCTCCTGCGCGACCGGGTCCTGCTGCGCGACGCGGATCCGGAACAGCCCGCCCTCCCACTCGCCGAGGTTGACCTCCCGCATGCCCGGCTCGACCACCGGCGTGATGCCCAGCCGCTTGGCCAGCGGCTCCGCGGTCTGGTGGGTGCGGCGCAGGGTGGTCACGTAGATGCCGTCGAGCGTCTCGTGTTCGAGGCGCTTCGCGACCAGCTCGGCCTGCTCCTCGCCGATCTCGGCGAGCGGCGGGTCGCCCTGGCCGTCGACCTCGGGGAACGGGCGGTCCTCGCGGGCCGGCTGGGATTCACCGTGCCTGACCAGCAGGATCTCGGTCGCACCCGCCGGGAGGGTGAAGCGGAACTGGCGGTACTCCTCTGAGTTGCTCACGGGCCCATTCAACCGAATACTCGAAGTCGAGTATTTGAGCTAAGGTATCCACATGGGCAAGCGGAAGGTCGCCAACCCGCTCGCGCTCGCGGTGCTCGCGCTCCTCGCGGAGAAGCCGATGCACCCGTACGAGATGTCGAGCACGCTGCGGGAACGGGCCAAGGAACAGAGCATCAAGCTCAACTACGGCTCGCTGTACTCGGTCGTCGATTCGCTGGTGCGGCACAAGCTGATCGACGTCCAGGAGACCGTCCGCGAGGGCAGGCGCCCCGAGCGCACCGTCTACGCGATCACCGATCCCGGCCGGATCGAGCTGGTCGACTGGCTGTCGGAGCTGCTCGCGGTGCCGGTGAAGGAGTACCTGCAGTTCGAGGCGGCGCTGTCGTTGATGCCGGTGCTGTCCCCGGACGTGGTGATCCGGCTGCTGGAGGTCCGCCGCACCCGGCTGGACGCGGAGATCGCCTCCAACGACGGGGTCATGGCGGCCATGGTGGACCACGGGATGCCCTACCTGTGGACGATCGAGGTCGACTACGTGCAGACGCTGCGGCGGGCGGAGCGCGACTTCGTGCAGGCCACGATCGACCGCCTGGCCAAGGAGGACCTGCCCGAGGTCCGGGCGTGGCGGCGGGCGCACGAGCTCGCCGACGGGGTCCCGAGCGAGGCCGACTGGGACGCCGCGGTGGCCGAACAGCCGGAGATTGACGTCAACTGGAAGCAGCTGTGACACCACTATTGACGTCACTGTGACGTCGCGACCATACTCGACTTCGGATATACGGAATCCGAATACAGCACTGGCCGGGTGCGGCAACACCCGGCCAGTGACCAGAAACCCAGGCTCGTCCCCGCGAAGGCACGGCACCAGGCTGCACCTCCAGAATAGCCGTGCGCGCGGACGTGCCTGGTCGACACCGACCAGGAGGGGAATCGTCCGATGCGGCATTCCACCGGGGCGCCGGCCATCGAGGCCGTCGACCTCGTCAAGTCCTACGGGGAGGTCACGGCCCTCGACGGGCTCAGCTTCTCCGTGCCAGAGGGAACCGTGTTCGGCCTGCTCGGGCCGAACGGCGCGGGCAAGTCGACCACCATCAAGATCCTGACCACGCTGTCCACGCCGACCAGCGGGTCCGCGACCGTCGCCGGGGTCGACGTGCTCGCCCGGCCCACCGACGTGCGGCGCGCGATCGGCGTGGTCACGCAGGGGTCGGGCACCGACCGGCAGGCGACCGGCCGCGAGAACCTGCTGCTCGCGGCGCACATCCACGGCATGCGCGGGCGCGCCGCCAAGGAGCGGGTCGACGAGCTGCTCGAGCTGTTCGACCTGACCGCCGCCGCGAAACGCCTGGTCAAGGCGTACTCCGGGGGCATGCAGCGCAAGCTCGACGTCGCCATGGGGCTCGTGCACCGGCCGTCCGTGCTGTTCCTCGACGAGCCGACCACCGGGCTCGACCCGCAGGCCCGCAGCGAGATGTGGGCGGAGATCGCCCGGCTCGCCAGGCAGGAGCGGCTGACGATCCTGCTCACGACCCACTACCTGGAGGAGGCCGACCACCTCGCCGACCACCTGGTGATCGTGGACCGCGGCAGGCTGGTCGCGCAGGGGAGCCCCGAGGAGCTGAAGAGCGAGCTGCGCGGCGACGCCGTGGTGGTCGAGCTGGCCCCGGACGCGCCGGTCGAGACCGCCCGCACGGCCATCGAGGCGATGGCGCGCGAGGTCACCGTGTCCGGCCGGACCATCCGCGCCCGCGTCGACCACGGCGCGTCCGCCGTGCCGTCGGTGCTGGCCGAGCTGGAGCGGGCGGCGGTCTCGGTGGCCGCGGTGACCGTGGCCCGGCCCGCGCTCGACGACGTCTACCTGCGCCACACCGGTCGCACGTTCGCGGCCGCCGAGGAGGTGGCGGTGGCATGACGACGCTCGCGCCCCACACCGGTTTCCTCACCGGACGGCTGCTCATGGCCACGCTGCGCCAGCCGGCGTTCGTGGTGATCATGCTGATCCAGCCGATGATCTGGCTGCTGCTGTTCGGCCAGCTGTTCAAGCGGATCACGGAGCTGCCCGGCTTCGCGACCGGGTCCTACATCGACTTCCTCACGCCCGGTGTGGTCGTCATGACCGTCCTGTTCACCAGCGGCTGGGCGGGCATGGCGTTCATCGACGACATGGAGCGCGGGGTCATGGACCGCATGCTGGCCTCCCCGGTCAGCCGCGGCGCGATGATGCTCGCGTCCGTGCTCAACCAGGCGGTCACGATCGTCGTGCAGGGGATCATCGTGGTGCTGGTCGGGCTCGCGCTCGGCGCCTCGTTCCCCGGTGGTGTGCTCGGCGTGCTGGTGATGTTCCTCGCGTCGGTGCTGCTCGCGGCCGCGTTCTCCTGCCTGTCCAACGGGATGGCGCTGATCGTGCGGACGTCCGAGTCGCTGATCGGGTTCTCCACGATGCTGACGCTGCCGCTGTCGTTCCTGTCCTCGGCGATGATGGCGCGGGAGGCGGCGCCGGAGTGGATCCAGACGGTGTCGTCGTACAACCCGGTCGACTGGACGGTGGTCGCGTCCCGCGAGGCGCTGTCCGCCGACCCGGACTGGGGTGCGGTGCTGCCGCGGCTCGCCGGGTTGTTCGTGGTCGCCGTGGTGACCGGGTTCATCGCCACCCGCGCGTTCCGGGCCTATCAGAAGTCGCTATGACCGGTCATAGCCGCTGGCTATGAGGTGATGTCCCGATGGTGGCTAGCCGCCCGCGGGACATCGCCCCATGCTCGTGGTGTGCTCCCCGGACTCGTGCTCGTGGCCGTCGCGACCGTCGTCGGCCGGGTGGCCGGCTCGCTCGTGCCGGCCGCCAGTGCGTTGATCGTCGGCATCCTGCTCGGCGTGGCCTGGCGGTCGTTCGCCGGTGACCGCGCGGAGTTCCGGCCGGGGCTGCGGTTCGCGCAGACGTGGCTGCTGCGGGCCGGCGTGATGTCGCTGGGGTTGCAGCTCGCGGTCGCGCACGTCGTCCGGTTCGGACCCGCGGTGCTCGCCGTCGTGCTCGGCTCGGTCGCGGTCACCTTCGCGGTCACCCGGCGGCTCGGGCGACGGCTCGGGGATGCGCGGTCGCTGCTGCTGGCGACCGGCGTGTCGATCTGCGGCGCGTCCGCCGTCGCGGCGGTGAACACCGTGGCGGAGGGGGACGAGGAGGACATCGCCGCCGCGATCACCGCCGTCACCGTCCTCGGCACGGCGGCCATCGGGGTCCTGCCGCTGGTGGCGTCGTGCCTCGGGCTGTCCGGCCAGGACTTCGGGGTGGTGACCGGCGCGAGCGTGCACGAGGTGGGTCAGGTGGTCGCGATCGGCGGCGCCGCGGGCGGGGTGGTGCTGCAGGTCGCGGTGGTGATCAAGCTGGCGCGGGTGGTGCTGCTGGCGCCGCTGGTGATCGGCCTGGGGGTGCGCAAGCGGGTGCCCGTGCGCGGGGGCGGTGTCGCGGCCCCCGCGGCCCGGCCGCCGCTCGTGCCGTGGTTCGTCACCGGGTTCGTCGCGCTCGTGGTGGTCCGGGCGCTCGGCGTGGTGCCCGCCGCGGTGGTCGAGGTGTCCACTGTGGTCACGAACCTGCTGCTGGGGGCGGGCATGTTCGCCCTCGGCGCCGCGGTCGACCTGCGTGCCGTCGTGCGGACCGGCGGGCCGTCGCTCGCCGTCGCCGGCGCGGGCAGCGCGCTGCTGCTGACGCTCACGACCATCGGCGTGCTGCTGGTCTAGTGCGGTCACCCCCGCAGCGCTAGATCACCTGCAACAACGTCGCCGCCGGGCCCGACAAGCGCTGCCCCTTCGGCCACACCGCGCGCAGCCGGCGTTCGAGCCTCAGGTCCGCCACCGGGATCGGCACCAGCGTGCCCGCCGTCAGCTCCGCCTCCACCGCGTGCCTGCTCAGCACCGCCGGTGCGATGCCGGCGACCGCCGCGCCCTTCACCGCCGCGTTCGAGCCCAGCGCCAGCTGCGGGGTCACCGGGTCGTGGCGGGCCAGCACGCGGTCGAGCGTCTCCCGCGTCCCCGAGCCCGCCTCCCGCACCACCAGCGGGGTCGCCGCCAGCTCCGGCGCGGTCAGCGGGCGGCGCCGCCTGGCCCACGGGTGGGCGGGCGTGACCACCACGATCAGCTCGTCCGTGCCCACCACCCGGCTCGCCAGGCCGTCCAGCACACCGGGCCCCTCCACGAAGCCCAGGTCCACGTTCGCCGCTTTCAGCACCAGCCGGGCAACCTCCGCGGAGTTCGTCACCGTCAGTCCGACATGGACCGACGGTTCCTGGCCGCGCAGGTCGGACAGCCACCGGGGGAGCAGCGCCTCCGCGATCGTCATGCTCGCCGCGATCCGCAGCGTCGCCGCGCGGTCGGCGCGCAGCGCGGACAGGCTCGTCCGGAACTCCTCGGCCGCCGCCAGGAGCTTCGTCGCCCACGCCACCACGAGCTTGCCGTCGTCGGTCAGCGCCGAGCCCTGCGGGGTGCGCACCAACAGCGGCAGGCGGGCCCGGCGCTCGAGCGCGGCGAGCCGCTTGGTGGCCGACGGCTGGGCGATCCCGACCGCCCGCGCCGCCTTCCCCACACTGCCCAGCTCCGCCACCTGCACCAACAGGCGCAGCGACGCGAGATCAGGTTCGTCGCTCACCGAAGAGAGTATGGGGGCTTGTGCGTAGTGGCAGCATTTCCTCGACAGCGACAGGAGGTCGGAGTTGCCCGGTGAGTTGAACACCCTGCGGCAGGAACTGCTCGACTACATCCGCGGGCACGGTGCCGCCACCGACCCGTTGGTCGCGGAGGCGCTGCGGACCGTGCCGCGCCACCTCTTCCTGCCCGACTTGCCGCCGGACGCGGCCTACCGGGACGAGCCGATCGTCACCAAGAGAGACGCCGACGGCCGTCCGATCAGCTCGTCGTCCCAGCCGATGATCATGGCGCTGATGCTCGACCAGCTCGGCGTCCGCCGTGGCCAGCGGGTCCTCGAGATCGGCGCGGGCACGGGGTTCAACGCCGCGCTCCTCGCCACGATCGTCGGCGAGCGGGGCAAGGTCACCAGCGTCGACCTGGACGCCGACACCGTCGAGCGGGCGAAGGAGAACCTCGACGCCGCCGGCCTGCCGGACGTGGTCGTGGTGACCGGCGACGGCGCGCTGGGCCACCCCGACCGCGCCCCGTACCACCGGATCATCGCGACCGTCGGCGTGTGGGACCTCGCGCCCGCGTGGCTGGACCAGCTGACCCCCGACGGCCGCCTCGTGGTGCCGCTCGACCTGAACGGCGTGCAGCGCTCGGTCGCGTTCGAGCGCGAGGGGGACCACTGGACCAGCAGGTCGACCGTGCTGTGCGGGTTCATGCGGATGCGCGGCCGGTTCGCGGGGCCGGAGAAGACCTACGTCCTCGACCCGGCCACGGACCTCACCCTCAACCTGCCCGTGGCCCGCGAGGTCGACGGCGACGCGCTCGTCGACGTGCTCGCCGAGACCCCCGACGTCGAGACGATCGGCGCCGCGCCCAGCGCCCTGCAGCTCTTCGACGGCTTCACCCTGTGGCTCGCCGTGCACGAACCCCGCTGGTGCGCGCTGTCCGAGAAGGCCGACGCGGATCCCGCCCGGCTCGCGGCCGCGCCCATGCGTGCCCAGGAGGCCGCCGCCACCGCGGGCATCCTCGCCGACGACGGGCTTGCGCTGATCGGCGTCGACGGCGACGACCTCACCGTGCACGCGCACGGCAACACGCAGGTCGCCGACGACCTCCGCGCGCACGTCCAGGCGTGGGAGGCGGCGGGCAGGCCGGGCACCGAGGGGCTGCGCATCGACGCCTACCCGGGCGGCACGACCGGTGCCCCCGGGGACGTCGTGCTGGAGAAGGGCCAGTGTGTGCTCGCGCTCTCGTGGCCGGGGTCCGGGGTGGACGCGGCCGGGTCCCGAACGTAGGCTGCCGCCGCAATGACGAAAACCTCTCACGTTCCGGAGCTGACCGTCCGCACGCGGTTCGGCTACGCGCTCGGGTCGCTCGCGACCGGCGCGTTCGGCACCGTGCCGGGTCTGCTGCTGCTCCCGTACCTGACCGACACGCTCGGCGTCGGCGCGTCGGTGGCCGGGCTGCTGGTGCTGCTCCCGAAGGCGTGGGACGTCGTCTTCAACCCGATCGCGGGCCGGATCAGCGACCGGACGACCGGGAAGCTGGGCGCGCGGCGGCCGTACCTGCTGTGGGGCGGCATCGCGCTCGCGATCACGTTCGCCGCGTTGTTCGCAGGCCCGGACACCGGCTCGCCCGCGGTCGACGCGCTGTACGTCGCGTTCGTGTTCCTGGTGTGCGCCACCGCGTTCGCGTTCTTCCAAGTGCCCTACAACGCGCTGCCCGCCGAGCTGATCACCAGCCCGGCGGAGCGGACGAGCATCACCGCGTGGCGGATCGCGGTGCTCGCCGTCGCGATCCTGATCAGCGGCGCAGGCGCGCCCGCGGTCCGCGACGCCGTCGGCGGCCTCGCCGGGTACCGGGTCATGGGCATCGCGGTCGGCGTGCTCATCGTCGTCGGCGCGGTCGGGGTGTTCCTCGGCACCGCGCGCACGCGGGTCGCGCCGCCGCTGCCGTCCGTCGCCGGGTGGCGGGAGACGGTCGCGGCCGTGCGGGACTGCCCGCCGTTCCGCGTGCTGCTGACCGCGTTCGTCATCCAGGCCGTCGGCATCGGCACGCTGCTCGCGGGCGTGGACTACCTCGCGCGCGTCGGGCTGGGCGACAAGTCGTGGCAGCCGTTGCTGTTCGCCGCGTTCGTCGGGCCCGCGCTGCTCGTGATGCCGCTGTGGCAACGGGTCGGGGGCAGGCGCGGCAAGCGGTCCGGGTACGTGGTCGCGACGGTCGTGTTCGCCGCCGGGCTGCTCGGCGTGCTCGGCGCGCGGGTGTTCCCGCCGGTGCTGATCGTGCTGTTCGTGGCGGTGGCCGGCGTCGGGTACGCGGGCCTGCAGGTGTTCCCGCTGTCGCTGCTCGCGGACGTGATCGGGCGCGAGGAGGGCCGCACCGGGCAGGTCAGGGCGGGTGTCTTCGCGGGTGTGTGGACCGCGGGGGAGACGCTCGGCCTCGCGCTCGGCCCCGCGCTGTACGGCGGGATCCTCGCCGTCGGCGGGTACGTGTCCTCGACCGGCGAGACGGTGGCACAGCCGTCGAGCGCGGTCGTCGCGGTGATCACCGGCGTCGCACTGGTGCCCGCGTTGTTCACCCTGGCCGCGCTGCCTCTGTTGCGGCGCAAGGAGTTGCTCTCGTGAGTTTGCCGACCGCGGGCCTGCCGGCTGAGCAGGTCCTCGACGAGCTGCGCGCCATGCGGGCGGGCGACCTGCCCACCCACGGCGGCCGCACGCTCGCGTACGTGTACGACAGCGGGCTGTCCGGTGTGGACGACCTGGCGGCGCGGGCGTACGCGCTCGCGGGCTCCGCCAACGGTCTCGACCCGACCGCGTTCCCCAGCCTGCTGCGCATGGAGAACGACGTCGTCGCCGCGGCGGCCGCGCTGCTCGGCGGCGGCGCCGGGACCGTCGGCAGCGTGACGTCCGGTGGCACCGAGAGCTGCATGCTCGCCGTGCACGCCGCCCGTGCGGCGCGGCCCGACCTCGACCGGCCGAAGATCGTGCTCGCGTCGACCGCGCACGCCGCGTTCCACAAGGCCGCCCACTACTTCGGCGTCGAGGCCGTGACGGTGCCGGTGGACGCGGACTTCCGCGCCGACCCCGCTGCCATGGCCGCGGCCATCGACGACCGGACCGTGCTCGTGGTGGTGAGCGCGCCGTCGTACGCGCACGGCGTGATCGACCCGGTGCCGCCGATCGCCGCGGCCGCCGCGGAGCGGGGTGTCCGGTGCCACGTGGACGCCTGCATCGGCGGCTGGGTGCTGCCGTACTTCCGCGCGCTCGGCGAGCCTGTGCCGGACTTCGACCTGTCCGTGCCGGGCGTGACCAGCCTGTCGGTGGACCTGCACAAGTACGCCTACTGTCCGAAGGGGACGTCGGTGCTGCTGCACGCGTCCGCCGACCTGCGGCGGACGCAGTTCTTCGCGAGCGCGGCGTGGCCCGGCTACACGATGCTCAACTCGACCATGCAGTCGACGCGGTCCGGTGGTCCGCTCGCGGCGGCGTGGGCGGTGCTCAACCACGTCGGTGACGACGGCTACCGGTCGCTCGCGGCGACGGTGCTGGCCGCGGTGCGCACGCTGCGGACGGGCATCGGCGAGATCGAGGGCCTGCGGATCCAGGGCACGCCGCAGTCGACGCTGCTGTCGGTGGTGGCCGCCGACGACGGGTTCGACGTGTTCACCGTGGCCGACGAGATGACCGAGCGCGGCTGGTACCTGCAGCCGCAGTTCGGGTTCGAGTCCTCGCCCGCGAACCTGCACCTGACCGTGACGGCCGCCAACCACGGCAGCGAGGCCGGGCTGCTCGCGGACCTGGCGGACGCGGTGTCGGCCGCCCGTGCCGCGGGCCCGGTGTCGTTGCCGTCGGAGCTGATGGCCGCGATCGCCGGTCTCGACCCGTCGGGCCTGACGTCGGAACAGTTCGCCGGGCTGCTCGCGATGGCGGGCTTGGAGGGCGCGGGCACCCCGAAGCGCATGGCGGAGATCAACACCATGCTGAGCGCCGCGCCCCCCGGCCTGCGGGAACGGTTGCTGGTCGAGTTCCTCGGCGTGCTCTACACGCCTACGCCGCGGCCGCGTTCCGGGGAAAGTCCTTCCGCTTGATCTTCGCGCGCCGCCCGTCCGGGTGGTGGAACACGATGCCCTCGGCGAGGTGCCCCGGCGCGTAGCGGCTTTCCAGCTGTGCCAGGAAGTCCCACAGCTGGTCGTAGTCGCGGGGCACGTCGTCGAGCGTCGGCGCGGCCGTGTTGAACGGCACGCACACGTGGTCGTCGAGGCCGAGCGGGTTGCCCTGGATGCGCGGCCCGAGCGCCTCGCACGGGTGCTCGCCGTCCGGCCAGCCCGTGACGTCGGTGTTGCCGGCGGCCGCCAGGATCCACTTGTCCTCGCCCGCGCCTTCCGCGGTGTCGACGTACCAGCCGTCGACGATGCCCAGCTTCTTCTGCTCCTTGCTGGGGTTGCGCCGCTTCTCGACGCGCACCAGCTGCCCGGACCGGACGGTCAGGCGCACGTTCGTGCCGTCGAGCTTCTCGGTGCCGACGCCCGCTCCCTCGAACACCCACGCGCACTCGGCACGCGGGCGGTTCACCACGTGGAAGTTGTCGTCCCGCTCGAAGAGCGTGGGGATCTTCTCCATGACCGACTTTCCCTTCGCGACAGGGCCCACCAGTTCGTCGTGCGTGATCGCCCCGCTCGCCAGCCCGCTCGCCAGCGCCCGCACCAGGTCGGCGACGGACACCTCCGCCTCGACCGCGACGTGCTTGAGCGCCTTCTTCTCCTCGGGGGAGAGCCAGGCGACCAGCCGTGACCAGCCTTCCGGCGGGGTCCACCTGGCGAGTGCGTCCGCGTTCTTCCTCGGCCGCCCGCGCTTCCTCGGTTCGTTCACGGGTGGACCATAGCGCATTTGTGCCAGTTGGCATAACAGAAAATCGCGACGATCATCCCGGTGATGACGCAGGACGCCTTCCACGGGCAGGTCGTCCTGCGCCGTCGGGCTGTGGACAACCGGGGTGTGCCGCCGGTTTCTGTCGGTGGTGGTCGGTACGCTGGATTTCGGGGGGCCGGAGGCTGCGGTTGATCTTGGTGTCCCGGGTTTGGTGGTGTGCCTTGCCTGGGTTTCCCTCCGGGGGGTCCTCGCCGGACGGGCTGGTCTCCGGGATGGCAGCGGGTCGGGCACGGGGTTGGGTTGGCAAGGACTGGTGTCCGTTGTCTGCCTGCCATCCCGTCGACCTCCCACGGGCTATCACACCGCGTCAAGGGGGCCCGGCGGCTTGGGCATGGGGTTGGGTCGTGCTTCGGGCCCCCTTGACCCGGTGTGATCGGGCTTCGCCAGGTCGACGGGATGGCAGGCACCCCTCAGGGGGTGTTGGGGGCTTTGCCCTGCTTCTGCGTCAGGCTTGCCAGCCTTCTGCTGGGGTGGCGTGCAGGAAGTCGTCCACCGGGGGTTCCACCGCCCTGCCCTCGTACTGGGTGGACAGCACTACCGAGGTGCGCATCTCGCCGTGTTTGCCCAGGCGTTCGAACAGGCCCTCCAGGTGTGCCAGCGACGCTGCGCGCACCTTGATCATGGTGCAGTGGTCGCCGCTGAGTTTGTGGACCTCCACGATCTCCGGGTAGTCGCCCGCCGTGCTGGTCTTCAGCAGGCACGCGCCGAGGCTGCACTGCATCTGCACGAACGCGAGGATCGGGTACCCGGCCCGCCGTGCGTCGACGACCGCGCGGTACCCGGTCAGCACCCCGGACTCCTCCAGCCGCCGGACGCGTTCCGCCACCGCGGGGGCCGACAGGTTGATCCGCCGCCCCAGCTCCTTGTACGACAGCCGCCCGTCCGCCTGCAGTTCCGCGACCAGCCGCCAGTCCACGGCGTCCAGCGGTTTTTCCGATCGAAAGGTCATGGGGCCCGCATTCCTTCCGGACGAACGGTCGGACCCCCAGTATGCCTGCGAAAACCCCTTCGAACCGGCGACATCGGTACCTACGCTGAGTCACCATGAAAGCCCTCTTCGTCGGTGTCGCCGCCATGAACACGGCCATGGCGGGGGCCAGCACGGCCGCCACCCTCATCGCCTCCCACACCGCCGGTGACGGGTGGAGCGGCCTCCCCGGCGCGGCAGGCGTCCTCGGTACCGCCGCAGGCACGCTCGGCGCCGGGCACCTCATCTCCCTGCGGGGCAGCAAGACCGCGCTGCTCTTCCCGTACGGCGCTGCCATGACCGGCGCTGCCCTCGCCGCGGGTACCGCCATGGCGTTGCTGATCGCCGGCATGTTCCTGCTCGGGCTCGGCAACGGCGCGGCGCAGCTCTCCCGCTACCTCGCCGCCGAGGCCTTTCCGCCGCACCGCAAGGGGTTCGCGATCTCGCTGATCGTCTGGGCCGGGACGGTCGGCGCGGTCGTCGGGCCCAACCTGATCGCGCCCGGCGCCGCGCTGGCCGGCACTGTCGGGCTGCCCTCGCTCGCCGGGCCGATGCTGGTGGCGTTCGTGATGACCGGTGGTGCGCTGCTCGTGACCACGACCCTGCGCCGCACTCCCGCGCCGCCCGCGCGCCGCACGTCGTTCGCCGCGTTGCGGGCGCCCGCCGTGGTCACGCCGCTCGTCTCGATGGTGTGCGCACAGCTGACCATGGTCGCCGTCATGACCATGACGCCGCTGGAACTGGAGGCGCACCACCACGGGCTCGAGGTGCTCGGGGTCGTGCTCTCCGTCCACATGATCGGCATGTTCGCGCTGGCACCGCTGTCCGGGCGTCTCGCGGACCGGTTCGGCGGCCGGGCGGTCATCCTCGGTGGTGTCGCGCTGCTCCTGCTCGCCGCGGTCACCGCGTTCGGCGTCGGGCACGTGAGCGGGCTGTCGGTCGCGATGTTCCTGCTCGGGTACGGCTGGAACCTCGTGTTCGTCGGCGGGTCCGCACTGCTGTCCCGCGCGACCTCCGACCAGCGCGTGCAGGGCGCGGTCGATGCCGTCGTGTGGAGCACGTCCGCGCTCGCCAGCCTCGGCTCCGGTGTCCTCTTCGGACTCGGCGGCTACGCGCTGGTGACGGTCGTCGGCGCGGTGCTCGCCCTGCTGCCGCTCACCGTCCTGTACCGGCGGCCAGCGCCAGCCGCACCAGAGCCGCGCCCGCTGCCTGCATCGGCAGGCCCTCGATCGCCTCGGCGGTGAACGGGCGCGCGGTCACCGCGCCCTCGTCGTTGACCGCGACCCGCGCACCGAGGACCGCGTCGAACACCGGCGCGTCGACGACCACCCGCACCAGCAGGTCCGTCGCGAACGTCAGCGGGTCCACGCCGAGGCCGAGCACGTGCGCGGCGACCCCCGGGTTGCCGGTCATCGCGACCGCGAACGGCCACGTCGCGTAGTCCGGCGCCGTGACCTCCGGCTCGCCGAGCACCTCCTCCGCGTACTCGCGCAGCAGGAACCGCCACAGGTCGAAGTCGTCCGGCCCGGACGACTGGAACACGCCCACCGGCACCACCTGGTACAGCCCGCCCGCGTGGCCGACCTTGGCCGGGTCGCGCCAGTGCAGCAGGAAGGTGTCGCCGTCGTCGTCCCGGCGGATCGTCAGCGCGCTGATCGCCATGTTCGCCGGGCGCCTCGCCAGGTCGGTCGGGTCGCCGACCGCCTGGCGCAACGGTGCCGGCCCGCCGGCCGCGTACTCGTGCGCGGCCGCCTCACCGGTGTCGATGCTGTCGAAGTACGTCCCGTCGCCGAACACGAGCCGCGGTTCCGGCCCGGCGAGGGATGCGTCGAGCAGCCGCCACGTCGGGCGGTTCTCGAACACCGCCGGCGCGTCGAGTGCGGCCATCGCGGCCGAGTAGCTCGGGAAGTCCGGGTGCCCGGAGGCGGCGGGCAGGTCCACCGGTGGCGCGTCGGCCATCGCGATCGTCAAGGCGGACAACGGGATCGGCGCGTCCGGCACCCACGCGGGGGTCGTGAGCAGGGGAGTCCCGGCGACCTTGGGCACGTCCGGGAACTCGTCCGCGGCCCGCACCGCCAGCTCGTAGCGGTGGGCGCGCAGGTGCGCGCGGACCCGTGCCCAGTCACTCACCGGGCCGGCCGCCAGTACTGCTTGCGCTTCTCGTCCCGCACGATCACACCGAGCCTGGCCAGCTCCGCACGCAGTTCGTCGGCGTCATCGGGGTTCTTCGCCCGCGCGGTCAGCAACGCGTTCGCGCCGGGCGGCAGGCCCTCGACACCGGGCACCCACCTGCGGTACTCGCCGGCGTGCGGGTCGCCGTCGCGCCACGGGTAGCCGTGCCGGGTGAACGCGGCCCGCAGCGCCGCGACGTCCAGTTCGGACGGCCGGCGGACCAGCTCCCCGGTGTCGGAACCCAGCAGCACCAGCTGGTTCCGGTCGACGAACACCGCGCTGACGTCGTCCCGCGCGAACGTCTCGTCGTACTCGTCGCCGACCAGCCGGACGTGGCCGGGCGACACGGTGACGTCCAGCCGCTCGCCGTGCGCGATCAGCGCCAGCACCAGGCCGCCGACGAGGCCGACGCCGAGCGCGCCGACGGTCGCCCACGGCTCCGGGACCGAGTCGACCAGCTCCATCGGCCCCCGGAACGGGGCCCACGGCCACGTCACGGCCCAGTTCGCCAGCAGCTTCAGCAGCCAGACCACGACCGCGCCCGCGACCGGCAGGCCTGCCCACCTGACCAGTCGCGTGCCCGTGCTCTCGGAGATCCGTTCGTCCCCCACGACGACCATTGTGCCGTTTTGTCGCTCCGTGAAATCGGCGGCCCTATTCCACGCCGGTGAAATCTGGCGCGTTGACCGTGGTGGGCAGCGGTTCCACGCTGGGAAACACGCCAGGAGAGGGAGCGGTGATGAAAGCCGTACGGTTGCACGAGTACGACAAGCGCCCGGTGGTGGAGGAGGTCCCGGAGCCGGCGGTCGCGGGCCCCCTGGACGTGCTGGTCGAGATCGGCGGCGCCGGGCTGTGCCGCACGGACCTGCACATCGTCGAGGGGCAGTGGGCGGAGAAGTCCGGGGTGACCCTGCCGTACACCATCGGGCACGAGAACGCGGGGTGGGTGCGCGCCGTCGGCTCCGCGGTGTCCACAGTGGCCCCGGGGGACACGGTGATCCTGCACCCGCTCGCCACCTGCGGGTTGTGCCGTGCCTGCCGGGCAGGCGACGACGTGCACTGCGCGAACTCGCGGTTCCCCGGCATCGACTCCGACGGCGGCATGGCGGAGTTGTTGCTCACCAACGCACGTTCGGTGGTGAAGCTCGACCCGTCGCTGCGGCCTGCCGACGTCGCGGCGCTCGCGGACGCGGGACTGACGGCCTACCACGCGGTGCGCAAGTCGGTGCCGATGCTGTACCCGGGCACGCGGGTCGTCGTGATCGGCGCGGGCGGGCTGGGGCACATCGGCATCCAGTGCCTCGCCGCGATGGTGCCGTCGGAGGTGATCGTGGTCGACCGGTCGCAGGCCGCGCTCGACCTGGCGAAAGGTTACGGCGCCGCGCACACCGTCGTCGCCGACGGGCAGCACGTCGACGCCGTCATGGACCTGACCGGCGGCGAAGGCGCGCACATCGTGTTCGACTTCGTCGGCGAGAAGGGCACGGAGGCCGACGGCGTGGCGATGCTGCGCCGGGCCGGGTCGTACTTCGTGATCGGCTACGGCGGGCACGTCGACATCCCGACCATCGACATCATCTCCAGCGAGATCAACGTGATCGGCAACCTCGTCGGCTCGTACAACGACCTCGCGGAGCTGATGACCCTCGCCGCGCAGGGCAAGGTCTCGCTGCACACGAAGACCTACCCGCTCGACGCGGTCAACGAGGCCATGGACGACCTCGACAACGGACGGCTGCAGGGGCGCGGGATCCTCGTGCCGGAACGGAGTTGACATGTACGAGAAGGACGGACAGAAGTACTTCGTCGTCGACAGCCACATCCACTTCTGGGACGGCCGCCCGTCCAACCAGGCCAACCGCTACGGCGAGGGCTTCATCAACTGTTTCTACGACTACCACAGGAACCTCTCGCCGGAGTCCGAGGTGTGGACGCTCGAGGAGTTCTGGCAGCAGTCGGAGGAACGGATCCTGCACGACCTGTTCGAGGTCGGCCACGTCGACAGGGCGATCTTCCAGCCGACGTACCTGACCGACTTCTACGTCAACGGTTTCAACACCACCGAGCAGGACGGCGTGCTCGCCGAGAAACACCCGGACCGGTTCATCGTCAACGGCTCGTGGGACCCGCGCGACGGCGAGGCCGGGCTCGACAAGCTGGAAGCGTTGTCGCAGCGGTGGAACCTGCGGGGCGTCAAGCTGTACACGGCGGAGTGGAAGGGTGAGTCGAAGGGCTGGAAGCTCACCGACCCGTGGTCGTACCGGTACCTCGAGAAGTGCGAGGAACTGGGCATCCGCAACATCCACATCCACAAGGGACCGACGATCTACCCGCTCAACCGGGACGCCTTCGACGTGGCGGACGTGGACGACGTGGCGTCGACGTTCCCCGGCCTCAACTTCATCGTCGAGCACGTCGGCCTGCCGAGGCTGGAGGACTTCTGCTGGATCGCGACGCAGGAACCGAACGTCTACGGTGGACTCGCGGTGGCGCTGCCGTTCATCCACTCCCGCCCGAGGTACTTCGCGCAGATCATCGGCGAGCTGCTGTACTGGCTGGACGAGAACCGGATCACGTTCGCGAGCGACTACGCGATCTGGACGCCGAGGTGGCTGATCGAGAAGTTCGTGGACTTCCAGATCCCCGAGGACATGCTCGGCGAGTACGCGCCGCTGACCGTGGAGATCAAGAAGAAGGTCCTGGGCCTGAACGCGGCGAAGCTGTACGACATCGAGGTGCCACCGGAGCTGGCGCTGCCGTCCTCGACCGCCGACGCGGGCGAGGCCGTGGGCTCGGCGCCGAAGGTCCCCGCATGAGCGCCCTGTGGGACGCACTCGGCACGGTCGTCGATCCGGAGCTGGACCAGCCGATCACCGACCTGGGCTTCGTCAGCGAGGCGGCGGTCGTGCAGGGGCACGCCCACGTCCGGCTCCGGCTGCCGACGTACTTCTGCGCACCGAACTTCGCGTACCTGATGGTGGCGGACGCCTACGAGGCGGTGCGTGGCTTGCCGTCGGTGACGTCGGTGGACGTCCGGCTGGCGGACCACTTCGCCGCGGAGGAGATCAACGCGGGCGTGGCGGCGTCGGCGGGCTTCACGGGTGCGTTCCCGGGCGAGGCGGTGGACGAGCTGGACGAGCTGCGGCTGGTGTTCCAGCGCAAGGCGTACCTGGCGAGCCTGGACCGGCTGTGCATGCGGCTGTCGGACCCGGCGGGCGTGACGCTCGGCGAGGTGCCCGCGTCCCCGGCGCTGACGTCGTTGCTGCGGCGCCGGGCAGCGTTGGGGTTGGACTGTTCGAGTGAATCCCCGCTGCTGCTCGACGAGAGGGGAGAGGCCATCCCGGTGGCGGAGGCCCCGCTGCGACTGCGGTACGCGCGGTCCGTCCGGGTGAGCATCGAGGGCAACGCGGGGTTCTGCCGGGGACTGTTGCACACGAGGTACCCGGAGGCAGTCGCCAACTAAATCGTTCTACATTTTCGTGAATACCCGTCGATGGGATGTCGGACCTTTTGCCGGGCGGTTCTCTGACGTAGTGTCGGCGGGGTGGCGCATGACGAGGTGCGCCACCCTGCCGTCACGGGGAGGTGCGTCGGTGACCGAACCGCGCGACACCAGCGGGCTCATCGGTTCCGCGCAGCGTGCGTTGCGGGTGCTGGACATCGTGGGCTCAGCAGGCGACGGCATCACGGCGAAGGCCGTGGCGAGGCGCGCGGGCTACAACCTGTCGACGACGTACCACCTGCTCAACACGTTGGTGCACGAGGGCTACCTGATCAGGCTGGGTCACGGCCGCGGGTTCGGCCTCGGGTACAAGGTCGGGAGCCTGTACCAGCGCCTGTGCGCGGAACTGGACGTGGGCCAGGAACTCCAGGACGAGCTGCACCGCCTGCACCGCAGGGCGGAAGCCGCCGCGTACTACACCGTGTTCCGCGAGACCGACATCGTCGTGGCCGCGGTCGCCGACTCCCCGCAGTTCCCGCGGGCCACCCCACTCGACTTCGGCTTCCACGAGGCGGCGCACGCCACGGCCTTCGGCAAGGTCCTGCTGGCGTCGATGCCCAAGCGCCAGCGCCGCGACTACCTGGCGGGCGCGGGCATGCCACGACTGACCGGCAGGACGACGGTCCGGGCGACTGACTTGGACACGGAGCTGGAACACGTCGAGCGGGCGGGGATGGCGCTGGAGATCGAGGAGTTCCAACCGGAACTGGCGTGCCTGTCGGCACCGGTGCTGGACGCCGAGAACCGCGTGACGGGCGCGGTGGCGTTTTCCGTCCCTGCTGCCGAGTTCCACGCGCGCCGCTGGCATCTCGAGCGCGCGGCCCGCGCCGGCGCGGCCCGGTTCGCACACCTACTCGCGACCCGGCCGTCGTTGGTCAGCGGGGTCTGAGCCGCCCGGCGTTCGCCTCACATTCCCACACGATCCACCATGCCGGGCGCACAGCGCCCGGACCCCGCGAAGCGGGGCGAAGCCCCAGAACCCCCTGAGGGGTGCCTGCCATCCCGTCGACCTGGCGAAGCCCGATCACACCGGGTCAAGGGGGCCCGAAGCTCAACCCAGCCCCATGCCCAAAGCCGCCGGGCCCCCTTGACGCGGTGTGATAGCCCCGTGGGAGGTCGACGGGATGGCAGGCACCACCACGGACACCAGTCCCTGCCAACCCAGCCCCGTGCCCGACCTGCCGCCATCCCGGAGACCAGCCCGTCCGGCGAGGACCCCCCGGAGGGAAAACCCACAACAAGGTCAACCACAAACCCGGGACACCGCTGACCTGGGAAAACCGAAAGAAAACCGCGGCCCCAGGACGTACGGGCAGCCCCCACCACTCCCGGGGGCACCCCGCTGTCCAGTCTACCGGTGACCACCGACAACCACCCAGATGTCGATCTTGCCTGTGGACAACCCCGCTGCCGACGACCAATCGCTCAAGTCTATTGACAAAAAAATCTGTCAATTGCGACCATGAGCCGTGGCCACCTACCTCGACGAGCCGGAGAAGGTCCGGCGGGCGCTCTCGCCGATCCGGCGGCAGTTGCTCGCCCGCCTCCGCGAGCCCGCCTCCGCCACCCAGCTGGCCGCCGCGCTGGACATGCCCCGGCAGCGCGTCAACTACCACCTGCGCGCGCTCGAGGACGCCGGCCTGCTCGAACTCGTCGAGGAACGTCCCCGCCGTGGCTGCACGGAGCGCATCCTCCGCACGAAACCCGGCGCGCTCGTCGTCGATCCGACGGTCATCGACGGCGAGTTCACCCGGGTCCACGACCAGTACGCGGCCGAGCACCTCGTCACCGTCGCCGCCGCCACCGTGCGCGACGTCGCCCGCATGCAGGCCGCCGCGGGCGCGCAGGCGAAGCGGCTGCTCACCTTCACCATCGAGGCCGAGGTCCGCTTCGGGCAGCCTGCCGACGTGCACGCCTTCACCGACGAGCTGGCCGCCGCCGTCCGCGCCGTCGTCGCCCGCTTCGACACCCCCGACGGCCGCCCCTACCGGATGATCGCGGGCGGCCACCCCGCCCCGGAACAGCGAGGAACGCCATGACCGACGAACCGCCCCGCATCGAGGTCACCGTCGCCGCCCCCGTCGACGCCGTCTGGCACGCCCTGCGCGACAAGGACACCATCCGCCACTGGCACGGCTGGGAGTTCGACGGCCTCG
The DNA here is from genome assembly GCF_054661535.1 of Actinophytocola sp. KF-1. NCBI lineage: Bacteria > Bacillati > Actinomycetota > Actinomycetes > Pseudonocardiales > Pseudonocardiaceae > Actinophytocola > Actinophytocola sp. KF-1. Next base: position 200,644 of record NZ_BAAFVK010000010.1, on the reverse strand, counting down.
ACGCCGAGATCGACCTCATCTACTTCGAGCACGTCACCGAGGACCCCGCCGCCCGCACCCTCAGCGTCCAGGACGGCGACCTCATCCGCCTCGAACCCGACGGCGACGGCACCCGTGTCACGCTCACCCGCGCGCCCCGCGGCGTGAACCCCGACTGGGACGCCTACTACGACGACATCACCGAGGGCTGGACCACCTTCCTGCAGCAGCTCCGCTTCGCCGTCGAACGGCAGCCCGGCACGCCCCGCCGCACCGTCTTCCTCAACAGCCCCAACAAGAACGGCCGCGACCTGGCCGCCGACCTCGGTCTCGGTGCCGCCGCCGTCGTCGACCTCGTGGGCGAGAAGGTCACGACCGAACCGTGGTACCGCGCCGACAACCAGCTGGGTGTCACGGTCGACGCGTGGGGCGGCGGTCTCCTCGTCGTCGCGTCCTGCCCGCCCACCGAGGCCAAGCCGGACGGCGTCGCCATGGCCGTCCTCTCGACCTACGGACTCGACGACGACCAGCTCGCCGACCTCACGAACCGCTGGCACGCGTGGTGGGCCGAACGGTACGGGCCTCTTCCGGGGTGACGCCGAAGTCCACGCCGTGCAGGACGTGCGCCAGCACCTCCGCGCCGCGCACGACCCTCGGCCCCGGACGGTTGAAATAGGACGGTCCATCGAGGACCCAGAGGTTCGGTAGGGCGGGCACGAGGTGCAGCTCGGCGAGCGTGCGCTCGGGCGGGAAACCGCACGGCAGCAACAGGACCACGTCCGGCTCGGCGTCCACAACGGACTCCCAGGTGGACGGTCCGGTGTGCGCACCGGCCGACGCGAGCAGCGGCACGCCGCCCGCGATCTCGATCTGTTCCGGCACCCAGTGACCCGCGGGCCACACCGGGTCCAGCCACTCGATGGCCGCCACCCGAGGTCGGCGTCGGCCGGCCACGGCCTGCCTGACCGCTGCCAGGCGAGCGGTGAGGGCGGCGACGTGGTCGTCGGCGGGGACGCCGAGCGCGTCACCGACCACGCGCACGCAGTCGAGCACCTCGGCGATCGTCGACGGCTCGAGGCTGAGCACGCGTGGGCCGGCGTCCATGGCGCGCACCGCGTCCGACACCCGGCGGTAGGACACCGCGCACACGTCGCACAGGTCCTGCGTCAGCACGAGGTCGGGCGCGAGGTCGGCGAGCAACGCGGCGTCGAGCCCGTAGAGCCCGGAGCCGTGGTGGCTCGCGGCCGTGGTGATCTCGCGACTGGTCCGGTCGGCCGCGATCGAGCTCGACGTCACCACCGGCACGGAGGCCACCTCGGCGGGCCAGTCGCACTCGTGCGTGCGGCCGACGAGGTCGCCGGCGCGGCCGAGCGTCGCGACGATGTCGGTGGCCGCGGGCAGCAGCGAGACGACGCGCATGGCGCTCAGCGTACGTCCGGCGGGCTGACAAATCCGTGACAGAACGTGAGTGTGCGGGCGATCACCTCGCCACCCGTTGGTGACGGCCTCGGAGTCACCCGGTCGAGTTTTGAGTGGCGACTTCGCAGGTGAACACGCACTCGACGTATGCATGTGCAGCTGCATCGGCACCGAATCCGACTGACCGGGTGTAGCTGTCCGCTCAACGATTTATACGCACCGTTCATCGCTCACCGGGCGGGTCACGGCGGAATAACAAGATCGATAAGAGAAGATGGACGGGAACGTCTGGGCTCGGAGGCGGTTGACCCGAACGTGGCTCCCTGCTGGAACAGGGAGCCACGTGAATCGTTTCGTGCCCCCAGGCGTGCCCCGTTGCATGAGGACGAAGAGGAAAAGCACGAAACGGTGACCAGGATAAGGCCCGAGACCACGATGACACCAGAAGAAGGAAGATCATCGGACGTGGAGCGGCCGGTCCGCAGGACCGTCTGGCTCGCGGCTGACGCCGAGCCGGAGCCGGTGACGAGTCCGGCCCCGCGCCACCCGGCGAAGCACGCGCTTCGCCCGGCGAGCCGGGACCGGTTCTTACGTGTCGCGGAACGGGTCGTCGGTGACTGGGCACCCACCTTGCGCGAGGCGCTGGTGCGAGTGCTGGTGTTCGCTGTCGTGCTGGTCGCGCTCGGCCTGACCCTCGGGGTCGAGGTGGCCGCGGCGGGTGCGGCGGTCGGCTTCGTGATGTTCCTGATCGGCCGCCGCCGCACCGGTGACGAGGACTGATCAAGCACCCCGGACGAGTGCGCGGACGCGTGCGTCGCGCAGGTAGAGCCCTGCCCAGACCGCGATGCCGAGGTAGACGGGGAACAAGGTCGTCGAGAACAGCGGCGACTCGGCGCGGAAGTGCGCGCAGACGGCGCCGCCCAGGTAGCCGGTGAGCAGCACCGCGCCGAGCACCGACGTGCGCGGAACCGCGTAGAGCGCGAGGCAGACGAGCTCGACCACGCCGATCGGCAGGGCCTGCCAGGCGGGAAACCCGAGCTGCTCGAACGACTCGACGACGGGCCCGATCGCGAGCACGTGGATGACCGCGTCGAACAGCAGGAACGCGGCCGCGACAAGGCTGATGACCTGACCGGCGCGAGCGGTCGAGGCGGTGGCTGACTGAGTGCGAGTGGCTGTGTTGTGCATGCCCTTACGCTCGCATCCGACAATAGAAGTTGTCAAGACAAAAAAACTTGTCGGTGATGAACGCGCCGGGATCCGCGGAGCCAGCGTTCGAGGAGCGGAACCCGGACCGGCGGAGGCCGCCCCCCGGCGGCGAGTTGTCCACAGGTCACCCGGTTATCCACAGTTTCCCGCCGCGGCCCGAAATTGTCGGTACCCGCTGGTAGACTGGCATGGCGGGTGGCCCCCGGGAACGGGTGGGGGTTCACGTACGTACTGGGGCGGCGTTTTCGCAGGTCAGAGGCTTGCTGATGGACGCGCTCAGGTTGAATCCGGGGCGCGTCACATGCGTCAACATCTGCTACGCGATGGACGCTTGATTGGTCCCTTGTGGACGGTGGGACGCCCCGTGTGGTGATCCGGTGGCGCGACCGCGGTCGTACCCGGACGTCGTCGTGGGGCCAGGAACCCGCGTTGTGGTCTGAACCAAGTCGGTCACTGGGGATTTCACGGAGAGATGGTTGACGGGCACTCGCAGTGGGTACCAGCTCACCAGAAGGCTTCCAAGGAGGTGCAGGAGCATGCTAGTCCTCGGCTTGCTGCTGGTGGTGCTGAGTGGCGCCGTTGGAGTGCTGCTTATCGCCTACAACACCGGTGGTGAACAACAGGCCGTCAACCTTTTCGGCCGTGACATCGCCGACGTGACCGTGATGCAGGCGTTCGTCGCCGGCCTCGTGGTCGCGGCGGTCTTCCTGATCGGGCTGTCGATGATCTTGTCCGCGGGGCGCAGGGCCCGGGAGAACCGTGCCCGCTACCGCGAGGCGCGCAAGGAGGCCAAGGCCGCCGCCCGCGAACGTGACGAGCTCGCCGAACAGCTCCGCAAGGAAGAGGACCACCGGCACGAGCCGGTGGCCAGCAACACCGACACGATGGTGACACCGCCTGCGGGCACGCCGGTGTCGCACGACCCGCGCACGGCACCGCAGCCGCCTGCCGCCGGCACCACGCCGCCCCGGCACGCGGTCCCGCCGCAGCAACCGGTGATCACCAACATCAAGCCCGGTGACTCCCCCACCAGGTGACCGGGCAGCGAAGGCGGTCGGCCACGGCCTGACTCGACGCGCCATCGGTTCGCAGTCCCCCGGTGAACCGGTGCCGCGGGCCTTGGCCGGCCGCCTCTCCTAGCGCAGGAACGTGGCGGGCACGTGCGTTGCCAGCCACACGATCTCGTTGCCACGCAGGAACTCCACGCCCGCGGCCCGCGCCGCGGGCGTGTCCACTGTCAGCACCCGCAGCCGCGCACCCTTGCGCCTGCCGACCGACTCGGCCATCTCCCGCGTCACCGACAGGTGCACGTACTGCCGCCGCATCGGCAGCAGCCCCTCGCGCAGGATGCGGTCGGCCGCCGACACCGACGTCCCGTGGTACAGCTCGGCGGGCGGTGTCCCCGGCACCCCGGCGATACGGCCCGGCACGCTGTGCCCGTAGCGGGCGCGGATGCGGTCGCCGGCCACCTCGAACCGCTGCTTCGGGCTCTCCCGCACCACGCCCTCCAGCTGCTCGCGGCTCACCCCGAGCGCCGCCAGCAGGTCCGGAACCGGCGTCCAGCCCGCCTCGTCCAGCTCCAGCTCGTACAGCCACGGCGCGTGCCGCAGCGCGTGCGACATCCGTTTGCTGAGCCGAACGTCGTGCATGGCCGCTGACTCTAATCGGGCAGACTCGCGGTCATGGACGGACTCGGGCTGAGGTTCGACGAGATCGCGGACCGGTACGACCGCGTGCGCCCGGGCTACCCGGCCGCGGTGTTCGACGACATCGCCGCGCTCACCGGGGTGCCGGCCGGCGCGCGGGTGCTCGAGGTCGGGCCAGGGCCGGGCACCGCGACCCGTGACCTGCTGGCCCGCGGCTGGCGCGTGCACGCCGTCGAACCCGGCGCGGCCCTGGCCGAGCGGGCGCGGGCGAACCTGGCGGGGCAGCCGTTCACGGTCGACGTCACGCGCTTCGACGACTGGGCGCCGGACGGCACCTACGACATGCTGTTCTCCGCCACCGCCTACCACTGGGTGGCTCCGGACGTGCGGTGGCGGCTGGCCGCCGACGTGCTCGAACCGGGCCGTCCGCTCGTGCTCGTCACCAACCGGACCGTCGCCGGCGGCACGTTCAACGACATCTACCAGGCCTCCGAGCGGCTGCACCGCGAGTACGCGCCGGAGATCGACTTCGGGCTCTCACCGACGGCCGAGGCGGTCCTCGCCGACGTGCACGCGGCCGCCGACGACATCGGCGCGGTGTGGGAGGTCGCGGAGACCAAGTCCGGGCACAGCCGGGCGGGCGCGTTGTTCACCCCGCCCGTGATCCGGTCGTACGAGTGGGAAACCACCTACAGCGCGGACGACGCGGTCGCGTTGCTGTCGACCTACTCGCCGTACCTGCGGGTGCCGCCGGAGCGGCGCGCGCCGCTGCTGTCGGGCATCGCCGACATCGTCCGGGCGGACTTCGGCGGGGTCGCGGCCCGGCGCTACCTCGCCGTGCTGGCCGTGGCGCACCGGCGCGAACCCGTGCAGGATGGCAAGGCGTGACGCAGATCGACATCCCACCGCGCGTGGACGGCACGCAACGGCTGCGCGGATACCTCGCACGACCGGACGGCACCGGCCCGTGGCCGGGTGTCGTGCTGATCCACGAGGCGTGGGGCCTGGACGAGGAGATGCGCAAGCACGCCGACCGGCTCGCGGGCATGGGGTACCTGACGCTCGCGCCCGACCTGTACAGCCAGGGCGGCGCGCGGCGCTGCCTGGTGTCGACGATGGTCGCGATGGTCGCGGGCAAGGGCAGGGCGTTCGCCGACATCGAGGCCGCGCGGACATGGCTCGTGTCGTCGGCCGACTGCACAGGCCGCGTCGGCGCCATCGGGTTCTGCATGGGCGGCGGGTTCGCGCTGCTCTCCGTGCACACCATGGCCGCGGTGTCCGCCAACTACGGCTTCCTGCCGAGGAACCTCGACGAGGCGATGGCCGGGGCGTGCCCGGTGCTCGCGGCGTACAGGCGCGCGCGACCGCCCGCTGCGGGACGCGCCAGCGCGGCTGTCGGCCGCACTGGACCGTGCCGGGGTCGTGCACGACGTCACGCAGTACCCGGACGCCGGGCACGCGTTCCTCAACGAGGAGGAGAGCGGCCCGCGGTGGCTGCGGCCGCTGCTCCGTGCCTCGCATTCGGGGCCCGAACCGGAGTCCGCCGCGCAGGAATGGCGCCGGATCGAGGCCTTCTTCGCCGAGCACCTCAGCGCGGGTAGAACTCCCTGAGCACCGGGGCGAGCGTGGCCGCGGGCACCTCGTGGAAGCCGCCGGGCAGGCTGACGAGCCTGCCGTCCGGCACCGTCTTCGCGACAGCCGCGGCGCCGCCGGCCAGCCAGTCCGGGCTGGCTTCGCTGTGCACGGCGAGCACCGGCACGGTGAGGTTCGCGAGCATGTCCTCCGGCAGCGCGCTCGGGTCGCCGCCCATGACGTGCGCGTCGTAGGCGAGCGTGTGGGCCATGGCCTCGAGGCCCGGCCACATCGGCAGCTTCCGCGCCTGCTCGACGGCCTCCGGCGGCTGGCCGACGGCCTGCGTCATGAAGAACGCGACCGCGTCACCCCGCCTGCCGGCCGCGCACAGCTCGACGAGCGTGTCGGTGTAGCCGTCGGGCACCTTCGGCGCGTCCGCGCCGACGCGGTACGGCGGTTCCAGCACCGCCACCGCGTCGACCGGCGCGCCCGCGGCGGCCGCGCGCAGGCACAGCGCGCCACCCGAGGAAATGCCGTAGAGCACCGCCCGGTCGCCGAAATGCCTGATCAGCGCCTCGATGTCCGCGATCTCGCGGTCGACGGCGTAGGGGAGCGTGTCACCGCTCTCGCCGCGGCCACGCCGGTCGTACGAGACCGCCGTGAAGTCGCCCGCGAGTGCCTGGGCGAGCTCCGCCGTGGCGTTGTGGTCGCAGAACGCGCCGCCGACGAGCACGACGGTGGGGCCGCTGCCGACGGCCTCGTACGCGATCGGGGTGCCGTCGGCGGAGATGACCTTGTCCATGCTGGAGTCCTTTCCGGTTGCCTGACTCTAAGTCGTGGGAGCAGGCGCCGGATCGACATCCAGCCGGAGATTTTCCGGGTCAGTCCAGCGTTTCCCGATGGGTGGGAATCGCGGGTTCCTGGAAGAGGTTCTCGTACACCGGCTGGCCGTTGCCCGGGGCCGCGGCCTTGCCGTTGGCGTGCTGGGTCAGCGGGTGGCTGAAGAGTGCGGTGGGAGCCGTCTGAGCGGGCTCCGAGTTCGTGGTCGTAATGGCGGTACGTCCCTTCTGGACAGGCTGGGACCGCACTGGCACGCATGGCCTGAAGCGGGACGGCTCAACGGGATCGCCCGGTGCCTCCGCGGTTCTCGTCTCCCCGGACGAGGTGCTTCCCAACTGCCACCAACCTACACCCGAACGCCCCCGCACGGCAGCAAATAAGCGCACCGCGAACCCCGCGTGTCCACCACCCCCCGACCCAACCTCCACCACCCCCCCGCGAGTCCCCCTCCCAGAACCCGCGAGTCCCCGTCTCGGAACCCGCGAGTCCCCCTCTCGGAACCCGCGAGTCCCCGTCTCGGAACCCGCGAGTCGCCCTCTCAGGACCCGCGAGTCTCCGTCCCGGGACTGCTGAGTCGGCGGTTCGCGCTCCTGGCCCGGCGTCGCGAAGCGCCGACTCGTTGGTCCCGAACGGGAGACTCGCGGGTCCGGAATGGGAGACTCGCGTGGTCTGAACCGGGGACTCGCGGGTCCTCAACGGGGGACTCGCGGGTTGGGGAGGGGGACTCGCGGGGTGGGAATCAGTTCTTCTTTGCCCGGGTGCGGCGCTTCGGGGCCGGCTTCGCGGCCTTCTGCTCCGACTCCGCCTTCGCGGCCCGGTAAGCCTCCACGACGTGGGACGGGATTCGGCCACGGCCCGACAGGCCGTATCCGTTCTCGTTCGCCCACTTCCGGACGAGCCCCGCGTCCCCCGCGGCGCCCGAGCCGTTTTGCCCCGACTTGCCGCCGCGCTTGATTCGGCCACCGACGCGGCGGCCCGCCTCGACGTACTCGGCCAGACTTCCCCGCAGCCGCTCCGCGTTCTCCTCCGACAGGTCGATCTCATAGGTCACGCCGTCGAGGCTGAACAAGACCGTGGAAACATCGGTAGAAGCCGTGCCGTCGAGATCGTCGACGAGTTGTACCAATACTTGCTGTGCCATCTGGCTGCTCCTGACGTGCACGATTCGTGCATACCCGCTGGTTTGTTGCCCGCAACTGAGCAAATAATCAGCTGAATCCGCCAAAAGCGCAAGTGATCACGTCATTTTGGGTGCGAGTCCGATGTAGAACGGAGGGTGACGGCGCGGGGACACGGCGTCGGAAATGAGAGGGAGATCTCGCCGGGGTCCCCCGGATCCCCCTCCCGGGGCCCCTCCCCGCCGGACCGTAACCGCTGTTCGCCGGGCTTTGACGTCCCATTCGTCCGGCCGGTCTCCCGCTGTTCAGCCGCGTCTGCTTACGTGTACCCATGGAGACGACGGTCGTGAACACCGGAGTGCGCCCGCTACACGGCCCGCCGCGCGGGACGTGGCCACAGATTGGAACCTACCTGTTCATCCTCGGCCCGTTCCTGGCGCTCCTCGCGGCGATACCGCTGACGTGGGGCTGGGGTCTCGGATGGCTCGATGTCGTACTCGCTGTGTTCTTCTACACAGCGACATGTCTCGGTGTGACCGTCGGATTCCACCGTTATTTCACGCATCGCGCGTTCAAGGCCACCCGCTCATTGCGGATCGGTCTCGCGATTGCGGGGAGTATGGCGCTGCAGGGTCCGATCACCCACTGGGTCGCCGATCACCGGCGGCACCACGCGTTCTCCGACCGCGACGGTGATCCGCACTCGCCGTGGGCGTTCGGCACGTCGCCACTGGCGCTCGCCAAAGGCTTCTGGCACGCACACATGGGCTGGATTTTCGACCGCAACCTCACCAACGCGGAACGGTTCGCCCCCGACCTGCTCGCCGACCGCGACATCGTCCGCGTGCACCGCGGGTTCGGCCTGTGGACCGCGGTCACGCTCATCGCGCCCGCCGTGCTCGGCGGCCTGCTCAGCTGGTCGCTGTGGGGCGCGGTCACGGCGTTCTTCTGGGCCGGGCTCGTGCGGGTGTCGCTGCTGCACCACGTGACGTGGTCGGTCAACTCGATCTGCCACATGATCGGCTCGCGCCCGTTCGCCGCACGCGACCGGTCGGCGAACTTCTGGCCGCTCGCGATCCTGTCCATGGGCGAGTCGTGGCACAACCTGCACCACGCCGACCCGACGTGCGCCCGCCACGGCGTGCAGCGCGGCCAGATCGACATCTCGGCCCGCCTCATCTGGGTCTTCGAGAAGTTCGGCTGGGCCACCGACGTGCGCTGGCCGACGCGCAAGCGCCTCGCGACCCTGGAGAACCGCGCCCGGCGATGAAGATCGTCCAGCTCGCGAACTTCTACAGCCCCACCTCCGGCGGCCTGCGGACCGTCGTCGACACGCTCGGCAGGGGGTACGTGGCGTCCGGTCACGAGCGGGTGCTCGTGGTGCCCGGCAGGCACCGGGCACGCGTGCGCACGGACGCGGGCCTGGTCATCACGTTGCCCGGGGTGCCGGTCAGCGGTGGCTACCGCGTGATGCCGCGCTCGGCCGCGGTGCTGCGGGAGCTGGCGTCGCTCGGGGACGACCTCTCGATCGAGGTGTCGGACAAGACGACGCTGCTCGCCGTCTGCGACTGGGCGCGGGAGCGCGGGGTGCCGACGGTGCTGCTGTCGCACGAGCGGCTCGACCGCTGGATCGAGGCGCGGGTGCCCCGGCTGTGGCGCGCCGGCGCGGGCCGGGTGCTGGCACCGGTGGTGCGCGGGTGGAACAAGGGGCTGGTGCACCGCTTCGACACGGTCGTCGTCACGTCCCGGTACGCCGAGCGGGAGTTCGCGGGTCTGCCCGTGCCGTCGCTGCGGCGGATACCGCTGGGTGTCGACCTCGACACGTTCCGTCCACAACGGAGCGGCGGCGACGGGGGACCCGCGCGGCTCGTGTACGCGGGGCGGCTGTCGCACGAGAAGAACCCGCGCGCCGTGGTCGGCGCGGTACGCGAGCTGGTGACGTCCGGGACGCCGGTCCGGCTCGACGTCTACGGCGACGGTCCGGAGCACACGGCGTTGCGCAAGCTCGCCCGCGGGCTGCCGGTGGACTTCCACGGGCACGTGTCGGACCGGGCGGCGCTCGCGCGTGCCCTGTCGCGCGCGGACGTGGCGTTCGCGCCGAGCGTCGCCGAGACGTTCGGACTGTCCATCCTGGAAGCGATGGCGTGCGGCACGCCGGTGATCACGTCGGCGACCGGCGGCGCGCCGGAACTGCTCGCGCCGGGCGCGGGGGTCGCGGTCCCGGCCACCCCGGGCGGTCTCGCGGACGGGGTGCGGGAGGTGCTGTCGTGGCCGGTCGCGTGGCGGCGGGCGGCGGCACGCGAACGCGCCGAGCAGTTCCCGTGGGCCTCGACCATCGACGCGATGCTCGAGCTGCACACCGCTATGAGCGCCTGAGCAGCGCCGCCAGCGCGTAGGGCACGAGATCGCGGCCGCGGCGGACCAGCCACGGCAGGCCCTTGAACACCAGCCACGCCCAGCGGGCTGGCCTGCCGGGCGTCCGGCCGCCCGCGCACTGCAGCGACACTTCCTTGTGGACGATCGTGCCGAACGCGGTGAGCTGGGCGGCGATCGCGCGGGCGAGCATCCGGTGGCCCAGCTCGGACGGGTGCAGCCGGTCGACGGCCCACGCCTCCGGCGTGTAGATGCCGGGCACCTGCCCGAGGTCGACGATCCCGATGCCGTGCCTGCGGGCGACCGCGTCGAGGACGTCGTTGAGCGCCGCGATGCGCGAAGCAAGCGCTCTCCTGAGCGGCCCGGGCAGCCGGAACACCCGGTGGTGGTCGTGGTACCGGGCGGTGATCACGGTGCTCCCGGCGGCGACGAGCGTGCCGACGACGTGGTCGAGGTCGGCGAGCAGCCGCGCCGGGTCGAAGTCCGACCGCATGGTGTCGTTCATCCCGGCCAGGAGGACCGCGACGTCCGGCCGCAGGGCCAGCGCGGCCGGGAGCTGCGACTCCAGCACGCCCCCGATGCGGGAGCCGCTGACCGCGAGGTTGGTGAGGCGCGCGCCGCCGAGCGCCTCCGCCAGCAGTGGTGCGAAACCACGCCATCCCCCGCCGAGTGCGGGATCCCCGATGCCTGCCCCGACCGAGTCGCCGAGCACGGCGAGTACCAGCCCGGTCGTGGGCGCCGCGTCCGCCAGCACGGTTCGCATCATCCGCGCGCTGGTCGGACAACCGATGAGAACGCGGTGAGCGTGCGGTGGCGTGTTGGGGAACTCTGCTCGGGGCGGGTGTGCTGTTCGTTCGCGCGGCAGGGTCTTTCCGGACATGAGGTTGCGCTCTGGATCACCGCCGGTCTGGCCGCGGTTCCCGCAGCGCGCCTCGAAGGCCCAGCAGACCGCGTGCCGGTAACACGCCGTCCGTGGCAAACCGCCGAACCGCGAAAACGGCCCGGTGGCCAACCCCCACCCGATCCCGGGGGCCACCCGCCATGCCAGTCTACCGGTAGGGACCGACAATTTCGGGGTGCTGCAGAAATCTGTGGATAACCGGGGCGGCTGTGGACAACTACCAGTGCGTCGGGCGGGTGAGGCCCGTCGGGATGCGGGTGGTGCCGTCGCCCTGTGCGGCGTTCAGCTGGAACTGGGTGAGGAACAAGGCACCCGTCAGGTCGGCACCCCGGACATTCGCGTTGCGCAGGTCCGTGCCGAGCAGGTCCGCCTCCCGCAGGTCGGCCTCGCGCAGGTCGGCGCCGATCAGGTACGCGCCCCGCAGGTTCGCGCCGCGCAGCGCGGCCGTGCGGAGCTTCGCGCCGATCAGGTCCGCGCCGCGGTGGTCCTTCTTGCCGCGGATGCCCGCGCGCAGGCTCTCGCTCGTGCGGGCCAGCAGCGGGCGGACGCGGTGGCGCAGCGCGTCGATGTCGGTTTCCAGAAGAGTTTTCGGGTTCGCGCGGGTGAGGTCCTCGACGTCCTTCAGCGCTGTCGACACGTCGTCGGCCGGTGCTTTCGCGGACGCTTCCGTGAGGTACCAGAGAATCTCGTGCAGCTGACGCATGACCGCGAACACGCCGAACATCTCGCCCGCGGTCTCCGGGGCGTCCCGCCACGAGACGCCGCCGTAGGTGACCTGTGCCACCTGCTGCCCCGCGCCGAGGCAGTCGAACACCGTGCAGCCGGGGAATCCTTGGGGGCGCAGGTTTTCGTGGATGCCGCAGCGGAAGTCCGCGAGCAGGTTCACGCACGCGGTACCGGCCGGCTTGTCGATCGCGAAGTCGCTGGACTTCGCGAACGCCGGTGCGACGCAACACAAGCCGAAGCAGCTGCCGCAGTCGGCCCGCAACGAGGACATGGCTCCACGGTAGCGTGTGCGCGTGAAACTGAACCGCAGGTCCGCGTTGAGCCTCGGCACTGTCGCGACAGCCACCGCCGTTCTCGGCCCCACCGCCACGTCCGCCGCCGCCGAGGAGACCGGTGACCCGGCCCGGCGCGTCTCCCGCGTGTACGCCCGCGCGGTCGAGGAGTCCGGCGGCACGTGGTCGTCGCTGGTCACCGTCGGCGGCACGACGGTCGTCGAGGCCGGTGCCGACACGGTCGTCGAGGCCTACAGCGTCAACAAGATCGCGGTCGCCACCGCGGTGCTCGACAAGGTCGACCGCGGGCTGCTGACGCTCGACCAGCGCGTCGACGTCACCGCCGACATCGTCATCCAGGACACCGACGGCATCTTCGCGCTCGACCGCGCCTACCCGAGCTCGATCACGCTCGGCCACGCGATGGCGAACCTGCTCACCGTGTCCGACAACACCGCCGTGCGGTTGTGCGGCCTCGTCTGTCCCGCGCTGGAGCTCAACGAGATCCTGCGCGGCAAGGGTTTCGTGCACACGCAGGTCGTGCCGGTGTCGAACCCGAACCGCTTCTTCCTCGGCCAGACCACACCCCGTGAGACGCACACGCTGCTGTCCAAGCTGGTCGCGGGCGAGCTGCTGTCGGCGACGTCCACCGACTACCTGTTGAACGTGCTGCGCTCCACGTCCGCGTTCACCGACGGCGTCCGGCTGCGCCTGACCACGCCGGAACGCCTGCGCGTCGCCACGAAGGCGGGCTGGTTCAACGCGGGCCGCAACGAGGCGGGTGTCGTGTTCACCGCCGACGGCGCTCCCGGCGCGATCTACTCGCTGTTCGCGGCGGGCCCGTTCACCGGTGACGCGACCGTCAACGACGCCGACTTCGGTGCCACCCACCCGGCGTTGCGGGCCCGCCAGAAGCTGGGCCGCGCCCTGTTCGACGCCGTGGAAACAGCCGCCCCGGCGACGAAGCGCGTGCAGCCGACGCCGAGGTACCGCCCGGTCAACGGCGGCTGACCCGCCGCGAAAGGCGCGTTCACGGCACTGAACGCCGTGAACGCGCCTGTCACGGCACCGGGGTGACGGGGGCCGGGTCCGGGCGTTTGGCCACGAAGCCGTCGCCTGGCTGGCGGCCGATCAGCTTGTTGCGGATCGTGCCGTGGACGGCCGGGTACACGTGCTGACGCAGCCACGTCCAGTGCCGGACCGCCGTGCGCCACAACGGATCGCGCGTCGCGGGCGGGAGCGGCGCGAGCCACGCCGGGTCCGGGGTCAGGTCCATCGCGGTCAGCACGTGGGCCGCGACGCGGTGGTGGCCGAGCGGGCCGAGGTGCAGCCGGTCGCCGCCGTAGAGGCGTTCGTCGTCGCAGAACTCGTCGTCGCGGACGTCGATCAGGAGCGTGCCGTACTTCGCGGCCGTCGCCGTGATCAGGTCGTTCAGCTGCCGCACGCGGGGGCGCAGCCTGCCGAGACCGGGCAGCCGCGCGATGTCGGGCAGCGTGAACAGCACTACCGTCCCGGCGACCTCGGCCACGGTCGCCACGATCTCGTCCAGCGACCGGGCCATGGTCTGCCAGCGGCCCTGCAGCACGTCGTTGCCGCCGCCGAACAGCATGACCAGGTCGGGACGGTGCGCTACCGCGAGCGGCACCTGCTCGGTGAGGATCTGGTCCAGCCGCCTGCCGCGCACCGCGAGGTTCGCGTACTCGAGCGACGGTGACGTCCGCGCCAGCTCGCCCGCCACCAGGTCGGTCCAGCCCCGGTAGCCGCTGCCGTCCGGGTACGGGTCGTCCAGGCCCTCCGCGCAGGAGTCACCGATCGCCACGTATCTGCGGTAGTGCATCCGTCCAAGGTAACCCCTGCGGTACACGAGTTGTTCACTTCCGGGCAAGCTCACGCACCCCGGCCCGCCCGGACCCGCAACGACCATGTGCGCTCATGAGAAGGCAATGGATCGGCTTGCTCGCCGGCGCTCTGCTGGTGAGCGGCACCGCTGTCGCGACCGCGGATCGCGGGCCCGGCAAGGAGCACGACAGGGCGTTCGACATCCAGGCCCACCGCGGCGGGCTCGGGCTCCGCTCCGAGAACACGCTCAGCTCGTTCGGCAACGCGCTCCGCCTCGGCGTCACCACGCTGGAGCTGGACATCCAGATCACCGAGGACGGGCAGGCCGTCGTCACCCACGACCGGCGGGTCGCGGCGAACAAGTGCCTCGACACCGCGCCCGTCACCCCGGGCGACCCCGAGTTCCCGTACGTCGGCAAGTACGTGAAGAACCTGACGCTCGCGCAGGTCCGGACGCTCGACTGCGGCACGCTGAAACTGGCCGGCAAGCCGGAGCAGGAGGTCACGCCGGGCTCCCGGATGCCGCTGCTGCGCGAGGTCTTCGACCTGGTGAAGCGCTACCGCGCGGACGACGTGACGCTGAACGTCGAGACCAAGGTCGAGGCGGGCGCGCCGCAGGAGACCGCGCCGCGCGAACAGTTCGTGCAGATCGCCGCGAAGGAGATCCGGGAGGCCGGGTTCCTGCGCAGGGTGACGATCCAGAGCTTCGACTGGGGCGCGCTCATGCGGATGCGCCAGGTCGAGCCGCGACTGCCGCTCGTCGCGCTCACCAACCACGACTTCCTGCAGACCGGGCAGCCCGGCGCGTCGCCGTGGCTCGGCGGCATCGACATCGACGACTTCGGCGGCGACCCGATCCGCGCCATCACGACGTTCGGCGCCACCACGTTCTCGCCGGTGCACGGGTTCCCGCAGGGCGGTTCCGTCACCGACCCCGGCTACCGGCCGTACGTGACGGCGGAAATGGTGCGGCACGCGCACCGCAACGGCGTCAAGGTCGTGCCGTGGACGGTCGACGACTACCCGACGCTGCGCAAGCTCGTCGCCGACGGCGTGGACGGCATCATCACCGACTACCCGGACCGGTTGCGGACGGTGGCCGAGGAGAACCACTTCCGGTTGCCGCGCCGGTACGCGTCGCCGTTCGACATCCAGGCGCACCGCGGCGGCCGTGCCGTGCTGCCGGAGAACACCCTTGCCGCGTTCCGCAACGCGCTCGCCATGCCGGACGTGTCCACATTGGAGCTGGACACCGGTGTCACGCAGGACGGGGTGCTGGTGGTGAGCCACGACCGCGCGGTCAACGGTTCGCACTGCGTCGACACCGCGCCGGCCACGCCGGGCGACCCGGAGTTCCCGTACGTGGGCAGGCTGATCCACGACCTGACGCTCAGGCAGTTGCGCACCGTCGACTGCGGGTCGAAGACGCTGCCGGCGCTGCCCGCCCAGCAGCCGGTGCCGGGGGAGAGGATCCCGACGCTGCGGGAGGTGCTCGACCTCGCCGCGTCCCGCGAGGACATCCGGCTGAACATCGAGACGAAGATCAGCCCGCTGGTGGCCGACACGGTCGACTACCGGACCTTCACCCGCAAGCTGGTGCGTGCGCTGGACGGGTGGACGGACCGGGCGACGATCCAGTCGTTCGACTGGCGGACGATCCGGTACGCGCGGCAGCTGAACCCGCGCATCGAGACGGTGGCGCTGGTGTGGCAGTACGGTCCGGCCGAGTGCCGGACGCTCGCCGACGAGTGTTCGCTGCGCGCCGCGTACGGCGATCCGTCGGTGACGAGCCCGTGGACCGGCGGTCTGGACTGGTGGCGGTACCGGGATCTGGGGAAGCTGGTGCGTGCCGCGGGCGCGTCGACGGTGTCGTCGAACTGGCAGGTGCACGACCCGGCGCAGAGTGCCGTGCCGTCGGCGGACTGGTACCTGCGCACCGACCCGTCGTACTACCACGGCCCGCCGGTCGCCGTGCTGCAGCAGCGGTACGGCCTGGAGGTTGTCCCGTACACGGTGAACGACGAGGCCACGATGGACCGCGTGATCGCGCTCGGGGTCGACGGTCTGATCTCCGACGACCCCGCCCTGCTGGTGACGGTGGCTAAACGGGCCGGCCTGCGCTAGCCAGCGTCCGGAGGCGGAACCCGAGCACGACGAGGGTCAGCCCCCACACGATGGCGAAGGTGGCGATCGCGACAACCAGCGCGATCGCCCCTTCGGCGGGCTGCACGATCAGCAACAACCCGAGCACGAGCGCGACGATCCCCGACACGGCGAGGAACCACTCGTTGCGGATGACCTTCCGCAACCGAATCGCCGCGGCGATCTGCATGACCCCGGCGAAGATCGCCCACACCGCGATGATCACGAGCAACACGATGACCGTGATCTGCGGCCAGACGAGCGCGATCACCCCGGCGATCACACCGAGCACGCCGAGCGTGATCATGTACACCCGGTCGGTCCCCTGCCCGATCCCCATGACGATCGACGTGATCCCGTCGAGCAGCGTGTAGACCCCGAACAACAGCGCGAGCGCCAGCACGGTGAGCCCGGGCCACACAATGGCGAGGACCCCGAAGAGCACGGCGACGACCCCACGCAGCACGACGAGCTGCCACCGACGCGAAAGAAGTTCCAGCACACCCGAATCGTCGACCCGCGGCAGCGTTCCGGCAACGCGGTACCTGGAGATTCCGCCGACCGGGTGGGCCGGCACCGCAAAGACCGCCGCGCCCGGAACCGCACCAACCACACGCAAAGCCGAGCGCAGCGCACCCCACAAGGACTGCCTGCCATCCCGTCGACCTGGCGAAGCCCGATCACACCGTGTCAAGGGGGCCCGGATGCACGACGCAACCCGATGACCAAACCGCCCGGGCCCCCTTGACGCGGTGTGATAGCCCGTGGGAGGTCGACGGGATGGCAGGCAGAAAACGGACACCAGTCCTTGCCAACCCAACCCGAGACCAAACCCCCGCCATCCCGGAGACCAGCCCGTCCGGCGAGGACCCCCCGGAGGGAAAACCCAGGCAAGCCACACCACCAAACCCGGGGCACACAAACCGCCACAACGGCACTGACCAGCGAAAACCGAAAGAAAACCGCAGCCCCAGTACGTACGGACAGCCCCCACCACTCCCGGGGGCACCCCGCTGTCCAGTCTACCGGCACCCACCGACAAAACCCCGGACACAAGGCCCGCCTGTGGACAACCAAGGCAGCTGTGGACAACCGCCTCCCGAGGCAACGAGGCCGCGACCTGTGGACAACCAACCCACCTGTGGACAACCGGCCCGCGAAGACACGGGATTGTCGGCACCCTGAAGTAGCGTGGCACCGGGGGCCGGAGGCCAACCGGGCTCAGACCAACCCGGCGTCGTGGACCAGCAGCGCGATCTGGGTCCGATTCCCCACGTCCAGCTTGATCAGTACGCGCGTGATGTGGGATTTCACCGTCGCCACGCTCACATGTAGTTCCGCGGCTATGTCGGCGTTCGTTCTTCCCTGGCCGACCGCCACGGCCACGTCGTGTTCGCGGGCCGACAGGGTGGCCAGCGCCGCCCGGGCCTTCGCGTACGCGCCCGCTTCCGTCGCCGCTCTGTCCATCAGCCTGCGGGTGATCGCCGGCGACAGCATCGGGTCGCCCGCCGCCACCCGGCGGACCGCGGTCGCGATCTCCGCCGGGGGTGCGTCCTTCAGCAGGAAGCCGCTCGCGCCCGCTCGCAGTGCGCGCAACACGTTCTCGTCCGAGTCGAACGTCGTCAGGACGATCACCTCGGGTGGGTCCCTCCTGGCCCGCACCTTGGCGGTGGCCGCGATGCCGTTCACCCTCGGCATGCGGATGTCCATCAGCACCACGTCCGTCGGGTGTGCGTCCAGCGCCGCCTGCACCTGGTCGCCGTCGCCCGCCTCGCCCACCACGCGGAGGCCGTCCGCGCCGTCGAGCATCATCGTCAGGCCCGCGCGGACCAGTGCGTCGTCGTCGACGATCAGCACCCGGATCATGCCGGCCACGGTAGTGACGCCGACACCTGGAACTCCGTCGCGGTGGCCCGGTGGTCGAGGCGGCCGCCCGCCAGGCGGACCCGTTCCGTCAGGCCCACCAGGCCGGTGCCCGCACCCGGGATCGACGACCGCGTGCCGAGCGGGTTCGACACGTCGATCTCCAGGGTGCTGCCCGGGGTGCCGTCCAGCCGGATGCGCACCGGTTGCCCCGGGGCGTGCTTGCGTGCGTTGGTCAGCGCCTCCTGCACCACCCGGTACGCGGTCCGGCCCGTCGTGCCCGGCACCTCCGCCAGCCCGATCCCGCCGTTCAGCTCCACCTGCGTGCCGATGGCCCTCGACTCCGCGACCAGCGACGGCAGGTCCGCCAGCGCGGGGACCGGGCGGGCCAGGTCGTCCGGCTCGTCGCGCAGCAGGGCGATCACGTCGCGCAGTTCGTTCAGCGCCTGGTGCACGGTCGTCCTGATCACGCCCGCCGCCTGCGACAGGCGTGCCGGCGGCTGGTCGGGGCGGTACTCCAGGGCACCCGCGTACGTCGCCAGCAGCGACAGCCGGTGCGCCAGCACGTCGTGCATCTCCCGCGCGATCGCCGCGCGCTCCGCCGCCCTCGCCTCCGCGACCCGCCTGCCCTGCTCGGCTTCCGCGCGTTCGGCCCGCTCCCGCAGCGACGTGATCACCGCCGCCCTCGCCGCCGCCAGCTGGCCCCAGCCGACCAGGCCCGCGTGCATGACGACCACCAGCGTCAGCCACCAGCCGTACGACAGGCCGCTCGTCGGCTGCCACAGCGCCCGCACCGCGTGCGCGGCCGTGCCCGCCGTCGCCACCGCGATCGCCACCCGCAGGTCACGGCTCCGCGCGATGTGCAGCGTCGCGATGTTCGCCAGCGGGGTGCCGGTGGCGGCGACCGCGGCCAGCGCGGTCAGCACCAGCGTCGTCGGCATCGGCCGCGTGAACAGCAGCGGGAACAGCGCCAGCCCGGCGGCACCGGCGGCGATCTCGAGCGCCGTCATCGCCGCCGAGTTCCCGGCCGCGATGTCGCCGTACACGATCGCCGCCATGAAGACGCCGATCATCGTCATGGTGAGCCACAGCCTGCGGCCGCACAGCCGGTCGTACACGGACCCGAGCGTACGAGCCGGACGGCGTGCCGACCATCGACCAAAGTCGAATTCGAACCCACCAGCCGGTCGATGTGCCGGTCCGCCGCGGCACGCGACGCTACCGCCATGACGACGACAGTTCCGCGAACCTCGCTCTGGCCGGCGCTCGTCGGCGCGGTGCGGGGCACCGTGCTCGAACTGGGCCCCGGCCACGGCGGCAACCTGCGCTTCTACCACCCGGACGTGCGGCTGATCGCCGTCGAACCCCGGCCGGGCGCGCGGGACAGCACGGCAGCCGCCGCGGGCCGGCTCGGCCTGTCGGCACAGGTGCGCGACGGGCGGGCCGAGGACCTGGCGCTGCCCGACGGCAGCGTCGACGCGGTCGTCTGCTCGTTCGTGCTGTGCTCGGTCGCCGACCAGGACGCCGCGCTCGCCGAGGCGCACCGCGTGCTGCGGCCCGGCGGACGGTTCCTGTTCGCCGAGCACGTCGCCGCGCCGCGCGGCACGTGGGTCCGCCGAGGGCAGAACCTCGTCGCCGCGTTCGCCGGTGCCCGCTGCCACCCGAACCGGGAGACCGGGCCTGCCATCGACCGCGCCGGTTTCCACGTCGTCGACCTGCACCGCTTCGACCATCCCGGCCCGCTCGGCGCCCGGATACCCCACATCGCCGGCGCCGCCGAGCGCCGGTGCGACCTGGAAGGACACCTCCCATGACCAGCACCGAGACCGTGACCGTGCCGACCGCGGGCACCTACCGCATCGAGCCGGGCGAGTCGACGATCTCGTTCGCGACCCGCCACATGTTCGGGCTCGCGCCGGTACGCGGCACGTTCGCGCTGCGGGAGGGCGTCGTCCACGTCGCGTCCCCCGCCGAGCTGTCGACCGTGCGCGCCACGATCGCGGCAGGCACCGTCGACACCGGTCTCGCCGCACGCGACAACACCGTGCGCTCGGCGCGGTACCTCGACGTCGCGCGGCACCCCGACATCACGTTCACGGCGAACGGCGTCGCCCGCGACGGCGGCTGGGTCCTGCGCGGCGCGCTGACCGTGCGCGGCCGCACCGAACCGCTCGACGTGCGGATCGACGAGGTCCACGTGCTCGACGACCGCCTGCGGCTGCGGGCGAGCGCCGAGGTGGACCGCTACGCGTGGGGTGTCACCGCGATGAAGGGCATGACCGGCAGGCGGCTGCGCTTCTCGCTGTCGCTGGCCGCGACTCAGCTCTCTATCGCATAGGCCTCGATCTCCACCTTCATGCGCGGGTCCACCAGCGCGCTGACCTCGACGAGGGTGGCCACGGGGCGCACGTCACCGAACATCTCGGCGTGCGCCTTCGCGACGGCTGACTTGTCGCCGATGTCGGTCACGTACGTCACCGTCCGCACCACCGCGGCCGGACCGCTGCCCGCCTCCTTGAGCGCGTTCTCGATGATCGAGAGCGCCTCCTTCGCCTGCGCGTAGGTGTCCGTGCCGTCCAGGTCGCGGGCACAGGTCCCCGCGACGTGGATGTGGTCGCCGACCCGGACGGCACGGCAGTAGCCGTACACGTCCTCGAAGTCGCCGCCGGACGGGTAGTTGGCGCGCATCGTTCTCCTTCAGCCGATCAGGGTGGGCAGCCGGACGGCGATGTCCGAAGGGGACGGCATCGCCGCGATCTCCTCGGCGACCCGCCGGGCCGCCGCCTGCCGTTCCCCGTCGGCGAGCAGCGAGCCCGCGGACACGGTAACCGCGTCCACCGACAATTCCGGGCCGAGCAACCGAAGACCGGCTCCGGCGTCCACAACGGCCGCCGCGTTGGTGAAGTGGTCCGCGCCCCGCGGCACCACCAGCTGCGGCTTCCCGGCGGCGAACGCGCCGAGCATCGTGCCGCTCCCACCGTGGTGCACCACGAGGTCGACGTGCGGCAGCAACGCCGACTGCGGCACCCAGTCCCGCACCCGCACGTGCTCCGGCACGTCCCCGAGCGCGGCCGGGTCCACCGCCGGTCCGGTCGCGACGAGCACGTCGACGGGCAGCCGGGCGAGCCCGTCGACGAGCGTGCGCAGGACGTCGGCCGTCGCGTACGCGGTGCCCAGCGTGACGTACACGAGCGGCCTGCCCGCGGTCCGCTCCACCAGCGCACCGCACTCGCGCCACCCGCAGGGCCGCACCGGAACCCGGTCCGCACGGGCGAGGAAGTCCTTGTCCTGAAGGGAGTCCGGGCAGATGTCGAGCACCGGGCCGCCCACGTCCGCCGGGACACCGAGCTCGGCCGCGAACGCGGTGTACGCCTCGACCATCGCGGTCGACATGTCGTCGGAGAACATTCGCCCGAACGTGTGACCCAGCGCGGGCACGTCGTGCAGCCGCGCGGCGAGTGGCGCACCGAGCGTGGCGACGTCGTGGATCACGACGTCCGGCCGGTGCTCGGCGATCAGCGGCTCCAGGTCGGCGACCATGCGCCGGGGCAGGACGTCGCCGAGCACCCGGCCGACGGCCTCCGGTCCCGCCGCGCTCCCCGTGAACGCCGTACGCATGCCGAGCCCGGCGGGCCGCGCGCACAGCCCGGCCTTGCGCAGCACGGGGAGGAACGGTTCCCCCGCCGCGAACACGACGTCGTGACCGGCGGTGGCCGCCGCGACGGCAAGGGGGAGCAGGGGATAGGTGTGACCGTGGGCTGCGAGCGCAGCGAACATCAACCTCACTTCTCAGCTTAACGCTTGACCTGGAGTTCGCTCCAGCACATACCGTCCGGGCCTGACCACAATCACCCGGAGGGGGAAGACGTTGCGCTACCGCGTACTCGGCGGCACCGGCATCGAGGTGAGCGTCCACTGCCTGGGCGCCATGATGTTCGGCTCGGTCGGCAACTCCGACCACGACGACGCCGTCCGCGTCATCCACGCCGCGCTCGACGCGGGCATCAACTTCGTCGACACCGCCGACATGTACTCCATGGGCGAGTCGGAGGAGATCGTCGGCAAGGCGCTCAAGGGCCGCCGCGACGACGTCGTGCTCGCCACCAAGGTCCACTTCCCGATGGGCGACGGGCCGAACAAGGGCGGCAACTCGCGCCGCTGGATCGTCCACGAGGTCGAGCAGAGCCTGCGGCGCCTCGGCACGGACTGGATCGACCTGTACCAGATCCACCGGCCCGACCACACGACCGACGTCGAGGAGACGCTGTCGGTGCTGACGGACCTCGTGCGGGCGGGCAAGATCCGCGCGTTCGGCAGCTCGACCTTCCCGGCCTCGGACATGGTCGAGGCCTACCACGTCGCGGAACGCCGTGGCCTGTACCGGTTCCGCACCGAGCAGCCGCCGTACTCGTTGCTGGCGAGGGGAATCGAGACGAACGTATTGCCGACCGCCGCGCGGCTCGGCATGGGCGTGCTGACGTGGAGCCCGCTCGCGTCCGGGTTCCTGTCCGGCAGGATCCGCCGCGGCCAGGACGTCGATCTGTCGACGGGCAGGGCGGCGATCACCCCGTTCCGGTTCGACCCGTCGCTACCGGAGAACAAGGCCAAGTTCGACGCGCTGGAGCAGCTGGTCGAGGTGGCCGACGGGCTCGGGTGCACGCTGCCGGAGCTGGCCGTCGCCTTCGCGGCCGCCCACCCCGCCGTCACGTCGGTGATCATCGGCCCGCGCACCATGGATCAGCTGGAGGCGACGCTGAAGGGCGCCGGGCTGGAACTGGACGACGCGACGCTGGACCGCATCGACGAGATCGTCCCGCCCGGTACCGACCTGTACCGTGCCGACGGCGCGTGGCGGCCGCCGGTGCTCACGGACGCCCGCCTGCGCCGCCGCCCGGCAGACGACCGCGCAGCCGCGTGACCGGCGTCACATAATCGGGTGTCGTGGCGGCGCGAGGCGGGTTCGACGTCCCGGACGACACCACACCCGACGGGATGGGAGCGGAACCGTGAAGTACATGATCCTCCACTACGCCTCGCAGGCCGACTACGACGCGATGGCAGGCAAGGACACCCCGGAGAGCCGCGCGTGGCGGCCGGAGGAGGTCGCGGCGCTCGGCGAGTTCATGGGCAGGTGGACGAACGAGCTGGTCGAGTCCGGCGAGTTCGTCGCGGCTCACGGCCTGGCCGCACCCGTGCTGACCAGGCGCGTCACCGAGAAGGACGGCCAGACCGTGGTGACGGACGGGCCGTACGCCGAGACCGCCGAGGTGGTCGTCGGCCTCACGATCGTCGACTGCGCCAGCTACGACCGGGCCACGGAGATCGCCGCCAAGCTCGCGGCCACGCCCGCACCCGAGCACGTCCAGGCCCGCGGCTACGTCGACGTCCGGCCGCTCATCGACGGCCTGGCGGACATCGCGTGACGGCCACCGCGGTCGAGGGCCTGCTGCGCGAGCTGGCGCCGCGGGTCCTCGGCGCGGTCGTCCGCCGCTACGGCCACTTCGACACCGCCGAGGACGCGGTCCAGGAGGCGCTGATCGCGGCGGCGACCGGCTGGCCGGACACCGGTCTGCCGGACAACCCGAAGGCGTGGCTGATCACGGTCGCGTCCCGGCGGCTCACCGACCTGCTGCGCAACGAGCAGGCCAGGCAGCGCCGCGAGCACACGTGGACGATGCCGGCCGTCGCGCCCGCGGAGGACGCCGACGACACGCTCATCCTGCTGTTCATGTGCTGCCACCCGGCGTTGCCGGTGACCCACCAGATCGCGCTCACGCTGCGGTCGGTCGCCGGTCTGACGACGACGGAGATCGCGCGGGCGTTCCTGGTGCCCGAGCCGACCATGGCGCAGCGCATCACCCGTGCCAAGCAGCGGGTGAAGGCGAGCGGCGTGCCGTTCCGCATGCCAGCCGACCGCGAGGAACGGCTCGCGGCCGTGCTCCACGTGCTGTACCTGATCTTCACCGAGGGCTACTCGAGCACCGCGGGCCCGTCGGCCTACCGCGCCGAGCTGTCCCGGGAAGCCATACGGCTGACCCGCGTCGTGCACCGCCTGATGCCGCGCGACGGCGAGGTGGCCGGCCTGCTCGCGCTGATGCTGCTGACCGACGCCCGCCGCGACGCCCGCGTCGGCGCCGACGGCATGCTGGTCCCGCTCGCCGAACAGGACCGTTCGCGGTGGCACCGGGACTTCGTCGACGAGGGTGTCGCGCTGGTGACGGCCGCGATGTCGGCGGGCCCGTCCGGGCCCTACCAGCTGCAGGCCGCGATCGCGGCACTCCACGACGAGGCGCCGACGGCCGGGGAGACGGACTGGCCGCAGATCGAGGCCCTGTACGGGGTGCTGGTGGCGATGACCGGCAGCCCGATGACGGCGCTCAACCACGCGGTCGCGGTGGGCATGGCCCGCGGCCCGGCGCCCGCGCTGGCGATGGTCGAGTCCCTGGCAGGGGACACGCGGCTGGCCGGCCACCACCGGCTCTATTCGGTACGGGCGTATTTGCTGGAGATGGCCGGTGACGTCGACGGCGCCGTGGTCGCGTACCGCGAGGCCGCGCACCGCACCCGGTCGCTGCAGGAACAGCGGTACCTGGCGGCGAAGGCGTCAGCTCTTGCGCACCACACCCGTGCGCCCGGCGACGAACAACGTCACCGGGGTGTGGAGGCCGACGGGGTCGGGTAGCCGCGAGCATGGCTATCGAGAGCGTGAACCCGGCCACCGGCGAGAAGCTGCGGTCCTTCGAGCCGCTCACCGACGCCGAGGTGGACGCGAAGATCCAGCGGGCCGCCGACGCCTTCCGCGACTACCGGCACACCACCTACGACGAGCGGGCCGGCCTGCTGCGGCGCGCCGCCGACCTCCTCGACGACGAGGCAGGCGACCTCGCGCGGCTCGCGACCGCCGAGATGGGCAAGACGCTCAAGGAAGCGGTCGCGGAGGTGCACAAGTCCGCGAAGGGCTGCCGCTGGTACGCCGACCACGGCGCGGAGATGCTCGCCGACGAGCCGTGGCCCGTCGACGGCGCCACCGTCTACACGCATTACGAGCCGCTCGGGCCCGTGCTCGCCGTGATGCCGTGGAACTTCCCGTACTGGCAGGTGTTCCGCTTCGTCGCGCCCGCCCTGTTCGCCGGGAACACCGGCTTGCTCAAGCACGCGTCGAACGTGCCCCAGGTGGCGCTGGCGATCGAGGACCTCCTGCGCCGCGCCGGGTTCCCCGACGGGGTGTTCCAGACGCTGCTGGTGCCGTCGAGCGCGGTGGCGGACATCGTCGGCGACGACCGGGTGCGTGCCGTGACGCTCACCGGCAGCGAGCCGGCGGGCCGGGAGGTGGCGGCCGTGGCCGGGCGCAACATCAAGACGAGCGTATTGGAACTGGGCGGCAGCGACGTGTTCATCGTGATGCCGTCCGCGGACCTCGACGACGCCGTGGCGAACGCGGTCACCTCGCGGCTGCTCAACAACGGCCAGTCGTGCGTGAACGCCAAGCGGTTCGTGCCGCACCGGGACATCGCGGCCGAGTTCACCGAGAAGTTCGTCGCGAAGATGGCGTCCCTGCGGGTCGGTGACCCGATGGACGACGACACCGACGTGGGTCCGCTGTCGTCCGCCGACGCCGTGGCGACGCTGCACCGGCAGGTGACCGACACGGTCAAGGCGGGCGCCCGCGTGCTCACCGGCGGCGAACCCCTCGACGGGCCGGGCAACTACTACCCGCCGACCGTGCTCGCCGACATCCCGGACGGCTCGCCCGGCCACCGCGAGGAGTTCTTCGGGCCGGTCGCCCTGGTGTGGGAGGCGGCCGACGTCGATGACGCGATCCGCATCGCGAACGACTCCACGTTCGGCCTCGGCGGCAGCGCGTGGACGACGGACCCCGCCGAGCAGCGGCGGTTCGTGGCCGAGGTCGAGACCGGGATGATCTACGTCAACAAGTTCACCGAGTCCACGCCCGAGGTGCCGTTCGGGGGTGCGAAGAACTCCGGCTACGGCCGTGAGCTGGCCTCCTTCGGGGTCCGCTCGTTCGTGAACCCCAAGACGGTCTGGATCGCGGGCTAGGCAACGCCACCTCCGGTTGTTACGATCCGGTCCGGTTCGGATCGAAATTACTGGAGGAAAGTCATGCGTGTTGTGGAGCTCGACCACGTGGTGCTGAACGTGGCGGACGTGGAGCGGTCGCTCGACTTCTACACCGGTCCGCTCGGCCTCGCGCCGCTGCGGGTCGACGAGTGGCGGGCGGGCACGGTGCCGTTCCCGTCCGTGCGGATCAGCGACCGGACGATCATCGACCTGATGAGCAAGCCGCGAGGGGAGTCGAACGTGGACCACATCTGCCTCGTGGTGGAGCCGCTCGACTGGCAGGAAGTGATCGACTCGGGGGTGTTCACCGTGCTGGAGGGCCCGGTCGGCCGGTGGGGCGCGCGGGGCGAGGCGACCTCGGTGTACGTGTCCGACCCGGACGGCAACACCGTCGAGCTGCGCTGGTACCCGCAGGACGGGACCGCGTGAGCCCCGGCCGGCCACGCGACACCGCGATCGACGGCGCGGTGCTCGACGCGACGGTCGCCGTCCTCGCCGAACGCGGCTGGTCCGGGTTCGCGCTGGAGACGGTCGCCGCCCGCGCGGGCACCACCAAGGCCGCGATCCGGCGCCGCTGGCCGGTCCGGCAGCGCCTCGTCATCGACGCGCTCGCCACCCTGCTGGTCAGCCCGCCCGCCCCGGACAACGGCTGCACCCGCTGCGACCTCATCCAGAGCGTCGACCTGCTCACCGAGATGCTCAACGACCGGCTGCCCGCCGGCGTCCTGGCCCCGCTCGTCGCGGACTGCGCCGACCCGGAGCTGCGCAGGCACCTGGTGGACACGCTGGTCGCGCCCACCAGGGAGGCGGCGGCGGTCGCCGTGCGCAGGGCGGTCGGCCGCGGCGAGCTGCGCGAGGACGTCGACCCGGACGTGGTCGTCGACCTGCTCGCCGCCACCGTCTACCAGCGGGCGTTGTTCGGCGACGCCCCGCAGGACGCGCGGACACTGGTGGACCTGCTGCTGCGGGGCGTCGCCGTCGACTTCGAGCGGCTGGTGTGGATCAGCCGGCAGCCGAGGGAGCTGCGGCACCGGCACTGACCCAGGCCGGGTCACGGCCGGTCAGGCCAAGGACGCGGTCGAACAGCGGCGCGTCGGCGGGCACGGGCACCTCCGGTCCGTACAACCCCATCTCCCGGCCCTGGTCGGCGCCCGCCGCGACCCCGTCGTACAGGTACGCGACCAGGTCACCGGGCAGGTCGAGGCGCTGCCCGGTGGCACGGGCGAGGTCCCAGGCGTGCACGACCCACTCGCCGACGATCATCTCGCCGACGACCTTCGCGGGCCCCATGCTCGTGTCGCCCTCCCAGGCGGACGCGGGCGCCCATGCCTCGACCGTGCGGGTCACCTGGGCGAGCAGCGCGCCGCGCCAGTCGCTGCCGTCCACATCGGACGGCGGCACGTTCTCCTTGCGGGCGGCGCCTTCCAGCGACGGCCCCCAGTACAACAGGTGGTGCACCAGCTCCCGGACGTCGAACTCCGCGCACGGCGTCGGGTTCGTCAGCTGGCTCGTTTCGATGGCACGGACGACGTCGGCGAGGATGCCGCCCGCGGTGGACATGTGTGACATGCCGGCGAGGTTAGGTCGGTGGCAGGTCGTCGGTATTGGACGAACGCGACATAGACTCGGCAGCCGTGCGAAGGGATGTCCGCGAGGTCGGCGGGGCGTGGACGAAGTACCAGCGGCACGCCTACCCCCAGCCGTCCGAGGCGCTGCGGCGGTGGGTGGACCGGTACTGGTTCGTGGAGTGGGACTACGCGGAGCCGTACCGGCAGAAGATCGTCCCGTACCCGAACGTGCACCTGTCGTTCGGCGAGGGCCGCGCGGACGTGAACGGCGTGGTCAGCGGCTACCAGATCAAGGTCCTGGAAGGCAGGGGCCGCGTGTTCGGCGTCGCGTTCCGGCCGGGCTGTTTCCGGCCGTGGCTCGGCGCGCCGGTCTCGACGATCAGCGACCGGGTGGTGCCCGCGGCCGACGTGTTCGGCGAGGACGTGCCGGACGACCCGGACGAGGCGGCGGTCGAGCGGTTCCTGCTCGCGCACCTGCCCGAGGACGACCCGAAGGCGTTCGCCGCGGCCGACGCGGTGGCGATGATCGCGGACCGTCCCGAGGTGACGAGGGTGGAGACGCTCGCCGAACTGCTCGGGACCAGCGTGCGCGGCGTGCAGCGGCTGTTCGCCGAGTACGTCGGCATCGGCCCCAAGTGGGTGATCCGCCGCTACCGCCTGCACGAGGTGACCGAGCGGATGGCGGCGGGCGGCGCGATCGACTGGGCAGCGCTCGCCGCCGACCTCGGCTACGCGGACCAGGGCCACTTCATCCGCGACTTCAAGGACATGTTCGGCGAACCACCGACGTGGTACGCGCAGCGTTTCTGAGCGCAGCTTGCGGAGCTTGCGGAGCGAACATCGTTTCTGAGCGGAGCTTGCGGAGCGAACATCGTTTCTGAGCGGAGCTTGCGGAGCGAACATCGTTTCTGAGCGGAGCTTGCGGAGCGAACATCGTTACTGAGTGTGGGTCGACGGACCCGCAAGCGTGTACGCCACCAGCCCGGACACCCCGAGCACGCACGCCGCGACCGTGGCCGTACCCGAGTCCGCGGGCTGCACCAGCCACGTCAGCAGCGGCGCGCCCGGCTCCGGCACCGCGAAGAGGACCGTCACCCCGACAGCGGTCCACGCCACCGGCAGGCACCACGCGAGCCCGCCGCCCAGCACGGTGACCCCCAGCGCCCCGAGCCCGGTCAGCCCGGCCGCGTTGCGCACGACCACGTCCGCCGCGACGACCCCCAGTGACGCCACGGCACCCGCCGCCAGCCCGCCGACGGCCACCACGTGCGCGGTCCTGCGCAGCCGCCAGTCCAGTGCGGCGGTCCGGTCCAGGCCCGGGTCCGGCCCGGCGAGGGAGGTCGCCGCGACCGCCACCACCGAGGTGACCGCGAACAACGCCAGCACCAGCCGGGTGGTCTCCGCCTCACTCACCGCGGCCGGCAGCCCGATCGCGGCGGCCACGGCGAGCGCGATCCCCGTGCTCGCCGCGGCACGGCGCGACCGCACGTACAGCACGAGCCACCTCATGGCGCCACCAACGTGGACAGGTCACCCCGGCACTGGAGCGCGGCGTCCCGGTACGCGGCCACCCGTGCCACCTGCTCGGCCTCGGGCAGCGACCGCAGTTCCCGCCACGCCGCGCGGATCTCGTCCTCGGCCTCGTCCCACACGTACCGGTAGCCGGGCAGCGGTTCGAGCTTCCCCGTGAACCACGCCGCCGCGACCATGCGCGCACCGGTCTGGCTCACCGTGTCCGCCCAGTCCGAGGTGTGCACGCACGACGGGGTGCCCGCGCCGGCGAGCAGGGTGAGCCGGAGCCGCTCGGGAACTGTGCCGGGTGTGCTGAAGAACAGCACCGGCACCACGTCCGGCGACGGCGACCGGAAGTCGTCGGACGGCGGGTACTCGGTGACCGACGTCGGCGGCGACGGGAGCTTTCCCAGCAGTGCCAGCGCTTCCCTGGCCGGTCCCGTGAGCGCGGGCAGGACGTCGGCGTGCACTCGCCGTACGCACACGCGGTCGGCGCACACCAGCGCCAGCGCGTCCTCGTCGGCCACCACCGGGCTGTCCACACCGGACAGCACAGGCACGGCGACGGCGGCGCTCAGCGCCACCGGCAGCAGCGCGGCGACCCGTGCCCTGGCCCGCACCGCGAGCGCGAGGCAGAACCCCGTCGCGCCGACGCCCGCGAACCACAGGGCCTGCGCCAGCGACACGGAGATGTCGACCGTGGTGAACGCGGTGACGTCGGGTCCCTCGAAGGCGGGCGTCAGCAACAACGGCCACCCCCGCTGCACCACCGCGACCTGCGCGGCGAGCGCGGCGACGGCCAGCACCGGCGGCGTGACCGGCGACGGCACGAGCCTGCCGATCCCGAAGCCCAGCAACGCGATCCCGGTCAGCGCGAGCACCATCACCCCGGCCACCGGCAACCACTTCAGGTGGACGTAGTCCGTGTGCACGGCCACCTGCACACCGCCGACGACCAGCAGCACCACGTAGCCTGCGGTGAGCGCGATCGCCGCCGCCGCAGCGGTCGGCATGAGACGTCGCCACCCGGGTCTCGGCGTGGTCGCGAACAGTTCGCCCACCCGCGACCGCTTGTCCCGCAGGCCCTGCCAGGCGCCGATGCCCAGCACCAGCGGCCACAGGAACAGCGTCAGGTACCGGGTCCACTGCGCGAGCCCGGTCCATTCCTCGTGCCACGGCGCGGTGCCGTGGACCCACGGCCCGGTCAGCGAGTACAGGAGACCGAGCGAGCACACCACCAGGCCGGCGCCCAGCACGGGCGCGGTGGAGCGCCGCAGTTCCGTGCGCAGGATCACCGGTCCGCTCCGCGCGCGAGCAGGGCCGTGTAGCCGCGTTCCATCGGGCTGTCACCGGCGTCGTCGTCGCTGCCCGCCGCGGCCAGTTCCGCCGCCGCGCCCGCGAACACGACCCGGCCCGCGTCGAGCAGCACCACGTCGGTGCACGCGGCGGCGACGTCCTCGACGAGGTGCGTGGACACCACGACGCACGTGTCGTCGGCGAACTCCCGCAGCAGCCGCCGGAAGTCCATGCGCTGCGCGGGGTCCAGCCCGGCCGTCGGCTCGTCCAGCAGCAGGATCGCCGGGTCGTTGACGATCGCCTGCGCGATGCCCGCCCGCCGCACCATGCCGCCGGACAACGTCTTCAGCCTGTGGTCGGCCCGGTCCGCGAGGCCGACCCGCTCGATCGCGCGCTGCACCGCGCCCGGCACGTCCGCCTTCGGCATTTCCTTGAGCCACGCCATGTACTCGACGAACTCGCGCACCGTGAAACGGCGGTAGAAGCCGAACTCCTGCGGCAGGTAGCCGAGCCTGCGGCGCACCGCGCGCAGGTCCGCGCCGCCCAGCAACGCCAGCTCGCCGCCCGCGGGCCGCAGCACGGTCGCGAGTGCTCGGATGAGCGTGGTCTTGCCCGCGCCGTTGGGGCCGAGCAGCCCGTGCACGCCGGTGGTGAGCGACAGGTCGACCCCGTCGACCGCCATCCGCCGCCCGGCGCGGACCCGCAGCCCGCGCGCCTGTATCTCGAACGGGTAGGTCGTCGGCGCGACCTCGGCCGCGCTGACCGTGCGAGGCATGTGGTTTCCCCTTACTTGTCGAGTCGCAGGTAGACGTCGGCGCGCAGGCGGACGACCGCCACGCCCGCCGCCAGCACCGCCGCCCAGATGCCCAGCGCGGCCGGTTCGAGCACGAGCGGTGGTGCCGCGGTGACGAGGCTCGGCCCGATCACCAGCGCGGCCCACCCCGTGACCAGGCCGGCCGCCGCGCGGCGCACCCCGAGGAAACCGCCGAGCGCGAGCGTGGCCACCGTGAACGCGAGGCAGGGCAGGAGCCACCGCAGTGGCGAGGCCCACGTGGTGACCGCC
Organism: Actinophytocola sp. KF-1; assembly: GCF_054661535.1. Classification (NCBI taxonomy): domain Bacteria; kingdom Bacillati; phylum Actinomycetota; class Actinomycetes; order Pseudonocardiales; family Pseudonocardiaceae; genus Actinophytocola; species Actinophytocola sp. KF-1. Next base: position 169,227 of record NZ_BAAFVK010000010.1, on the reverse strand, counting down.
AGCAGCGGGAGCACCAGCGCGAGCACCGCGAGGGTGCGCCGCAGCACCAGGTAGAGGCCGCTGCGCGGGGTGGCGGCGACCAGCTCGTGCGCCGGGTCGAGACCGCGTGCCCACGCCGCCGCGACGCCCGCGACCGGTGCGATCGGGGCGAGCAGCAGCGCGAGCGACGGGTACGGCCGCGGGATGAGCTGGTCGGCGAGCAGCGCGGTCAGCGTGACCAGGACGGTCATCGCGAGCCACGGGCCCATGGCGGGCGTGGCCCACGTGGCGAGCCGCCGGCCCCGCCGGACGGGCGCGGGTTCCGGGGCCGGTTCGAGGTCCGCCCACACCCGGTCCAGCAGCGGGACGACCGCGTCCGCCCTGTCCGCGAGCCGGGCGCGGCAGCCGGCGCAGGTCTCCATGTGCACCTCGACCGCCCACACGACGTCGGCGGCGAGGTCGTCCCCGTCGACGTAGCCCTGGAGCAGGTCGTCGGACGCGTGCCACGTCATGTCAGTGCCTCCCGCATCGCCAGGCGTGCCCTGCGCGCCCGCGTCTTCACCGTGCCTTCGGGCACCCCCAGCAACGTCGCCGTCTCGCGGACGGTCAGCCCGTCGACCACCATCGCCTGCAGGACCTGCCGCAGTTCCGGCGCGAGCCGGTCGAGCGCGTCCCCGACCCGGTCACCGACCACACCGGACAGTGCCTCGTCCTCGGCGGCGGGCGCGACCGGCTCGGCGGCGAGCGGCACCGCGCTGTCCTTGGCCCGCCTGCGGAACGCGTCGACCAGCCGCCGGGCCGCGATCGTCCACAACCACCCGACCGCCGACCCGTTCACGGCCGCGCCGGCGAAGCTCCCCGCCGCCCGCCACACGGCGAGGTAGGTCTCCTGCAGGACCTCGGCGACGATCTGGTCGTCGGCGCAGCGCCGCCGCAGTCGCACGGCGAGCCACGGCGACGTGCGCCGGTACAGCTGCTCGAACGCTGTCCGGTCCCCCTTCGCCACGGCCCGGACGAGCTCCTCCTCGTCACGCATACCCGGCTAGACGACCACGTCTCCGCGCGGGTTCTCGAACCGGTGTGGCCTGTGTCACGCCTGATACTGGTGCTGTGCGGGTGGAGATCAGTGTCGAGTCGGTGGCGGGTGCGCGGGTCGCGGCGGCGGCCGGAGCGGCACGCGTCGAGCTGTGCGCGGGCCTGTCCGACGGGGGCCTCACGCCGAGTGCCGCGCTGATCGAGGCGGCGTCGGCGGTCGTGGAGGTGCACGTCCTGGTGCGGCCCCGGCCCGGCGACTTCCGCTACGACCGCGACGAGCTGGACCTGATCGTCCGGGACATCGCGGTCGCGCGTGCGCACGGGGCGACCGGTGTGGTCGTCGGCGCGCTGACCGGGGACGGCCGCGTCGACGACGTGTGCGCCGACTTCGTGGCGGCGGCCGAGGGCATGCAGACCACGTTCCACCGGGCCGTCGACGTGTGCGCCGACTCCCGGGACGCGCTCGAACGGTTGGTGGCGCTGGGTTTCACGCGGGTGCTGACGTCGGGCCGCCGCCGGTCCGCGCTCGACGGCGCGCCGCTGATCAAGGACCTCGTCGCGCAGGCGGGGGACCGGATCGAGGTCATGGCGTGCGGCGGGGTGCGGGCCGCGAACGCCGCACGGGTCGTCGCGGAGACCGGTGTGCGCGACCTGCACGCGGCGCCCCGGCGCCCCGTCGCGGGCGCGCCCGGTGGCGACGTCTCGTACGCGGGTGCCGGCGTGCCCGCGGGGTACGACCGCTTCGAGACGGACGTGGACGAAGTAATCGCTTTGTGCGCGGTTCGCCCGAGCTAGCCGTCAAACCGCTCCGACGAGGACGTGTCGTCCCTGCGACGTCACGCAGAGTGCCCGCCCGTACGTCCGATGCTGGGCCGACCGGATGAGGTGCTGGGCCGTGTGAGCGGCCTGCGCGGGTGACGCAGCGAATGCGAAAGGCGCCTGCATTGGGCCGGGTGGTTGACATGGCGGGTGGATATCCGGCGACGATGGCCCCGGCGAGATCCTGATGTGCCGATCTCGAAATCGGGGAAAGGGGAAGACATGAAAAAGGCCCTGGCGCGGATCGTGTCCGTGGCCGCGGTGTTCGCGGTCGCGGGCACCGGCGTCGTGTCCAGCGCGTCGGCGCGGCCGCGGGACGACGCGGCCGCCGTGCGGCACCTCCAGGACGAACTGAGGACCGCCGCCGACGCGGGCGACGTGGCGGGTGCGGACGCGGCACTGTCCGAGCTGGACGCGCTGCTCGCGGGGATGTCCGAGGGCAGAAGGGATCTCGCGGGACCGGCGCTCGACGAGACGGCCGCCGCGCAGGACCGGCTGGCCGAGCAGTTCCCGGACGGCGCGCGGACGCTGGTCGTGCCGACGCTGCCCGCGGCGCTGAACCTGCTGCTGCAGCAACTGCTGGCGACACTGTCCGAGCTGGTCGACAACCTGCTCGGGGACGGTGTTCCGGTGCCGGTGTAGTCGCGGCACCGACGGAAATCGTTACGGATTTCCGGAAGGCGCACACAATGGTGTGCGGATCCTTGTCGGCCGCCGTCCGCGGTCATTAACCTCCGGAATCGGGTCGGCCGTCTCAGGGGCGAGAACTCCTTCCAGTTTTTCTCCGGCTGCCGGCGGCCGGCCCCTCGCCGTCAGGGCAGGGCACCACCCATCAGTGCGTCGTCCTCGTGCACGGAGCGCAACGGCGTGACGGTCACATAGCCCTCGGCCAGCAACGCCGCGTCGGTGCCCGGCTCGAGCTCGCCCTCGACCTCGACGTGGCCGACCTCGATCGCGCCCTCGTCGAGCTGCGTGACCTTCTGCTGCACCCGCCCGTAGGTCGCGAGCCGCGCCCACCGCGCCGGCTTCACGTCCGGCACGTCCGGCACGTTCACGTTGAGCACCGCGCCCTCCGGCAGCTCGGCCGCCACCGGCAGGAACTGCCTGGCGACCCGCTTCGCCCGCTCCCACATGGGTTCCAGCTCCGGGGCGAGCGGCAGGTCAAGCGACACCGCGACCGCCCGCGCACCGTTGACGGCGCCGGTCAGCGCGGCGCCGACGGTGCCGGAGTGCAGCACCGCGCGGCCCACGTTGCCACCCCGGTTGATCCCGGACAGCACCAGGTCCGGCCGTTCGCCGAACCCGTCGTGGCAGGCGGCGAGCACGATCAGACCCGGGTGCGCGGCCACCGCGTACGCCTCGACGTCCGGCAGGCCGGGGAGCGTCCTGCGCTCGACCGCGACCTGCCGCTCGTCGGTGGCCGCGGTCAGCCCGGCGCTCGTGCCGCTCGACTCGGTGGCGGGTGCGGCCACCACCGTCGTCCAGCCGAGGTCGTGCGCGCACTCCGCGAGTGCCAGCAAACCGGGGGAGTCGATGCCGTCGTCGTTCGTCACCAGCACGCGAGGACCCATGCCTCCCGGCTACCCCGCCGACGTGATTTCTACCCGTTCGGCCAGCGCCCGCACGGCGTCGCCGCTGCCGCTGCCCAGCCCGTGCCGGGTGATGTTGAGCGAGCCCGCCGCCGCGCCGAGCCGCAGCGCGGCCGTCACCTCCTCGCCCTGGGCGAACGCCGCGGCGAGGCCCGCGGTCATCGAGTCCCCGCCGCCGCGGGTGTCGACCGGCGCCAGCGACGGTCCCCGCACCAGCAGCGCGTCGTCCGCGGTCACCGCCAACGTGGGCTCCGCCGCCCTGGACACCACCACCAGCTCGACCCCGTCGTCGACCATCGCCCGCGCCGCCTTGGTGAGCGCGGGCACGCCGTCGTCGTCGGCGCGGCCGTCGTCGAGCAGCTCCTCGTGGCTGACCTTCACCACGGTCGGCACGCCGGCGAGCGCGGCCGACAGCCGTTCCCCGGCCAGGTCGACGACCACCCGGCAGCCGTTGCCGACGAGGTCGGCGGTCAGCCGTTCGTAGGTCGACACGGGCACGACCTCCTCGGTCGACGAGTCGACCGACCCGCTCAGCACGGCCACGCCGGAGGTCATCCCCGCCACCACGGCCAGCTCGTAGAGGTCGTCCAGCTCGTGCCGGGTCAGCGAGTCCGGCAGCTGCTCGACGACCTGGTCGCGGTCGCCGTCGCGGCGGTCGTGCACGTAGGCGCCGTTGCGGGCGGCGACGTCCCGCGCGCGGACCTCGATGTCGTGCTCGGCGAGCAGGTGCCGCAGCACCCGGCCGGTCTCGCCGCCGAGCGCGCAGCACAGCGTCACGGGCGTGCCGAGCGCCACGATCATCCGTGCCTGCCAGAACCCCTGGCCGCCCGCGTGCAGGTGCACGTCCGGTTTCCCGTCCACGTCCTCGACGGTCACGGTCAGCTGCGGAGACGGCGCGAACACACTCACCCGATCAGTCACGAAAGGGACATACCCACCATGAAGTACCACTACGCGCCGGACCCTGGCCGACTAAGTTACTCGTCAGTATTGTGGCGGCATGCCAACGCTGAAGCGGGACGACGACGTCTGGGTGCTCGACCTCGGAGACGGTGAGAACCGCTTCCACCCGGACTGGCTGGCGGCGGTGAACGCCGCGCTGGACGAGGTCGAGGCGAGCCCCGCGCCGCTGGTCACCACGGCGAGCAGCAAGATCTACTCGAACGGGCTCGACCTGGACTGGCTGGGGCAGCACGGCGATCAGCTGCAGAGCTACGTGGGGCAGGTCCACGCGCTCCTCGCCCGCGTGCTGGAGTTCCCGGCCCCGACCGTGGCCGCCATCCCCGGGCACGCGTTCGCCGCGGGCGCCATGCTCGCCCTGGCCCACGACTTCCGCGTGATGCGTGCCGACCGCGGCTTCTTCTGCCTGCCGGAGGTCGACATCAACATCCCGTTCACCCCGGGGATGGCCGCGTTGATCCAGAGCAAGCTGATCCCCGCGACCGCCCACGAGGCGATGACGACCGGCCGCCGCTACGGCGGCACCGACGCGGCGGCGGCCGGGCTGGTCGACAAGGCCGTGCCCGAGACGGACGTGCTCGAGGAGGCACTGGACCGCGCCCGAGGGCTCACGGGCAAGACCCCGCACACTCTCAAGGCGATCAAGGCGCAGATGTACGTGGGCCCGCTGGCCGCCCTGCGGGAGTGATCCGTCACCGCTCCTCGGGCGGTCCGGCCTCGCTCAACGTCCCGTCCGCGAGCCGCAGCCACCGGGTCACCCCGATGTCGGCGAGGAACCGGTCGTCGTGGCTCACCACCACGAACGCGCCGCGGTAGGCGCCCAGCGCGCCGGTCAACTGCTCCACGCTCACCAGGTCGAGGTTGTTCGTCGGCTCGTCGAGCAGCAACAACTGCGGCGCCGGCTCGGCACGCAACACGCACAACAACGTGGCCCGCAACCGCTCGCCGCCCGACAACGCGCCGACCGGCAGCTGCGCCCGCTCCTCCCGGAACAGGAACCGGGCCAGCAGGTGCATGGTCTCCGTCTCCGACAGCGACGGCGCGAACGAGCGCAGGTTCGCCCGCGTGCTGGCCGCGAGGTCGAGCAGGTCCAGCCGCTGCGACAGGTACGCGACCCGCCCGTCCGCCCGGTGCATGAGACCGCCGTCCGGTTCGAGGTCGCCGCTCATCACCCGCAGCAGCGTCGACTTCCCGGTGCCGTTGCCGCCGGTCAGCGCGATCCGCTCCGGCCCGCGCACCGCGAGCGTCACGCCCTCGCCCGCGAACAGGTCCCGCACGCGGATCCGCTCGCCGTGGAACACGGTCCGGCCCGCCGGCACCTCGGTGCCGGGCAGCGACAACGCGATCGTGTCGTCCTCCCGCAACGCCAGGTCCGCCTCGTCGCGCCGCGCCCGCGCCTCCTCGAGCCTGCGCGAGTGCACGTCGTCGGCCCGCGCCGCGGACTCCTGCGCCTTGCGCTTCAGCCCGCCGCGGATGATCCGCGGGATGTCGGTGTTGGTGCGCGCCCCGGTCGCGGCCCGCCGCGCCGCTCGTTCCCGCGCCTCCTGCATCTCCCGCTTCTCCCGCTTGAGGTCGGCCTCGGCCGAGCGCAGGTTCTTCTCGGCCACCTCGCGCGCGGCCCGCTTCGCGGCCTCGAACGCGGAGAAGTTGCCGCCGAACAGGCTGAGCCGCCCGCGTTCCAGCTCGGCGATCCGCTCCATCCGGTCGAGCAGCGCCCGGTCGTGGCTCACCACGAGCAGGCTGCCCTTCCAGTCGCCGAGCACGTCGTGGAGCCGGTGGCGGGCCTGCCGGTCGAGGTTGTTCGTCGGTTCGTCCAGCAGCAGCACGTCCGGCTGCTTCAACAGCTGGGCGGCCAGCCCGAGCGAGATCACCTGACCGCCGCTGAGCGTGCCGAGCGTCCGGTCGAGCGTGACGTCGCCGAGGCCGAGCCGGTCGAGCTGCGCCAGCGCGCGTTCCTCGACGTCCCAGTCGTTCCCGACGACCGTGAAGTTCTCCTCGCTCGCGTCGCCGGCCTCGATGGCGGCGATCGCGGCCACGACGGGTGCGATCTCCAGCACGTCGGCCACGGTCGGCTCCCCGGTGAGCGGCAGCGTCTGCGGCAGGTACCCGAGCACGCCGTCGACGGTCACGGACCCGCGGTCGGGCACGTACACCCCGGCGATCAGCTTGAGCAGCGTGCTCTTCCCGGCCCCGTTGGGCGCGACGAGCCCGGTCCGCCCGGCGCCGACGGTGAAGGAGAGGTCGGAGAACACAGGGGTCCCGTCCGACCAGGAAAAGGACAGGTTGGCAGCAACGATCTTGGACATGTGGAAGCTCTCATGGCACAGCGGGCGCAGGAGGACCGCCCGAGGTCGACAGGGCAGGAGGAAGGCACGACCGGGCGCGGCGTCACCACCAGAGGGCACCGCCGGTCAGGCTCCGGATCTACCCGGAGATGTCGTCCTCGGCCACCATCGGAAAGAAGCTCCTCACGATCAACTGCCATCGAAGATAGCAGCCCGCACGACGGGCGCACCTCCGCCGCCGGTGGGACAGTGGCGGACGTGCTCGAGCTGCTCGAACGGATCGGGGAGAACGCCGGTCCCTGGCTGTACCTCGTCGCGGGCGGCCTGGCGTTCGCGGAGGCGGCGGTCCTCGTCGGGATGGTCTTTCCCGGCGAGGTGGCCCTGCTCGTCGCAGGCTTCGCCGCGCACCAGGGCTGGCTGGACCTCCGCCTCATGGTGGTGATCGCGGTGGTCGCCGCGGCCGCGGGCGACAGCGTCGGCTACGAGGTCGGCCGCCACCTCGGGCCCCGCCTGCGCGCCTCCCGGCTCGGCAGGCGCATCGGCGAGGACAAGTGGCGGCGGGCCGACGAGTTCCTGCGCCGCCACGGCGGCAAGGCCGTCCTGCTCGGCCGCTTCACCGCGATCCTGCGCGCGCTGACCCCGGGCATCGCGGGCGCCACCCGCATGCCCTACCTGCGGGTGTTCCTGCCGTGGAACGTCGCGGGCGCGGTGCTGTGGGGCGCGGGCTGCGTGCTGCTCGGCTACGCCTTCTCCGCGTCCCTCACCACGGTCGACCACTACCTCGTCTACGTCCCGCTCGCCCTGATCGTGCTCGCGGTGCTGGTCTACGTGCTGGTCCGCCGGACGCGGGCCCGCCGGTAGCGCCTTGACATCGGCTCGAACATTTGTTCGACTACTGGTGGGAGTCTGGAGGTGCGGTCCGGAGGGAGGGGACCGGCGGATCGTGGCGGCGTGGCGGCCGTTGGTGGGATCGCCCGGGCTTCGCCCTCGGACCCGGTGCGGATTCCTGGATGGTGATCTTGCGTGTGCGCTTTGAAAGGTTTGCCGATTTTCGGTCCGGTCGGCCAGTCTTTCCGCCATGCCTGACGCAATGCCTGCCGAGACGGGCCGGTGGTTCCTCGCTGACGGCATCGCTGACATTCCCGCGCGCCTGCGCCTGGAAGGGGCGTTCCTGCCCCGTCCGTTACCGTCCATGGTGCGGCTGCTGCCGCAGACCTACCGGATTCTCGCGGAGGCCGAACAGGTATTGGGCAGGCTCGACGAGGCCGCCGCCCGGTTGCCGAACCGGGCCGGGCTCGTCCGTTTGGCCCAACTGCGTGAGGTGCACAGCTCCGGCGAACTCGGCGGTGTGTTCGGCGCATTGCGGGAACTGCTTCTCGCGGATTTGCCAGGCACGGCCGGGAAACCCGACGTCGACCTGGGCCTGCGAAGATATCTGCGCGCCAACGACGAGGCGGTGGCCTGGGTCCGCGCGGGCGGCGCGATCAACCTCGCGCTGCTCAGCCAGCTGGGCGCGATCCTCGACGGCAAGGCCGAGTCGCTGGGCCACATCGACGGCGACGACGTGATCGAGGTGAACTGGCGCACGACGCCAGGTTGGCTTGGTGGGCCGGAACCACGCGACGCGTACCTGATCGCGGTCCCGCCGGGCGCGGAGCTGCAGACCAGCGGCATGCAGTGGTCGGCGTGGGTGGACTCCGGCTGCGAGGCGCCGCTGCTGGCGCGGGTCGCGCTGGGCCACTACCAGCTGTCGGTGCTCTCGCCGGTCGCGCACGCCGCCCACCTTTCCCGCCTCTACATCACCCTCGCGCTCATCCGCGAAGGCGCGCTGGCCGACCCGCTGCTGCCCGTGTCGGAATGGCTGAGCAGGCACCGCGACGAATACCGCGACCGGATTCTCGACATGGTGCACAAGGGCGATCTCGACGCTTTCCTCGTATTCTTCGCGACCGGCATCGCCGACCTGTGCCGCAACCAGCTGCGTTTCATCGAGCGGGCGGAACGAATCAGCGAGGAACACCTCGGCAGGATCGGCAGGCGCATGGACGGAATCGTGCGCGTGACCCGCGACCTCGCGGCCACCCCGGTCACCACCAACCTGCAGATAGCGCAGCGCTGCGGAATCACCGTGCAACAGGCGGCGAGCCTGACGAAACAACTCCAGCGGCTCGGTGTCGTGCGCAGCATGAACGGCCGCAACCACCCGCAGGTATTCACCGTCCCGGACGTGCTGGACCTTTTCGAACTGAGCTACCCGACCCCGCCCGACGGCGACGACGAGGTGTTCGACAGGTAGTCCGGTTGGCCCTCCGGTCCGGTCGCGAGCAAGGCCCGTACCCGGTCGGCCTCGGCCTCGTCCACGTCGACCAGCATGGCGAGCGCCCGGCTCCACCGGTGCCGCGCGGGTCCGTGCAGGCCCTGCTCCCACCGCGTGCGCCCGCACCACACGAGGACGCGGGCGTGCTCGACCGGCGACCCGCCCGCCTCGCTCATGACGTCGTCGGCCTGGTCGAAGTAGTCCATGGCGGACCGCACCCGCCCGGCGGCGTGCATGGTGGCGCCGACCTCGGCCAGTGCCGCCGCCGTGCCCGCCGCGTCGCCCGCGTCGCGCCGCACGTCCACCAGCCCCAGGTAGGCGTCGAGCGCCTTGCTCAGCCGGCCCCAGTCGCGGTACAGCGCACCCAGGTCGCTCAGCACGCGGTCCTTGTCGGGCAGCCCTTCGCGCCGGGTGACCGCCAGCGCACGCACCAGCCGTTCCTCGGCCCGCACCCGGTCCCCGTGCTCGGCGAACGTCGTCGCGGCGAGGTGCAGCAGCCCGGCCAGCGCGGAGGGATCCCGGTCGGCGACGGCGAGTGCCTCACCGGCCTGGGCCAGTTCGGTCCACCACGCCGGGTCCTGGATCAGACCGGCGGCGGGCCAGACGGCGGCGGCCAGCTGTGTCCCGAGCCCGCGCGCACCGTCGTGGTCGCAGGCGAGCACCGCGGCCACCACAGCGGCGCGGTGCTCGGCGAGCCAGGCCGCGACCCGCCCGGCGTCCTGCCGTTCGAGGTCCACCGCCTGGATCAGCTCGAGGACGCGTGCGTGCTCCGGCATGTCACCCACCTGCGTCGCCGTACGACCTGTCGGCGTCCATCATGGCGTACGAGACGGGCGAGTCACGGCAGCGACGCCGCTTGCCGGGCAAGAACGCCTGATCAGCCCCAGGCGGCGGCCCGCGACCCGCGCCAGACCCGGACGACGGCCGTGACCACCACGGCGGCGACCGCGACGAGCGCCGCCACCCGCACGGACGTCACGTCCACCCCCGCGGCGATCCAGGCCAGCGCCCAGCACACGGCCGCGGCGAACCCGACCACCGCGGGCAGCCGCAACACCGCCACGGCCGCAGCGGCCCCGGTCAGCAGCAGCGCGGCGATCGCGGCACCCGAGGTGGGCGCGGCCCCGTAGGCGGCGGACGTGGTGGCCCCACCCGCGACCGCGGCCACGGCGACCCACCCGAGGTACACGGCGACCGGCAGGTGCGACAACAGCCGGTCACCCCACCCGTCGGCGGGCGCCCGCAACCGCACCGCCGCCACGCCGAGGCACACCAGCAAGGCAACGATCACGACCTGGGCCCCGACGACGACCCGCTGCGTGAACAGCAGCACCCACGAGGCGTTCAGCACCCCGGCACCCACGAGCCACCACCCGGTCCGCCGGTGCACCGCCCGCCCCCGCTGCGCAGGCAACGCCTGCCGGACGGCGAGCGCGAAGAACGCGACGTAGATCAACGACCAGATCGTGAAGGCCGCCCCGGCGGGCAGCAACAAGGTCGGGTACGAGTTGGCGACGTCCCCGACCGCCTCACCCCACAACCCGGCACCCCCGACGACCCCGGCCGCGACCTGCACCACAGCCGCGGCGAGCACCGCCCCGGCCCGCAACCCGTCCCGCCCGCGCTCACCCATGCACACCATTGTCAGCGCCGGACCTGAACAGGGCACGACGAGCGCAACACGAGTCTGGCCAGCGCGACCGCGGCGCATCGGCACCGGCGGAGTTTCACTCACGGGCCCACGCGGCAAGGCGCCCGAGGGCGCGAGCGGCCGGGGGTCTGGGGGTCGCCCCCCCAGAGATCAAACGCGAGTGACCCCTGGTTCGCGCTCTCCGCGAACAGGGGTCACCCAGAAACTCGCGCGCCCCCGGCAGGACTCGAACCTGCGACCCAGAGCTTAGAAGGCTCCTGCTCTGTCCGCTGAGCTACGAGGGCATGAGGCAACCGGCCGCCCGGGGGCGGATGGCTGTCCCAGTGGGTCTGATCGTTCGCGGACGCTCTGGCGTTTCTCGTTCTGGCCAAGTCGTCCCGACGTCACACCGGCGTGGCGGTCGAACCGCGGACCTGGAGGTCGACTCCGATGGTGACCGGTCTGCCCGGTCTTGCGCCGTCGAGGACCTGTAATGCCAGCTCACCGGCCTGGCGGCCCTTGGTGACGAGGTCCTGCCGGACGGTTGTCAGCGGCGGATCGCTCCAACTGGCGGCCGGGGTGTCATCGAAGCCCACGATGGAGACCTCTCCCGGCACGGACAGCCCGAGGTCGTTCGCGGCGCGGATCGCGCCCAGCGCCAGCTCGTCGGACATGCAGAGGACCGCGGTCGGTCTCGGCTCGCGTCCGAACAGCCACCTCGCGCCCTCCCTGCCCATCTCGCGCGCGTTGCCCGGCGCCTCCCAGAACGGCGCCGCGGACGCGACGATACCGTGTTCATCCAGGGCTTTCCGGTAGCCGGCGAGGCGGTCGAGGGTGACCTCGAAGTGCGCCTGTTCGATCCTTTGTGGACTGACCGGGCCGCCTGCGCCGTCCGCGCTCAGGCCGAGGCCGAGGATGCCGACGTGGCGATGGCCCAGGTCGGCGACGTGCTTGGCGGCCAGGTACGCGCCGCCCTTGTCGTCGACGCGGACGCGCGCGGACCCCGGCACGGCGGGCTGGTCGACGACCACGAGGGGCAGGTCGCGGGCGCGCACGGCCTCCAGCGCCGGCGCGTTGTCGGGCAGCGAGTAGGCCACCACGACGTCGGTCTGCGCCCGCATGACCGACTGGGCGCGCGGTCCGTCGCCGTTCACGCCCGGCAGGAGCAGCAGCGACCGGTCTCCGCTGTCCACTGTGGAGGACAGGGCGTCGAGCATGATCGAGAGGGCCGGGTCGGAGAACGCCGAGGACAGCCCGTCGCACAGCATGAACGCCACCGAGCCGGCCTGTTTCGTGGCGAGGCTCCGCGCGACGGGGTCCGGTCCCGCGTAGCCCAGCTGCTTGGCGGTGGCGATGATCCGCTCGCGCAGTTCGCTGGACAGCTGGTCTGGCCGGTTGTACGCGTTCGACACCGTCGCCCGGGAGACGCCGACGCGCTGGGCGATGGTGTCCAGCGTGGGTCGCCTCTCCCGGTCCTGGTGCACCGCACAAGCCTACGACCAGGTGCTTCAGCAAACTCGTAGCCATGACTGAAGCGCTTCAGTACGATGGCTCCCGAGGGGATCGAAGGAGGAACAGGTGCGTTCGGGGCTGTCGGTGTTCATCGTGTTCGCGCTCAACGGCGTGGTGATCGGCTCGTGGGCGCCACGCATGCCGGCACTGGCCGAGCAGATCGGCGCCAGTGCCGGCGTCCTCGGCCTCGCACTGCTCGGCGCCAGCATCGGCATGATCGCCGCCGCGTCGCTGACCGGCCGCCTGTGCGCGCGGTTCGGCGCCCCGGTGATGGTCCTCGGGTCCGGGCTGGCCACCGCCGTCGTCCTGCCGATCCTCGCCATGGTCGCCTCGCCGCTACAGCTCGGCCTGGTGCTCGTCCTGCTCGGCGCCTCCGTCGGCATGCTCGACGTGGCCATGAACGTGGCCGCGGTCACCGTCATCCGCCGCACCGGCCGCGCGCTGATGCCGGTCTTCCACGCGTTCTTCAGCTTCGGGGCCCTCGCGGGTTCGATGGGCGCCGCCTTCGCGGCGGGGCACGAACTCGGGCTCGTCCCGCACTTCTCGCTGGTCGCGGGCGTCGCGGCGCTGCTGACGGTCGGCGTCATCCGGTTCGTGCCGCGTGAGGTGGCCGCCGTCGACACCGGCGAGCACAGCGGCCCCGACCGCCGCATGCTGCGCCGCCCGGTCCTGTGGCTGCTCGGGTTCATCGCCCTGTTCTCCGCCATCGTCGAGGGCGCGAGCGGCGACTGGTCGGCGCTGTTCGCCGTCCGCGAGCGCGGCATGAGCGAGGCGGCCGGCGCGGTCACGTTCTCGGTCTTCTGTATTGCCATGGGCGTGGTCCGGCTGCTCGGCGAGCAGATCGAACGCCGCCTCGGCGCGGTGAAGATCCTGGTCGGCGGCGCGCTGATGGCAGGCACCGGGCTGATCGTGATCGCGATCGTGCCGGTCGACTGGCTTGCCTACGCCGGGTTCGCGCTGGCGGGCGGCGGTCTCGCGTTCGCCTTCCCGGTCGCGCTCGACCTCGCGGGCGCGGTCGGCAGGCGCGGCGACGGCACCGGCGGCGAGCGGGAGATCGGCTTCGTCACCACCATCGCCTACTCGGGCTTCCTGATCGGCCCGCCGATGATCGGTGGCGTCGCGCAGCTGACCAACCTGGAGTTCGCGATCGGCTTCGCGGGTGGCATCGCGCTGCTGATCGCACCCGCCGCGCTCGCCTCGGCCGCGGCACGCAGACGGGAACAGGCGGCGGCCGAGGAGGCCGAGGACGAGGTCGCACCGGCGACGCTCTAGTCGTCGGTGACTACAGTCAGAGCGTGTCCGTCGACAGCACCGCGACAAGAGCCCACGCGCGGATCCCCAGCGTCGTCCCGCTGATCTTCGTCGCGACGCCGTTCGCGGCGCTGGTCGCGGTGGTGCTGCTGAGCTACACCGCGCCGGACGTGACCGTGGACGTGCAGGTCGGCGCCGCCGTCCGGGTGCTCGCCGAAGCGGGCGCGGTGCTGACCGTCGGGTCGCTGCTGTTCGCCGCGTTCCTCGTCGCACCGCAGAAGTCGGGCATCCTCGGCGCAGGCGGTTACGCGGCGCTGCGGACCGCGGCGTGGTCGGCGCTGGCGTGGTTCGCGGGCGCGGTCGCCTCGGTCCCGTTCCTGGTCGCCGACGCGGTCGGGCGGCCGGTGGCCGCGATCCTGCGCGACCCGTCGCTGATGTTCGAGCTGATCGGATTGCTCGAGCAGGCGAAGGCCTGGCTGATCACCGGCGGCGTCGCGCTGGTCATCGCGTTCGCCGGGTTCGTCGTGCTGTCGTGGGGCTGGACGACCGTGCTGTTCGGCCTCGCCGTGTTCGGTGTGCTGCCGGTGCCGATGACCGGCCACTCGTCCTCCGGCGGCAACCACGATCTCGCCAGCAACAGCCTCGTCTACCACCTCGTCGCGGCGTCCCTGTGGGTCGGCGGCCTGGTCGCGCTGATGATGTACGCGCGGCGGTTCCAGCGCGGCCCCGCCATGACCACCGCCGTCACGCGGTTCTCCGCCGTCGCGCTGGTGTGCTGGATCGCCATGGCGGTCTCCGGTGTGATCAACGCCTGGGTGCGCGTGCCGGTCAGCGAGGTGTTCGCCACCTCATACGGGCTGCTGGTCGTCGCCAAGATCGTCGCGCTGCTGCTGCTCGGCGCGTTCGGCTACGTCCACCGCCAGTACAGCGTGAAGGCCATCCAGGAGGGCGGCACGAGCAGGCTGCTCGTCCGGCTCGCCGCGGTCGAGGTGCTGGTCATGTTCCTCACCTTCGGCATCGCCGTCGCGCTGGCCCGTACCCCGCCACCACCGCTGGACTACCTGCCCGACCAGGTCGAGCTGGCGCTCGGCTACCCGCTCGAGGGCCCGCCGACGCTCGTGAACCTGCTCACCGAGTGGCGGTTCGACCTCATCTTCGGCACCCTCGCGATCGTCCTCGCCGTGCTGTACCTGATGGGCGTGTACCGGCTGCGGGCCAGGGGCGACCACTGGCCGGTCGGGCGGGTCGTCGCATGGCTCGCCGGCTGCGCGGTGATCCTCTTCGCCACGTCGGCGGGCATCGGCCGGTACGCGCCCGCCATGTTCAGCGTGCACATGGAAGTGCACATGATGCTGTCCATGCTGGCGCCGGTGCTGCTGGTGCTGGGCGGCCCGGTCACGTTGGCGCTGCGTGCGCTGCCGGTGGCGGGCAAGGACGGCACGCCCGGCCCACGCGAGTGGCTGCTGGCGCTCGTCCGCTCGCCCCTGTCGAAGTTCCTGACCAACCCGATCGTCGCGCTCGTGCTGTTCGTCGGGTCGTTCTACGTCCTCTACTTCTCCGGGCTGTTCGACTGGGCCCTGGACAAGCACTGGGCGCACCTGCTGATGAACGCCCACTTCTTGCTCGTCGGCTACGTCTTCTACTGGCCGGTGATCGGCATCGACCCGGCGCCCCGCAGGCTGCCGCACATCGCCCGGCTCGGCATGGTGTTCGCGTCCCTGCCCTTCCACGCGTTCTTCGGCGTGATCCTCATGGGCATGGACAAGGTCATCGGCGAGGAGTTCTACCAGCGGCTCGCACTGCGGTGGAACTTCGACCTGCTGTCCGATCAGCGGCTGGGCGGCGGCATCGCGTGGGCCGCCGGTGAGCTGCCGCTGCTGATCGTGCTGGTCGCGCTGCTGGTCCAGTGGGCTCGCGCGGACGACCGCGAGGCCCGGCGGCAGGACCGCCGGGCCGACGCGGAGGGCGAGGAATCCGACCTCGCCGCGTACAACGCCATGCTGAAGAAGATGTCCGACAAGGCCTAACCGGCGAGCGGCCGCCGGAAGCCGCGGACGGCGGCCACGGCGCCGACCACCATCAGCCCGGCGCTCGCCGCGAGCGCGGCCACCACCCCGTTGCCGACCGGCATGTCGAGCGCCAGGTTGCGGGACGCGTCGACCGCGTAGGTCAGCGGGTTGACCGTCGCGACCGCTCGCAACCACGCTGGCAGCCCGTCGACCGGCACGAACGCGCTGGACGCGAACATCAGCGGGAACATCGCGAGGAACCCGATGGTCTGCATGGACTCCGCGTTGCGCACCCACGCCCCGACGGCGAGGAAGATCCACGACAGCGCCCAGCTGACGGCCAGGGCCAGCAAGAACGCTGGCAGGACGCCCAGTACGCCACCGGCGGGGGAGAAGTCGAACAGCACCACGGCCGCGACCAGCAGGATCACCAGCTGCAGCCCGGTGCGGACCAGGTCCGACAGGCTGCGGGCGACCAGCACCGAGCTCGGGCTGATCGGCAGCGACCGGAACCGGGCCAGCACGCCGTTCTTCATGTCCGACACGAGCCCGATGCCGGACTGCAGCGCCGCGCCGATGCCGGTCGTGACCAGGATGGCGGGCATCAGGTAGTTGATGTAGGTGACACCGGCGGGGAAGCTCGCCGTGTTCGCCATGCCGCTGAAGACCTGGCTGAACAGCAGCAACATGATCAGCGGCTGCAGCACGCTGAAGATCACCAGCTTGGGGTCGCTCACCACGGCGCGCAGCGACCTGCCGGTGAGGATGGCGATCTGCGACGCGGTGCCGGTGCCCCGCCAACGGGGGAGCGCCACGGCGGGCGCGAGGGTTGCGGTGGTCATGGTGGCTCCTTCAGGCGGCCTTGTTCTTGGCGAGGGTGAGGTAGACGTCGTCGAGGCTCGGCTCGGTGAGCGCGAGCTCGGCCACCTCGACGTGGACCTCGTCGAGCGCGCGGACCACGACGGCGAGGTCAGCGGAGGTGTCGACGGGGGTGCGCAGCTCGGCGCGCGGCTCGTCGAGCACGGGCGCGAGGCCGTGCTTCTCGAGCGAGACGATCGCGGCGGGCGCGTCCTGCGGCGAGGCGAGTGTGACGTGCACGGCCCGCTTGCCGACCTGCGACTTCAGCTCCGCGGCCGTGCCGGAGGCGACCACCCTGCCCGCCGACAGCACGGTGATCGCGTCGGCGAGGCGGTCGGCTTCCTCGAGGTACTGCGTGGTCAGCAATACGGTCGTACCGTCGCCGACCAGCTCCTCGACGATCTCCCACATGCCGATCCGGCTCGCCGGGTCCAGCCCGGTGGTCGGCTCGTCGAGGAAGATCACGTCCGGCCTGCCGACGAGGCTCGCGGCCAGGTCGAGCCGCCTGCGCATGCCGCCGGAGTAGGTCCTGGCGGGCCGCCTGGCGGCGGCGGTGAGGTCGAAGAGGTCCAGCAGTTCGGTGGCCCGTTCCCTGGCTTCGCGGCGGTTCGCGCCGAGCAGCCTGGCGATGAGCACCAGGTTGTCGAACCCGGAGAGCTGCTCGTCAACCGAGGCGAACTGCCCGGTCAGGCCGATGCGGCCGCGCACCTCGTCGCCGTCGCGCACCACGTCGAACCCGGCGACGCGGGCGGTCCCGCTCGTGGGCGGCAACATCGTGGTGAGGACGTTGACGAGGGTGGTCTTGCCCGCCCCGTTGTGGCCGAGCAGCCCGAGCACGGACCCGCGCGGCACCTGGACGCTCACGCCGTCGAGCGCGGTCACGTCGCCGAACTTCCTGGTGATCCCGGTGGCCTCGATCATGAGGTCGTTCATGCTGTTCTCCCCTTGTCCGTGTGGATGACCCCGTGCAGGAACAGGTCGACGATCTGCGCCGGGTCGTCGGCGGCCGTGCCGAAGCCCTGGCCCTGCATGCGGTTGCTGAGGACGAGGCCGAGCAACATCCGCGTGGCCCGTTCGGCGTCGACGCGGAGGTTGTCGGTGGCCTCGTCGAACAGGCCGCCGATGGCCCGGGTGACGCGGAGCATCTCCGGCGGCGGCCCCGGCTCGCCTTCCTCGTCGTCCCCGTGCATGCGCCTGTGCATGTCCTCGGGGGAGACGCCCCCGGCCCGCATCGCCTGCCCGATGGCCCAGACGCGGTCGAGGTAGCCGCTGATCGCCTCGACACCGCGGGTGAGCCGGTCGGCCAGCGGCCCTTCGGTGCCGATGCGCTCGATGACGGCGACCTCCTCGTCGGAGTTCATGCCGGCACGCATGCAGGCGATGAGGAGGTCCTGCTTGTCCTTGAAGGCGCGGAAGACCGTGCCCTCGGCAATGCCCGCCGCGGCGGCGATCTGGCTCGTGGAGACGTTGCCGCCGTGCTCGATCAGCAGGGGGAGCGTCGACCGCACGATCGCGGCCCGCCGCTCTTCCTGGCTCATCGCGGGTGCCCGGCGCCTCTTCTCGTCCTCGACCATGACACCACTGTATGAGTGAGTACTCACTCAAGTCAATGAGTGAGTACTCACTCGTTTCATGGCGCCTACCACACCCCACCGACATCCACACCGCCCCGACTCGGGTTTCGCCCCCCGTTGTCCACAGCCCGGCCGCTCATCCACAACCCACCGGTAACTTCCGCCGTCCCCCGCCCGTCCCCGGCACGCTGGGCACATGAACGCAACCCCCATCACCGTGACCGGCCGGGTCGTCACCGACGTGACCACCCGCGTGACCGCGACGGGCATCAAGGTGTCCTACTTCCGCATCGCGTGCCAGGAACGACAGTTCGACAAGGAGAAGGAGGAGTGGGTGGACGGCGACCGCATGTACTTCGGCGTCACCGGCTGGCGCAGGCTCGCCGAGGGGCTCGGCGCACTGGAGAAGGGCGACCAGGTGGTCGTGAGCGGCCGGTTCAAGGTCCGCGAGTACACAACGGAGGACGGCGCACTCCGCGTGAGCCCCGAGATCACCGCCTACTCGGTCGGCCCCGACCTGGCGTGGCACACCGTGATCGTCAACCGCCGCGCGTGGGAGTCCACGGACCAACTCCCCCTCATCGGCACAGAAGGCCAACCCGGGTCACCAGGAGAGGAGGTGGCAACGGCGGCGTGACGCTGGCTGCCTGGCGAGCCCCGGCCCCGCCGAGCGCGTGCCGGGTAGGTCCCATCGGTGTGCGCGCCACCGAGGTCCTGCCTGCGTCGCTCTTTCGGCGGTCCCGGCGTCAGCTGGCCCGGCACCACCGTGGCGGGTGTTGCCCTCCGTGTGCCGGTTGGACATGTCCGCGGGTGTGCGCGCCACCGATTGCCTGCGTCGCGCTCTGGCGGTCCCCGGCGTTGGCGGGCTCGGGCACCTACCGGGGGTGTCTACCCTCCGCGCCCTGGTCGGGCATCTCCGCGGGCGGCCCCCGTCGCGTTTTCGGCGGTCCCGGCGTTGGCGGGCTCGGCACCCGCTTGGGGGTGTCAACCTTCCGTGCCTGGTCGGGCATGTCCTGGGCTGTCTGCGTCGCGGTTGGCAGTCCTGGCATCGGCTGGTTCGGCGCCAGATTGGCGGGTGTTGACCTTCGTGCGCTGGTTGGGCCTGTGCGTGGGTATGCCTGCCACCGACTACCTGCGTTGCGCTTGTGGCGGTCCCGGCGTCGGTGGGCTCGGCACCTGCCGGGGGTGTCAACCCTCCGTGCCCTGGTCGGGCATGTGCGCGGGCTGTCTGCGTCGCGTTTCGGCGGTCCCGATGTCGGCTGGTTGGGCACCGCCCTGGTGGGTGTTGGCCCTCGTGTGTGGTTGGGCGTGTGCGTGGGTGTGCGTGCCACCGATTGCCTGCGTCGCGCTCTGGGGGTCCCCGGCGTTGGCGGGCTCGGGCACTCACCGGGGTGTCGACCCTCCGTGCCCTGGTCGGGCATGTGCGCGGGCGGCCCCCGTCGCGTTTCGGCGGTCCCGGTGTCGGCTGGCCTGGCACCACCGTGGCAGGTGTTGCCGTTCGTGTGCTGGTTGGGCAGTTGGGCAGGTGCGTGGGTGTGCGCGCCACCGACGTTCTGCCTGCCTCGCGTTTCGGCGGTCCTGGCATCGCTGGTCGGTGCCCGCCCTGGTGGGGTGTCGCCCATCATGTGGTTGGGCATGTCCGCCGGTGTGCGTGCCACCGTCTGCCTGGGTCGCGCTTAGGCGGTCCCGGTGTCGGCGGGCTCGGCACCACCTGGCGCGTCAGTCCTCCGCACCCGGCATGCGCCCAGCGGACCCCGGTCGGGTGAACCACCCATGTACTGGAAGGAGTTGATCTCACAGGCCGCGGCCCGGCGGGAGGAGGCACGTGACTTGACATCGTTCGCGTAGGCAAAACAGCCACACCGCGCTCAGTGCCGACCACCGGCCGCTCTACGATCGCGCCCATGGCCGAGTTCATCTACACCATGAAGAAGGTGCGCAAGGCGCACGGCGACAAGGTCATCCTCGATGACGTCACTCTCGCCTTCTACCCAGGGGCGAAGATCGGTGTGGTCGGCCCCAACGGCGCGGGCAAGTCCAGCGTCCTCAAGATCATGGCGGGGATGGACCAGCCGAACAACGGTGAGGCGTTCCTGTCCCCGGGCTACACCGTCGGCATCCTCCAGCAGGAGCCGCCGCTGAACGAGGACAAGACGGTCCTCGGCAACGTCCAGGAGGGCGTCGGCGAGATCTACCAGAAGCTGACCCGCTTCAACGAGATCGCCGAGAAGATGGCGACGGACTACTCCGACGAGCTGATGGAGGAGATGGGCCGTCTCCAGGAGGACCTGGACCACGCGGACGCGTGGGACCTGGACTCCCAGCTCGAGCAGGCCATGGACGCGCTGCGCTGCCCGCCGCCGGACGCGGACGTGACGGTGCTGTCCGGTGGTGAGCGCCGCCGGGTCGCCCTGTGCAAGCTGCTGCTGTCGAAGCCGGACCTGCTGCTGCTGGACGAGCCCACCAACCACCTGGACGCGGAGAGCGTGCTGTGGCTGGAGCAGCACCTCGCGCAGTACGCGGGTGCCGTCCTGGCGGTCACTCACGACCGGTACTTCCTGGACAACCTGTCGCAGTGGATCCTCGAGCTCGACCGCGGCCGGGCGCACGCCTACGAGGGCAACTACTCCACCTACCTGGAGAAGAAGGCGGAGCGGCTCGCGGTCCAGGGCAAGAAGGACCAGAAGCTGCAGAAGCGCCTGAAGGACGAGCTGGCGTGGGTGCGGTCGAACGCGAAGGCGCGCCAGACCAAGTCCAGGGCCCGTCTCGAGCGGTACGAGGAGATGGCGGCCGAGGCCGAGCGGACGCGGAAGCTCGACTTCGAGGAGATCCAGATCCCGCCGGGGCCGCGGCTGGGCAGCGTGGTCGTCGACGTCGAGAACCTGAAGAAGGGCTTCGGCGACCGGGTGCTGATCGACGGACTGTCGTTCAGCCTGCCCCGCAACGGCATCATCGGCGTGATCGGCCCGAACGGCGTCGGCAAGTCGACGCTGTTCAAGACGATCGTGGGTATCGAGAAGCCGGACAGCGGCGAGGTCAAGGTCGGCGAGACGGTGAAGCTGTCCTACGTCGACCAGGAGCGGGGCGGTATCGACCCGAAGAAGAACGTGTGGGAGGTGGTGTCGGAAGGGCTGGACTACATCCACGTGGGCCAGGTCGAGATGCCGTCCCGCGCGTACGTCAGCGCGTTCGGGTTCAAGGGCGCCGACCAGCAGAAGCCGGCGGGCGTGCTGTCCGGTGGCGAGCGCAACCGGCTCAACCTGGCGCTCACCCTCAAGCAGGGCGGCAACCTGATCCTGCTCGACGAGCCGACGAACGACCTCGACGTGGAAACGTTGGGCTCGCTGGAGAACGCGTTGGAGCAGTTCCCCGGCTGTGCGGTCGTGATCTCTCACGACAGGTGGTTCCTCGACCGCGTCGCGACGCATATCCTCGCGTGGGAGGGCACCGACGAGAACCCCGCCAAGTGGTTCTGGTTCGAAGGCAACTTCGAGGGCTACGAGAAGAACAAGATCGAGCGCCTCGGAGAGGAAGCCGCCCGCCCGCATCGGGTCACCTACCGCAAGTTGACCCGCGACTAGGTTGGGGGTGCGGTGGCGGCGGCCTGGAACGACCTACCGGCGACCGGTGGGCTGCACGAGTGCGCCGCACTCGTGAGCTCAGCGGAGGCGCTCCGCGTGAGCGCGCCGGAGCTCAGTGTCCAGCTCGCCCGGCGCGCGCTGCTGGTCGGCGCCACCGACGCCTCGACGGGTGCGGGTTCCGGTGAGACCAGGAACCTGGTGATGCGGGCGCAGGCCGTGCTCGCGTCGGGTCTGGTCCGGATCAGCCAGCACGCGCAGGCGGTCGAACCCGGGTTCGCCGCCCTCACGCTGGCCGAGACCGGCGGCGCCCGGGACGTCGCGGCCGCGGTGCGGATCGACCTCGCCGCGTGCGCGCAGCAGGTCGGCGAACCGCTCCTGGGCGGCGCGCTCCTGCGCCCGGTGCTGGAGGCGGGGCAGACCCCGCCCGCGGTGCGTGCGGCCGCACTGGGCAGGCTCGTCGGCTGCGTCGCACACGTGGCGCGCCGCGACGACGTCGAGGACGCGCTCTCGGAGGCCGACCGGCTGCTGGCCGCGGACAGCGGGATCGCGGCGGACGTGCGGCGGATGGAACGCGCCCGGCTCGCCGTGCGCACCGCCGGCTACCACCGCTGGTACGGCGACACCGAGGACGCGATCACCGCGGCCCGCGAGGGGCTCGCCCTGTTGACCAGGCTGCGTCCCGACCTGCGCTCGGAGAGCGACCGGCTGCGGGCACGGCTCGTGCTGGAGCTGGTGTGCGGTCTGCTCGACGAGGGCGAGCTGAGCGAGGCGCTGAACGCCGCGCACCCGACGGTCGACGAGCCGGTGCGCGCCACGTCGGCGGCGTCGGTCGGCAGGCTGATGCTGGCGGTGGCGACGCGGGTGTACCTGCCGTCGGGCCAGACGGACCGGGGCAGGCACCTGCTGGACCAGGCCGCGTGGGTGGCGGAACGGCATGCGCTGGACGGTCTGCGTGCCGACGCGCTGACGGAGGTGTCCCGCCTGGAAGAGCAGGCGGGCCGCGCCGCGGACGCGCTGGAGGCGATGCGTGCGGCGCGTGCGGCCGAGCACCGGCGCATGCGCGCGGTGTCACGTGCCGCGCGGATCGTGCTGGTGGAGGTCGGCTCCAACCACGGCGTCCGCGACACGGCACAGCAGTCGGTGGCCGCGCTGATGCGCCGGCTCGCGCACCCGGCCGGCCTGCCGGTCGCGGTGGCGCCGCCAGCACAGGTGGAGCCGGCGCAGCAGCGGCCGTCGGGGGAGCAGCAGACCCCGTCCGCCGCACCGGAACTGGCGGGCACGGTCGACATGGCGAAGGACAACGGCCTGCTCGACCGCGAGGGCCTGATCCGCAGGCTGCGCGCGGTCCGCACCGGCGAGCGCCCGGTCGCGCTGACGCTCGTCCGTTTCGACTCGACCAAGGACGGCACCGACGACCGCGGCCCGGACACGGGCATCATGGCCGGTCTCGCGGACAAGGTCCGCGACATGGCACCGGACAACGCGGAAGTGGCGAGATCCGACGGCAGCGAACTGGCCGTGCTCCTCCCCGCCACGACGAGGGACCAGGCGGAGGAGTTCGCGGCGACGATCCGCGAGTCCGACTGGGCCGCCGCGGGCGGCAAGGACATGAGCATCAGCACCGGCGTGGTGCAGACAGACCACCCGGCAACCGACGAAAACCTCGACCCGACAGGTATCCTCTCCGCGGCCCGCAACGCACTGACCTCAGCGCAGGCACCCGCGACGGGGAGCTCGCTGTCGGAGACCGCGGCCGCACTGCAGTCGGCACTGTCGGAGGAAACCCCGACGAGACCGCTGAACCAGCCACACCAGCCCGAGCCCCAGAGCCACACGCGCCAGGCCGGGAGCCCAACGCAGCAGGCCGGCACACCCAGTCAAGCGCCCCGAGCGGACGTGCAGAGCCAGGCACACCACGCCGCGTCACAGGGCCAGGCTGGTTCGGTGAGCCAGGCGCAGCAGGCGGCGCCGCGGAGCCAGGCTCGCCCGACCGAGCCGCAGCAACCAGGCCGCTCGATCCTGAGTTCCCTGAGCATCCCGTCGGGCAGCGGCGGCCGCAGAAGGGCGGGCGAGGAACAACCCCCTGGCGCGAAGTCCCGCTGGCCAGCGGAACCGGCGGAGGCCCCGCGCTGGACACGGGCGGAGCGACGGGCACAGGCAGAAGCAAGCCAGCCGGACGAGGCCCTGCCCGCTGACTGGCCCTCCACCGCGGACGAACCGAGCCAGGGCAAGCGCGCGGCCACCCCGACGAAACCGTCCTTCAGCGAGTCCCGGATCGGCGAAGCCACGACCGGCATCGACCGCACTCGCTTTCCCGCCCGCCACGGCGCGCCGCACGACGGCCCGGACGAGCCGGGCCTGACCACGCGCAGAACCATCCACCCCACCCCGGCAACAAGCACGGAAGGCCCCACGAGCGAGCCCCCGCAGGCAACACCGGCTACGGAAACAAGCCCCGGCGACCCCCACACCCGCGACGAGGCACCCCACCGGGCCACCCAGACCCACCCCGAAGCGAGCCACGCTTCACCGCTCACCGCAGCGAGCCACCCCGAAGCGAGCCATGCCTCGCCGCTCACCGCAGCGAGCCACCCCGAAGCGAGCCACGCTTCGCCGCTCACCGCAGCGAGCCACCCCGAAGCGAGCCATGCCTCGCCGGTCGCCGCAGCAAGCCAGGACGGCGCGGGCCATGCTTCGCCGTTCGCCGCAGCGAACGAGGACGACGCGAGCCTGGCCGCTGGGCCTCAGGGAGAGGCGAGCCGCTCCGCTGAGGGAGCCAGCGGATCTTCCTCCGCCTCGCCGGAAGGCGAGAACTCCGCGAGCCCCGGCTCGGGCGTCGGCGCGCCGCGGCTGTCGAGCACCGACGACGGGTTCTTCTCCAGTCTCGCCGGGTTGTCCTCCGGGGGGATGCTGCGTGGCGCCGAGAACGCCCAGCGCTCCTCCTATGAGGAGACCAAGGCCGAGCTGGCCCGCATGATGTCCGCGCTCAACGCGAAGTCGCAGGCGGCTCGGGAGCGGAACGGGACGCGCCAGGCGGCCCCCGCGCCCCCGCCACCCGCCGACGTAACCGAGCCGCCGGCCCGGCCCGAGGCCGAGCCACCGGCTCGGCCCGAGCCACTGACCCAGTTCGATCCCGGCGCACCGGTCCGGTTCGATTCCGACGCACCGGCCCGGCTCGAGTCCGAGCCACCGGCCCGGCTCGAGCCCGCGTCATTGACGCGGCCCGAACCCGGCGCACCGGTCCGGTTCGAGCCCGAGGCACCGGCACGGTTCGGGTCCGAGTCGCAGGTCCGGCACGGGTCCGAGTCGCTGATCCAGCCCGCGCCCGAGTCAATGACGCGGGTTGAGCCCGAGACATCGGCGCGGTTCGAGCCCGAGGTACTGACGCGGCCCGAACCCGACGCACCGGCGCGGTTCGAGCCCGAACAACCGGTCCGGCCCGCGCCCGAGTCATTGACCGAGCCCGCGACACCGGCGTCGATCGAGCCGGAAGTGGGCGGGCGGTCCCGGTTGATGGCCGCCTTCGACGCGCTCACCGGGCCGGTGCCGGGGTTGCGTGCCGAGTTCGACGACGCGCCCGAGCTGCCCGCGCGCAAGCCCGCCGAGTCGTGGGCGCGGATCGAGTCCTCGGCGGCGGTGGAGTCGCCCGCCGACGAGTTGTTCGGCGCCGAACCCGCCGACACCGGGGCGCCGCGCTCGTCGCTGGGGGCGGCGTTCGCCGAGTTCGGGGCCGTGGAGAAAAAGGTCACAGAACCGGTCAAGGAACCGGTTCAGGAAACTTCTTACGACGCGCCGATCGGGCCCGAACCGCGGCCCGACGACCTGCCCCGGCGTGGGGAGCGGTCCTCCGCGACGATCGCCAGCCTGCTCACCGAGGCGCTCGCCGCATACCAGTCCACGGCCGAAGACGCCGAGGTCCACCGGGCTCCGGAGCGGTTCGACTCGTTCGTCTCCGACGACGCCGACCGGCAGCAGTCGGGGGTCCGGGGTCGCCACCGGTCGCCTGAATGAGGACCAGGGTTACGTCGTACGGTTGGCCCGTCGCCCTCGCGTGATCGCTTAGTCTGTGTGCCGCCTGTGGCACATCGTCGTGCCGCCAATCGTGGAGTCGCCTGAACATGAGCTCGACCGGAACCCGCACCCGCACCGACAGAACCGGTGGGTTGGACCGGACACAAACCGAGGAGAGCCCGGAACAACTCCGGGACGATCTCATCGAGCAGGCCGCGTCGGCCGCCCCGGACATGGCGGACCTGATCCGGCTTTACTACCGCTACATCCCGCCGGAGGAGGTCAACGACACCGACCCGGTCGACCTCGTCGGGATCGTGCGCACGCACCGTGACCTCGCCGCACGCCGGGTGCCCGGCCGGCCGGCGGTCCGCGTCTTCAACCCGGACGCCGAGACCGACGGCTGGCGCACCGCGGGCACCATCGTGCAGCTGGTCACCGACGACATGCCGTACCTGGTCGAGTCGGTGACCGCCGAGCTGGTGCGCAGCGGCCTGCCCGTGCACCGGGTGGTGCACCCGATCGTCGTGGTCAGCCGGGACGTCACCGGCGGGCTGCGGGAGATCCTCACCGCCGCCGACGCCGACGACCCGCCCGCGGAGGCGCTGGCCGAGTCGTGGATGTCGATCGAGGTCGACCTGATCCGCGACGCGGACCGCAGCCGCGAGATCGAGAACCGCCTGCTCGCCGTCCTGAACGACGTCCGCGAGGTCGTCGAGGACACCGACCGCATGATGGGTACCGCCCGCGCGCTCGCCGACGAGCTGGAGGCCAACCCGCCGGTTGACGAGGCCGTGGCCATCGAAGGCGCGAACCTGCTGCGCTGGCTCGCCGACGGCCACTTCACCTTCCTCGGCTACCGCAGCTACGACCTCGTCCGCGACGGCGACCGCCGCGCGCTCAAGGCCGTGCTCGCGAGCGGTCTCGGCGTGCTGCGCCAGGACAGCCTCGCCACCCGCAACCTCACCCCGGGCGCGGACGCCGACGTCGACGCCGCCTCCCCGGACCTGCTGATCCTCACCGAGGCCTCCGCCCCGTCGTCGGTCCACCGGCCGACCTACCCGTACTACGTGGGCGTCAAGACCTTCGACGAGAACGGCGAGGTCACCGGCGAGCACCGCTTCCTCGGCGTCTTCACCATCACCGCGCTGCACGAGGACGTGCTGGACATCCCGGTCGTCGGGAGCCGTGTCCGCGAGGTCATCCACCGCGCCGGTTTCCCGCTGGAGTCCTACACCGGGCAGAAGATGCTCGAGGTCATCCAGAACTGGCCGCGCTCGGAGCTGTTCTCCACCAGCACGGAGACGCTGTACCAGACGGCCACCGGCGTGATCGCGCTCGCCGACCGCCGCCGGCTGCGGCTGTTCCTGCGCCGCGACCCGTACAGCCGGTTCTTCTCCTGCCTGGTGTTCCTGCCGCGCGACCGCTACACCACCACGTCCCGCCTCGCGATGACCGAGGTGCTCATCGACGAGCTGAACGGGACGAACCTCGAGTTCTCCACCCGCATCGGGGAGAACCCGCTCGCGCAGGTCCACTTCACCGTGCACACCGACCCGTCGGTGCCGGTCGACGCGGACGTCAACCGCATCCAGGAGCGGCTCACCGAGGCCGTGCGCACCTGGGACGACCGGCTCGTCGAGGCCGTGTTCGCCGAGCAGCGCGAGCGGGTCGACAGCGGCGCGCGCCGCGACAACGACATGGTGGCCGTCGGCGCCGAGTCCGCGACCGAACAGGGGCAGCGCTTCGCGAGCGTCTTCCCCGAGGCCTACAAGGAGGACTTCGCCGCCACCGAGGCCCTCGCCGACCTGCGCAAACTGGAAGGGCTGCGTGCCGAGGGCGACCTCGGCATGTCCTTCTACCGCCCGCAGGACGCCGAGCCGGGCGAGCGCCGCTTCAAGCTGTACCTGGCCGGCGAGGGCGTCACGCTGTCGCAGATGCTGCCGGTGCTGCAGCAGATGGGCGTCGAGGTCGTCGACGAGCGGCCCTACGAGATCCACCGCGAGGACGGCACGCGCTGGTGGATCTACGACTTCGGGCTGCGGGTCGACCCGGCCGAGGTCGAGGACAAGACCCCGGACCAGCAGCTGCGGCAGCGCACCCTGTTCCAGGACGCGTTCGGCGCGATCTGGCGCGGCGACGCCGAGTCCGACCGGTTCAACTCGCTGGTCCTGCGCGGCGGCCTGAGCTGGCGGCAGGCGGCGCTGCTGCGTGCCTACTCGCGCTACCTGCGGCAGGCGGGTGTCCCGTTCGACCAGGGCGACGTCGAGTCCGCGGTGCTCGACCACACGCACGTCGCGGTCGCGCTGGTCCGCCTGTTCGAGACCCGGTTCGACCTGTCGAAGGCCGACGAGGTGCGCGAGCGGGCGGTGGAATCCCAGATCGCCGAGATCACCACGATGATCGACGAGGTCACGAGCCTCGACGCGGACCGCATCCTGCGCAGCCTGCTCGCGCTCATCCGGGCCACGCTGCGGACCAACTACAACGTCCGCGACGAGCACGGCGAGCCGCGGCCGTACCTGGCGATCAAACTCGACCCGGCGCAGGTCATCGACCTGCCCGACCCGAGGCCGAAGTTCGAGATCTTCGTGTACTCGCCCCGCGTCGAGGGCGTGCACCTGCGGTTCGGCCCCGTCGCGCGCGGCGGCCTGCGCTGGTCGGACCGCCGTTCGGACTTCCGCACCGAGATCCTCGGCCTGGTCAAGGCGCAGGCGGTGAAGAACGCGGTCATCGTGCCCGTGGGCGCCAAGGGCGGGTTCGTGGTCAAGCGCCCGCCCGCAGGCGACGACCGCGAGGCCTTCATGGCCGAGGGCATCGCCTGCTACCGCATGTTCATCTCCGGTCTGCTGGACCTGACCGACAACCTGCGTGGCGGCGAGGTCGTACCGGCCAGGGACGTGGTCCGCTACGACGGCGACGACACCTACCTGGTCGTTGCCGCCGACAAGGGCACCGCCAAGTTCTCCGACATCGCGAACGAGGTCGCCGCGAGCTACGGCTTCTGGCTCGGCGACGCGTTCGCGTCCGGCGGTTCCGTCGGCTACGACCACAAGGCCATGGGCATCACCGCCCGCGGCGCGTGGGAGAGCGTGAAACGGCATTTCCGCGAGCTCGGCAAGGACACGCAGACCGAGGACTTCACGGTCGTCGGCATCGGCGACATGGCCGGGGACGTGTTCGGCAACGGCATGCTGCTGTCCGAGCACATCCGGCTCGTCGCCGCGTTCAACCACATGCACGTGTTCATCGACCCGAACCCGGACGCCGCCACCTCCTACGCGGAGCGGCGGCGCCTGTTCGAGCTGCCGAGGTCCAGCTGGGACGACTACGACCGGTCGCTGATCAGCGAGGGTGGCGGCGTGTGGCCGCGCACGCTGAAGTCGATCCCGGTCAGCGAGCAGGCGCGGGTCGCGCTGGGCCTGCCGGAGGGCGTCACGAAGCTGTCGCCGCCGGAGCTCATGAAGGCGATCCTGCTGGCTCCTGTCGACCTGCTGTGGAACGGCGGCATCGGCACCTATGTGAAGGCACAGACCGAGTCGCACGCGGACGTGGGCGACAAGGCCAACGACGCGGTCCGCGTCGACGGCGCCGACCTGCGGGTCAAGGTCGTCGGCGAGGGCGGCAACCTCGGGCTCACGCAGCGCGGCCGCATCGAGTTCGCGCGGGCCGGCGGCAAGGTGAACACCGACGCGCTGGACAACTCGGCGGGCGTGGACTGCTCCGACCACGAGGTCAACATCAAGATCCTGCTCGACCAGCTGGTCGCGCGGGGCACGCTCGCCAAGGAGCAGCGCAACGAGCTGCTGGCGGAGATGACCGACGAGGTCGCGCACCTCGTGCTGGCCGACAACTACTCGCAGAACGCGGTGCTCGGCGTGAGCCGTGCGCACGCGGTGTCGATGCTGACCGTGCTCGCGCGGCTGGTCAACGACCTGGAGGAGAAGTCCGGGCTGGACCGCAACCTGGAGGCGCTGCCGACCAAGGCGCAGTTCCGGGACATGGACAAGCGGGGCGAGGGCCTCACCTCCCCGGAGCTGGCGACCCTGCTCGCGCACGTGAAGCTGCGGCTCAAGCACGAGGTGCTGGCCTCCGAGCTGCCCGACGCGGACGTGTTCTCGCGGCGGTTGCCGGAGTACTTCCCGACGCGGCTGCGGGAGCGGTTCGCCGACCACATCCACGACCACCCGCTGCGCCGCCAGATCACCACCACGCTGGTCGTCAACGAGGTGGTCGACGGCGGTGGCGTGTCGTACGCGTACCGGCTGGCCGAGGAGATGAACGCGTCCGCGACCGACGCCGTGCGCGCGTTCACCGCGGTCACCAAGATCTACGACCTGCCGGAGCTGTGGCGCGAGATCAGGGCGCTCGACAACGTCGTGCCGACCGACACGGCCGACCACATGACGCTGGAGACCCGCCGCCTGCTGGACCGCGCGTCCCGCTGGCTGCTGTCGAACCGGCCGCAGCCGCTCGCGGTGGGCGCGGAGATCAACCGGTTCCACAAGGTGGTCGCCGAGCTGGCGCCGGACGTGCCGGGCATGTTGCGCGGCGCGGAGCAGGAGTCCGTGGCCCGCGCGGCGGACGAACTGGTGGCCGTCGGCACGCCCGCCGCGCTCGCGCAGCGGATCGCGTCGCTGCTCGACTGCTACGCGCTGCTGGACATCACCGAGGTCGCCGAGCTGGCCGACCGCGACGGGCTGGACACCGAGCGCAGCCCGCGCGAGACCGCCGAGCTGTACTACGCGCTGTCCGAGCACCTCAACATCGACTCGATGCTGACCTCGATCAGCGCGCTGGAACGCGGCAACCGCTGGCACGCGCTCGCCAGGCTGGCGCTGCGGGACGACCTGTACTCGTCGCTGCGTGCCATCACGCTCGACGTGCTGCGCCAGAGCGACCCCGGCACCTCGGCGGACGAGAAGATCGAGAACTGGGAGCACGCCAACTCCCGGCGCATCTCCCGGTCGCGCGAGTCGCTGGAGGAGATCCGGCGGGTGGGCAAGCTGGACCTGGCGACACTGTCGGTCGCCACCCGGCAGGTGCGCAGTATGGTGCGGTAGTGGGTGTCTTCATCGCCGAGGTCCGGCCGCGCTGGTCGGACATGGACGCGTACGGTCACGTCAACCACGCGAACACCGTGACGCTGCTGGAAGAGGCCCGCGTCGAGCTGCTCTTCACGGAGGCGGCACGGCAGGGCGCCGAGGGCATGGCGCGCGGTGTCGTGGTGGCGCGGCTGGTCGTGGACTACTTGATGCCGCTGGTGGCCGACGGCAGCCCCGTGCGGGTGTCGATGAGCGTCCGGGAGATGCGGCACGCGGCCTTCACCCTCGACTACAAGGTCCACATCGGACCGTTGGAGGAGATGCCCGCGGTGACCGCGGAGACGCTGCTCGTGCCGTACGACACGGCGAGCGGCCGACCGCGCAGGCTCACCGAGGGCGAGCGGGATTTCCTTGCCGCGTACCGCAGTGGGAGCAACGGTGCCTGAGCTGAGTTTCTCGGACCAGTCCGAACGGGACGACCTCGGCGCGTTCGTCGCCCGGGCGGTCCGCCTCGACGGGCAGACCGTGGTGCGCCTGCGCACCCGCGACGGCGGCCGGATCGACGCCTGGGTGGCGACGCCGTTCGACGTGCTCGCCACCCGGACCGTGCTCGGCACCATGGAGCCGGCGGACGTGACGGTGTTCGGCAACGACCTGCTGGCCGCGCTCGCGGTGTCGCGGGCCGACCGGGTCGACCCCGGCCGGGCGGTCGACATGCAGTGGCGGTCGGCACTGCCGCCGCAGGCGCACTGGCAGGTCGTGGAGGAGCAGCTGCCCGCGAAGGTGGTGGCGGACCTGACCGAGCGCGGCCTGGAGCTGGCACGGGAGAACCAGGGCCCGCACGGCACCCCGCCCGCGTCGCTGCTCGACCAGACGGTGCTGACGGTGTCGGGTGACGGCCTCGAGGTGAAGATCCCGATGCGCTGCCTGTTCGCCATGTCGGGCATGGGGTTCCTCGGCTCCGGCGAGAGCGAGCACGTGCGGGTCACGGCCACCGACGCGTGGCTGCGGATCGACGCCCGGTTCGGTGCGGTGGTCCGGCGCAGGCACGCCTTGCTGCCGTTGCTCGTCTAGGGTTCGATGACCGCATGAGCGAGCCAGAGGACCCGGCACGCCGGTTCCTGGACCAGACCGTGCCCAGGCACGACGAGTGGGACGGCCGGGAGCCGGAGGACGGTCCCGCACGGCCGAGGCACGTCCAGTACCCGGCGGAGCCCGTCGAGCCGCTGAGCGCCAAGCAACGCCGGGCCAACGCGATCCGCAACGTCGCGTGGGGCGTGGGCCCGACGGCGGCGTTCGTCGCGGGCGCCGCCCTGTCCGACGACGACCCCGAGCCGGAGTCACCCGAGCTGGACCCGGGTTTCGGCGAGGCGGGGTCCGGCTTCTAGACGAGCCAGGCGGCGGTGTCCGGCGGCAGCAGGCCGTCGGACAGTGAGCCGCTGGTCAGCAGCACCTCGCCCGCGGGCAGCGGCACCGCGGTCGCCGACGCGTTGAGGACGCACACCAGCCCGCCGCCCTTGCGGCGGTACGCGAAGCAGCCCTCCGGCGCGCCGTACCACTCCAGCTCGGCGCCGGCGAACGCCGGATGGGACTTCCGCAGCTCGATCGCGTGCCGGTACAGCGACAGCGTCGAGTCCGCGTCCTCCAGCTGCCGCTCCACGGTCAGCTTCGCCCACTCCGGCGGCATCGGCAGCCACGTCGACGTCCCCGGAGAGAAGCCGAACGGCGGCTCGTCGCCCTCCCACGGCAGCGGCACGCGGCAGCCGTCGCGACCGCGGACCTCGCCGCCGGAGCGGAAGTACTTCGGGTCCTGGATGGCCCAGTCCGGCAGCGCCACGTTCGGCAGGCCCAGCTCCTCGCCGTTGTACAGGTACACCACACCGGGCAGCCCCAGCTCGACGAGCGCCATCGCCCGCGCCCGCTGCTCGCCGTGGTGCCCGTCGCCGTACCTGCTCACCTCGCGGGCCACGTCGTGGTTGGACAGCGTCCACGTCGGCGGCGCCCCGGCGACGGCAGCGGTCTCCAGCGACGCCTCGATGGCGGTGCGCAGCGCGGCCGCGTCGAACGGCGCCAGCACGAGCCGGAAGTTGAAGCCCAGGTGCAGCTCGTCGGGCCGCAGGTAGCGGGCGAGCCGCTCGTTGTCGGTCACCCAGATCTCGCCGACCGCCATGGCGCCCGGGTGCTCGTCGAGGACGCGGCGGACCAGCCGGTGGACGTCGTGCACGCCGTCGTCGTCGAACCGGGGGTCGAACAGGTCGTGCTGGCCGATCCGGTTGCCCGCCCGCAGGTCCATGTCCGGCAGGTCGGCGGGCTTGGCCATGCCGTGCGCGACGTCGATGCGGAAGCCGTCCACGCCGCGGGCCAGCCAGAACCGCAGCGTGTGCTCCAGGTCCGCGTGGACCTCGGGGTGCGTCCAGTTCAGGTCCGGCTGCCGCGCGTCGAACAGGTGCAGGTACCACTGACCGTCGTCGACGCGCGTCCACGCGGGCCCGCCGAAGACGCTGATCCAGTTGTTCGGCGGCCCGTCGCCCCGGCCGGGCCGGAAGATGTAGCGGTCCCGGGCGCCGGGGTCGGCGAGGGCCTCCTGGAACCACACGTGCTCGTCGCTCGTGTGGTTGGGCACCAGGTCGATCGTGATCCGGATGCCGCGGCTGTGCGCCTCGGCGACCAGCCGGTCGAACGCGTCGAGGTCGCCGAACAGCGGGTCGACGTCCCTCGGGTCGGCCACGTCGTAGCCGTGGTCGGCCATGGGGGAGCGGAAGAACGGCGTCAGCCAGAGCGCGTCGACGCCGAGCAGCTCCAGGTAGCCGAGGCGGTCGCGGATGCCGTCCAGGTCGCCGACGCCGTCACCGTCCGAGTCGGCGAACGAACGCACGTACACCTGGTAGAACGTCGCGTCGCGCCACCAGTCGGAGGCGTCCTCGGGGCTGTCTCCGGCTCTGCGCACGATCGGTCATCCTGCCAGCAATCGCCGCCATCCGGGCGGGAATTCGGCGCGCCGGCTCACATCCAGCTGTTCATCAGGCTGTTGGCGGCCATCTCCAGGTAGCTCCACAGCTGGCGCCGGTGCTCCTCGGACAGGCCCGCCTCGTCGACGGCCGTGCGCATGCACCGCAGCCAGGCGTCCCGCTCGATCGGGCCGATCGAGAACGGTGCGTGACGCATCCGCAGCCGAGGGTGGCCACGGCGTTCCGAATAGGTGTGCGGGCCGCCCCAGTACTGCATGAGGAACAGCCGCAGGCGTTCCTCGGCGGGCCCCAGGTCCTCCTCGGGGTACAGCGGGCGCAGCACCTCGTCCTTGGCGACCTCCTCGTAGAACCGCGCGACGATGCCGTGGAAGACCGGTTCGCCGCCGACGGCTTCGTAGAAGCTCGCCACTTCCTCAGGTGTCGGTGTTGCCACGTTTCCATCCTGCCATCAGCGTTCAGGCCTCCGTGGCGGGGAAGGGGCGGGGCAGGGGCCCGGGGATGCCCGCGTCCTCGAACGCGCCCATGATGCGGGCCCGCAGCGCCCGCTGGACCGACCACTGGCGGCCGGGCCGGACCTTCACGGTCATCCGCAGCAGGATGCCCTCGGTCGCCGACACCCGTTCCACACCGAGCACCTCGGGCGGCTCGATCACGTCCTCGGACACCGGCTCGTGCTCGACCGCGTCGCGCGCCACCCGGTCGAGGATGTCGGTGGCCTGCCCCACGTCGGCGCCGTACCCGATCGGCACGTCGACGACCGCGACCGCGAACCCCTGGCTGGAGTTGCCGACGCGGAGGATCTCGCCGTTGCGCACGTACCAGACCGTGCCGTTCATGTCCCGCATGGTGGTGATCCGCAGGCCGACGGCCTCGACGGTGCCGGAGGCCTCGCCCACGTCGACGACGTCGCCGACGCCGTACTGGTCCTCGAGCATCATGAAGACCCCGGACAGGAAGTCCTTGACGACGTTCTGCGCACCGAACCCGACCGCGACGCCGAGGATGCCCGCGGAGGCCAGCACGGGCGCGAGGTTCACCCCCAGCTCGGCCAGGATCATCATGAACGCGATCCCGAACACGATCACCGACGTGATCGACTTGAAGACGGAGCCGATCGTCTTGGCCCGCTGGGCCCGCCGCTCGGACAGCAGCGTGCCAAGGGCCTGCGGCGCGCGTTCCTTGAGCGGCCGCAGCAACGTCGGCACCTTGCCGCCGGTCGCACGCGTCAGCCGGTCGATCAACCTGCGCGCGAGGGAGCGAATGATCATCGCGACGATCAGGATCAGGATGATCGTGAGCGGCTTGGCGATGAGCCAGTTCGCGGACTGCGCGAGCCACTGGCTACCCGTCAGCTGACCCACGGTCTCGCACCAGTTGTCGCCGGGATCGCACTTGGGCGCCTCGAATGACAACTCCAAATCGGTCACGGGCCCGACGATAACGGCGCGGCAACGACGCGTGTGAAGCGGCTGGTGTGACAGAAATCGCGCGCATCGCGCGATCACCGGCACCGCAAGGAAAACACCGGCGGGAGACGACACCCACACCCGGCACAACGACCGGCCGGCGGCCGCATCCGAGCCAGGCACCGCGACCGCCGAGCAGCCTCACGCGAAGCCCATCGCACCACCGCGGAAACCGCGCGAACCGCGCGAATCGCCCCCAACGCAGGCCCCACCCGATCCCGGGGGCCACCCGCCTTGCCAGTCTACCAGTGGTCACCGTCAGGACCGGTGAAGTCGATCTTGCCTGTGGACAACTCGGTGGAAGCGGTCCCGGGCCTCAAGGTCGATTCGGTCACCGATCAAGCACAGTGGCCGGACACGTTGCACAACACACGTGCGTTCAGGGGGTGATCTGTGGTCTGCTATGGCTGCCAGATCCGGTGGAGGTGGTCGCGTGCCCGACCGACATCCGACTCCGATCGGCGCCGCCCGTGGGCCGGCGTCGCGGACGCCCCTGCGTTCGCAAGCCGAACCGTCGGATGCCGGCGCGCCTGAGCCGCCGCCCAGCGGCGCGTTGCCCTGGGGCAAGCGCCGCGTGCTGTTGCTGAACACCACCTTCGAGCCGTTGACCGCCCTCCCGCTGCGCCGCGCGGTGGTGCTAGTGGTCTGCGGCAAGGCCGAGGTGGTGCACGGCGACCCGGCCGGGATCGTGCTGCACTCGGCGAGCGACAGCGTCGTGGTCCCCTCCGTGATCCGCCTCTCCAGCTACGTCCGCGTGCCCTACCGGGCGCGGGTGCCGCTGACGAGAGCCGGGCTCATGCACAGGGACCGACATCGTTGCGCCTACTGCGGTGGCCGGGCGGAGACCATCGACCACGTGATCCCGCGCAGTCGCGGCGGCGAGCACACGTGGCAGAACTGCGTCGCGTGTTGCGTGAGGTGCAACCACCGCAAGGCCGACAAGCTGCTCTCGGAGCTCGGCTGGCGGTTGCGGGTGGTGCCGAGAGCGCCGCGCGGAACGCACTGGCGCCTGCTCGCCGGTGTCGTGGACACCGACCCCCAGTGGCTGCCTTACCTGGGAGAGCCGGCCGCCTAGACCGGCCCTCCCGCGCGAACTAGGACGCCGTCACCCGGGTGCCGAGCGTGACCCGCGTGCCCCTCGTGACGCGGGTGCCGGCGGTGACGCGCGTGCCCCTGGTGACCTGCGTGCCGCGCGTGACCCTCGTGCCTGCCGTGACGCGCGTTCCCCGCGTGACCCTCGTGCCTCGGGTGACCCTGGTGCCTGCCGTGACCCTGGTGCCGCGGGTGACGCGGCTGCCCATGGCGGCGCACTCGTCCGAATGGGTGATGATCGTCGGGGTGGTGGTCTGCATGACGGGGACTCCTCGGCGATACGGGCACGGAGAGTGCCGGGGAAGGGACCGCAAGGGCCGTACAGGTGAAAGCTATGAGCTGGAACTGTAATCGACAAGACGTAAAGCGTGACGATGCGATGTCAGTCCGTGAGATGGGGCCGTTCGCAGTCGGTGCTTCATCCCGCTGTACGAACGCAAACGCGCGCGCACGGCCCAGCGCGGCTACCGGCCCGCAGTAGTTGATCACTCGATGTGATCTCGGCCGGTCGTCCGGCTGCCGAGTGTCGCGGTCCGCGCGGTGCTGGGTAGGGTGTCGCGCGTGAGCGTCGTGCAGACACTTCTGATCTACGCGGTGATCCCGCTGGCCATCTACGGCCTGGTGGCATTGCTGACGTTGCGGGACAAGTTCGCCAAGGCGCCGCGGTACCGCCCGGGGCAGCCCTGGGAGTACCCGGCGGTCTGGTGGACCGCCAACCCGGCGGGTGCCGACGCGTCCGCCGTACCGACCGGTGGCGGCAAGCCGCGCCCCACGGCCAAGGGAGGCGCTCGTGGCAGCTGGTGAGGTCGTTCTCCACGGCAAGCCCGGTGACGTCGTCGCCGAGGACGTCGAGCACGGGTACGGCGCGGTCGTGACCGCGAGCGGCCGCGTGTCGGTCGCCAAGGAGTACACGCCGGCCAAGGCCGAGCTGCCGTTCAGCTCGGTGCAGCTCGCGCGGCTCGACGAGGCCCTGACGCTCTCCGCCCGCACCACGGGGCTCGCGTTCAGCGTCTACCTCGGCGAGCTGGGTGACGACACCCGTGCGACCGCCGAGCAGCTGCACGCCGAGTCCGGCGACAACGCGCCCGCCGCGGTGCTCATCGCCGTGTCGCCCGGCCAGCGCAAGGTCGAGGTCGTGACCGGCGCGGAGTCCAGCCGCCGCCTGCCCGACCGCGCCTGCAACCTGGCGGTCATGAGCATGGTCGCGTCCTTCAAGGAGGGCGACCTGATCGGCGGCCTGGTGAGCGGCCTGCGCATGCTCACCGACCAGGCAGGCACGAAGCACTAGCAGACCCCCCGGACGCCGCGCCCTCCCCAGGAAGGCGCGGCGTTCTGGCGCGTGCCCCCCAACACCGCGAGTCGCGCTCTCGTGCACACCGAGTTGTACGTTTCGTGCAGAAGTCATGTGCACGAAACTGACAACTCGGTATGCGTGAGAGCGCGACTCGCGGTGTTGGGGGACGGGGACTCGCCGGGTTACTCGGTGTCGAAGGCTCGGGCGGCCAGGGCGCGGACCACGCCCGCGCGACCTTCCGAGACCAGGCGGCGCAGGGCGGGCGGGTGGGACTCGTCGGCCAGCCACTCGTCGGACGCCGCCACGGTGTCCTGCGAGACCGCCCACGACGGGAACAGGCCCAGCGCCACCGGCTGCGCCCGCTCACTGGACCGCCGGGCCCACACGTCCGCCACGTCCGCGAAGTACCGCGACACGTACGGCGCCAGCAGCTCCTTCTGCGTCGGGTGCGAGAAGCCCGCGATGATCGCCTCGTTGATGGCGTTCGGCAGCTCGTCGTCGTGCACGGCCCGCCGCCACGCCTCCGCCTTCACCTCGGCCGACGGCCGCAGCGCACGCGTCCGCTCCGCCTGCCGCTGCCCGGTCGCCGTCGGGTCGGCCGCCAGCATCGCCGCGACCTCGGCGTCCTCCGCCGCGTCGTGTGCCACCAGCGCCTGCAGCAGCCGCCACTTCAGGTCCGTGTCCACCACGAGCCCCGCCAGCGGCGCGGACCCGTCCAGCCACCCGCGCAGCACGGCCAGCTGGTCGTCCTCGAGCCGCGCCCCGGTCAGCGCGTTCACGAACGCCAGTTGCTGGTCCGACGCCGTCGCCGGGTCGGCGGCCAGCTCGAACAGCCGGTCGGTGAACGTCCGCCAGCCGGTCGGCGCCCACGCCGGGTCGGCGTACGAGTTGATCGCGGTCTGCGCCTGCAGCAGCAGCCGCTGCACCACACCGACCTCGGTCTCCGCGGGCAGCCCGTGGCACACCAGCGTCACGAAGTCACGTGCCTTCAGCTCGGCCTCGCGGGTCATCTCCCACGCCGCCGACCAGCACAGCGTGCGCGGCAGCGGCTCGGTGATGTCGCCGATCCGGTCGACCAGCGTCGCGAGCGAGTCCGGGTCGAGGCGCATCGTGCAGTACGACAGGTCGTCGTCGTTGACCAGCACGAGCTTGCCGCGCGCGACACCCACCAGCTCCGGCACCTCGGTGCGCTCGCCGGTGACGTCCAGCTCGACGCGGTGCGTGCGGACGAGCTTGCCGTCCTGGTCGTCGTACACGCCGACGGCCACCCGGTGCGTGCGCAGCTCACCGGCACCCGGCTTGGCGCCGCCCTGGGTGATCGCGAACGACGTGAACTCACCGGAAGGAGACACCTCGAACGACGGGCGCAGCGAGTTCAGGCCGGTCGTCTCCAGCCACTGCGCGCTCCACCACGACAGGTCGCGGCCCGACGCCTCCTCCAGCGCCGCCAGCAGGTCCGCGAGCGTCGCGTTGCCCCACGCGTGCTTGGCGAAGTACACCCGCAGCCCGGACAGGAACTGCTCCTGCCCGACGTACGCGACGAGCTGCTTGAGCACCGAGGCGCCCTTGGCGTAGGTGATGCCGTCGAAGTTGACCTCGACCGCCTGCAGGTCCGGGATGTCCGCGGCGACCGGGTGCGTCGAGGGCAGCTGGTCCTGCCGGTACGCCCACGACTTCTCGATGTTCGCGAACGACGTCCACGCGTGCACGTACTCGGTGGCGTCCGCCTGCGCGAGCACGGACGCGAACGTCGCGAACGACTCGTTCAGCCACAGGTCGTTCCACCAGCGCATGGTGACGAGGTCGCCGAACCACATGTGCGCCATCTCGTGCAGCACGGTCTCGCAGCGCCGCTCGTAGGCGTACCGGGTGACCCTGCTCCGGAACACGTAGTCCTCGAGGAAGGTCACGCAGCCCGCGTTCTCCATGGCGCCCGCGTTGAACTCCGGCACGAAGCACTGGTCGTACTTGCCGAACGGGTAGGGCACGCCGAAGTTGCGGTGGTAGAAGTCGAAACCCTGCTTGGTCTCGGTGAAGAGCCGTTCGGCGTCCATGTGCTCGGCGAGCGAGGCGCGGCAGTAGATGCCGAGCGGGATCGTGCCCGACTCGTCGGTGTACTCGTCGCGCCACTCCGCGTACGGCCCGGCCACGAGCGCGGTCACGTACGTCGACATCCGCTTCGTGGTCTCGAAGACGTGCCGGACGGCGCCGCCCTCGGTCTCCTCGCTGGACTCGACGGGCGCGTTCGAGATCACCTTCCAGTCCGCGGGGGCGATGACGGTGAACCGGAACGTCGCCTTGAGGTCGGGCTGGTCGAAGCAGGTGAACATGCGCTTGGCGTCGGCCGTCTCGAACTGCGTGTACAGGTACACGCCGCCGTCGACCGGGTCGACGAAGCGGTGCAGGCCCTCACCGGTGTTCATGTACCGGCAGGTCGCCGCGACCGTCAGCTCGTTCTCCTCGGCGAGCGACGGCAGTGCGATGCCCTTGTCCTCGCGGTAGCCGGAGACGTCGACGGCCGTGCCGTTCAGCGTCGCGTCCTCGACGGACGCGGCGACCAGGTCGATCCAGGAGTCCGCGCCCGCCTCCTTGCTCGCGAAGCGCACGGTGGTGGTGGACCGGAACGTGGCGTCGCCCGGCTTGCCGCCACCGTCCGTGAGGTCCAGTTCGACGTCGTAGGACCGCACGTCGAGCAGCGCCGCGCGCTGTTGTGCTTCGTCACGGGTCAGGTTGGGCGGAGCCACTGGTCACCTCAGGTCGTTGTTCGGTACTGACAATCCTGTTCATCGGCATCCAATCACCCGGCGGTACGGTTTGGCCCGCCGGACGTGAAGAACGGGAAGAACTCTTCGCCTTTGCCGGTTGTTCCTGTCATGACTTCCACCGGCAAGACGAAGATCGACTTCTACTTCGACCCGTTGTGCCCGTTTGCCTGGATCACCTCCAGGTGGATCCTCGAAGTGGAGAAGCACCGCGACGTCGACCTCCGGTTCCGCGTGATGAGCCTGTCCGTGCTCAACGAGGGCCGCGACCTCCCCGAGGACTACCGCAGGATGCTGGACAACGGTTGGGGGCCGGTGCGCGTCGCGATCGCCGCCGCGCAGCAGCACGGCGAGGAGGTCCTCCGCGACCTGTACACCGCGATGGGTACCCGGATCCACAACCAGGGCAACAAGGATCTGGACGTCGTCATCAAGGAGGCGCTCGCCGAGGTCGGCCTGCCCGCGGAGCTCGCGGCCGCGGCGCACACGAGCGACCACGACGAGGCGCTGCGCAAGAGCCACCACGAGGGCATGGACCCGGTCGGCGAGGACGTCGGCACCCCCACGATCCACGTGAACGGCGTCGCGTTCTTCGGCCCGGTGATGAACTCCATACCGCGCGGCGAGGACGCGCTCAAGGTGTTCGACGGCACAGTCGCGCTGGCGAGTTTCCCCAACTTCTTCGAGCTCAAGCGCACCAGGACCGGCGATCTGTCCTTCGACTGACCCCACCCGGATGTGACAGGCTGGGGGTCGACTCCCGTTTACGCGTCACATCACGGAGGACCGATGGCCGCCCCTACCGTCAGCACCGCTCATTTCGTCAACGGCTCGTTCACCGAGAGCAGCGCCGGTGGCGAGCGGATCGACGTCATCAACCCGGCGACGGAAGAGGTCATCGCGTCGGTGCCGGCGGGCACCCAGAGCGACGCCGACGCGGCGGTGCGCGCTGCCGCGTCGGCGTTCGAGGCCTGGGCGGCGACCCCGCTGGCCGAGCGGGTCGCCGCCGTCAGCCGCATCAACGACGGGCTGCGCGCCCGCGCGGCCGAGCTGGCCGCCACGATCACGGCCGAGGTCGGCACGCCGATCACGTTCGCCCAGAAGGTGCAGGTCACCAACCCCGTCGGCATCACGGCCGGCGTGCTGGAGGAGGTCGAGGCCGGTGCGCTCGACCCGGTGACGTTCGGCAACTCGACGGTCGTGCGTGACCCGATCGGTGTCGTCGGCGCGATCACCCCGTGGAACTTCCCGCTGCAGCAGATGGTCGCGAAGGTGACGCCCGCCCTGGTCGCGGGCAACACCGTGGTGCTCAAGCCCAGCGAGGTCGCGCCGCTGACCGCGGGCCTGCTGGCCGCGATCATCGAGGAGGCCGGGCTCCCCGCCGGTGTGTTCAACATGGTCCACGGCACGGGCCCGGTCGTCGGCGAGGCGCTGGCCGCGCACCCGCTGGTCGACATGATCTCGTTCACCGGCTCCACCCGGGCGGGCCGCCGGGTCGCGGCCGTGGGCGCCGAGACGATCAAGAAGATCGCGCTGGAGCTGGGCGGCAAGTCCGCGTCGGTGGTGCTCGACGACGCCGACCTGGCGCGCGCGGTCAAGATCACCGTCGCGAACGCCTACATGAACAACGGCCAGGCGTGCAGTGCGCTCACTCGCCTGCTGGTGCCCGCGGACCGGCACGACGAGGCCGTCGAGGTGGCCGCCGCGGCCGCCGCGAAGTACGTGCCCGGCGACCCGGCGGTGGAGACGACCCGCATCGGCCCGTCGGTGTCGGCGGCCCAGCGCGACCGGGTGGTCGGCTACATCCGCAAGGGCATCGAGGAGGGCGCGACGCTGGCGGCAGGCGGCCCCGAGCCGGTCGAGGGCCGCGGCTACTTCGTGCGCCCCACGGTCTTCGGGAACGTCAAGCCGGACATGACGATCGCGCAGGAGGAGATCTTCGGCCCGGTCCTGTCGGTGCTCCCGTACACCGGCGACGACGACGCCGTGCGCATCGCGAACGGCACCCAGTACGGCCTGGCGGCCGGGGTGTTCGGCGGCGACGCCGACCGCGCTCGTGCCGTCGCGGGCCGCCTGCGGGCGGGCCAGGTCGACATCAACGGCGCCGCGTTCAACACGAAGGCCCCGTTCGGCGGCTTCAAGCAGTCCGGCAACGGCCGTGAGTTCGGCCGCTTCGGGCTGGAGGAGTTCACCGAGCTGAAGGCCATCCAGAGCTAACGCCTGCCGCGCGCCAGCTCGTTGCGCTGGCGCCGCACGAACTCCGCGTCGACCGGGTCCCCGTGACCGGGCACCACCACGGCGGGCCTCAGATCGAGGATCCGGTCGAGCGCGGCGGGCCAGTTCGGCACGTTCGAGTCGGGGCCGACGGACGGCGGCGCGCCCTGCTCGACCAGGTCGCCCGCGAACACCACGTCGACGTCCGGCACGTGCACGAACAGGTCGTGGTCGGTGTGCGCGGGGCCGGGGTGGATCAGCGTCACGGTCCGCCCGCCCAGGTCGAGCAGCACCTGTGAGGTGATCACCTCGGTCGGCGCGACCAGCTGCGCCGCCGCGAGCCGTTCCGCCTGCTCCGCCTTGCCCTCCGACCGGTACTTCGCCGACCACGCCCGCCGCTGCCGCTCGCCCTCGGCGAGGATCAGCGCCCGGCACCGCTCGTGGGAGATCACCGACGCGGGCAGGAACGCGGCCGTGCCGAAGAAGTGGTCGAAGTGCGCGTGCGTGATCACCACGGTCCACGGCAGCGGCGTCACGAACCGCACGGCGGCCGCCATGGACGCGCCGTGCACCTCGTCCGTGCCGGTGTCGATCACCAGGCAGTGGGTGTCACCGACGACGAGCCCGAGCGTCTGGTCCAGTTCGACGTAGCGCCGCGCGTACACCCCGTTCGCGACCTCGACCCACCGGCCGCTCATGCGGTGAACACACCGTCCTGGAGCACCGGCACGACCGTGCTGACGTCCACGTCGCCCGCCAGCTTCACGTCGTCCGGCACACCCGCGGCGACCAGCTCACGCCCGGAGATCGAATCGGCGAGCACCTCGGGGATCCGGTCGTGCACCGCCTGGTACGACAGCGCGGCGAGCGTCGCCTCCGACGACGGCGCGGCACGCCCGGTCACGGCCGCCGCGATCGCGCCGGCGCCGAGGTGGTCCTCGACCGAGGGCCGCAGGGTCTGCTGCGGCCGCCAGCGCTCACCCGCCGCGATCACGCCGACCGGCCGGTCCCCGGCGATCCCGGCCGCTGCCGCGCCCACCGCCGACGCGTTGCGCAGGCAGCCCGCGAGCACGGTGGCACCCGTCTCGGCGGCCGCCGCGGCCAGCGTCGCGCCGTTCGGCGAGGTGATCCCGAGAAACGTGTCCGGGGGCAACTGGGTCAGCGACGACGGCCGCAGCGTCCACCCGGACTTCTGCTCCCCGTC
Organism: Actinophytocola sp. KF-1; assembly: GCF_054661535.1. NCBI lineage: Bacteria > Bacillati > Actinomycetota > Actinomycetes > Pseudonocardiales > Pseudonocardiaceae > Actinophytocola > Actinophytocola sp. KF-1. Next base: position 125,771 of record NZ_BAAFVK010000010.1, on the reverse strand, counting down.
GAGTTTGTGCAGGCCGGTCGGGGTCAGCGTGGCCCCGGCCGCCTTCGCGGCCTCGGCTGCCCGCTCGTCGCGCCACGGCAGCGGAAGCACGCGCGCGCCCCGCCCCAGCGCCACGTCGACCGTGGTCGTGAACACCAGCACGTCGATGATGACCAGCACCGCGCAGTGGGGACCGAGCGCGCGAACACCGTCCAGGCCCCACTCGACGCGAAGGTCGTAGCCGTCCTGTTCGAAGACCGTCACCGGGCACATGCTTCCAGAACTGGCAGAATGCCGGGCGTGCGTGTCTACCTGGGTTCCGACCACGCCGGCTTCGAGCTGAAGGCGCATCTCGTCAAGCACCTGTCCGACGCCGGTCACGACGTCGTCGACGTCGGCCCGGCCGTCTACGACGCGGCCGACGACTACCCGCCCTACTGCGTCGAGGCCGCGCGCCGCGCGGTCGCCGACGAGGGCAGCCTCGGCGTGGTGATCGGCGGTTCCGGCAACGGCGAGCAGATCGCCGCCAACAAGGTGCCCGGCTGCCGTGCCGTGCTGGCGTACAACACCGAGACCGCCGAGCTGGGCCGCCTGCACAACAACGCGCACGTCGTCGCCGTCGGCGGCCGCATGCACAGCGTCGAGGAGGCCACGGCGATCGTCGAGAAGTTCCTCGCGACCCCGTTCTCCGGCGACGAGCGGCACGCCAGGCGCATCGCCATGCTGACCGACTACGAGCGCACCGGCACCCCGCCGCCGCTGCCCGCCTGAGCCGTGCCCGAGGGACACACGCTCCACCGGCTCGCCCGCCTGCACACCAAGCGGTACGGGAAACGTCCGGTCTCTGTGACGAGCCCGCAGGGCCGGTTCCCGGCGTCCGCGGTGGACGGCAGGGTGCTGACGCGGGCGGAGGCGTACGGCAAGCACCTCTTCCACGTGTACGGCCCGGACGCGATCGTGCACGTCCACCTCGGCCTGTACGGGACGTTCACCGAGCAGCCCCTGCCGACCACGCTGCCGGTGGGGCAGGTGCGGATGCGCATGGTGGGCGAGACGCACTGGACGGACCTGCGCGGACCGACCCGCTGCGAGGTGCTGAACGTCGCGGAACAGCGGGAGGTGCTCGCGAAGCTGGGCCCGGACCCGCTGCGCCGCAACGCCGACCCCGGCGTGGCGTACGCGCGGATCACGCGGTCGAAGCTGCCGATCGCGGCGCTGCTGATGGAGCAGAAGATCGTCGCCGGCGTCGGCAACGTGTACCGCGCGGAGCTGCTGTTCCGCCACGGCGTGAACCCGATGCTGCCGGGCCGGTCGCTGGACGACGTGCTGTGGAAGGACATGTGGGCGGACCTGGTCGACCTGATGAAGGACGGCGTCCGCAAGGGCCGCATCGACACCGTCCGCGACGAGCACCTGCCGCACGTGACGGGCCGGGCGCCGCGGGTGGACCGGCACGGTGGCGAGGTGTACGTGTACCGGCGCCACGACATGCCGTGCCTGGTGTGCGGGACCCCGGTCCGCAAGGCCGAGCTGGCGGCCCGCAACCTCTACTGGTGCCCCACCTGCCAGGCGTGAACGCCGTGAGGGGCACCTCCGCGAAGGCGCCCCTCACGGCATCGGGTCAGAAGCCGCCGAAGTCACCGCCGCCGAAGTCACCGCCGAAGTCGCCGCCGCCGAAATCGCCGCCGTAGTCCCCGCCGTAGTCGCCGCCACCGTCGCCGTAGTCGCCGCCGTCGCCGTAGTCACCGGCGTCGCCGCTCTCCATGGCGTCGGCCTGGCCCGCGTCGTAGCCCTGCTCCCAGGCCTGCGCGTCGGGGATGCCGTACATGCCGGAGAACATGGCGCTGAACAGCAGCATCGACCCGACACCCCATGCGCCTGCGACGAGCGCGGGCTTCCACCACGGCTCGCTGTACCAGCCCTGCGGCACCGGCCGCCCGGCCACGCGGCCACCCGGGTAGTAGTGCGGCGTCGCGTCGCTGGGCATCGGGGAGGCCTCGAAGTCGCGGCCCTCGACGTTGACCCTGCGGTCCTCGGTGACCTTGCCCGCCCGCTCCCGCTCGGCGTCCGCGGGCAGCTCGGGGCCGGGGTCCATGTCCATGGCCAGCCGCGCCGCACGCACGTAGTACAGGCCCTCCATGGCGGTCGCGGTGACGAGCCGGGCCTGCTCGGCCGTGGCGGCCTGTTCCATCTGCGAGCCCGCCGCGGTGTACCGCTCGGAGGCGTCGGCCAGCGCCTGCTTGGCGGCCTCGTTCGTGCCGACCAGGTTCATCACCTGGCCGCCGAGCCGCTCGACCCAGCGCCGGGCGTCGGCCTTGGCGTCCTCGAGCCGTTGCTGCTTGGCGTTGGCCTGGTTCTTCATGTAGGTCGCCGCCAGTGCCACCACGACGAGCACCAGCACCACGACGACGATCGTCCCCATCACGTGCACCTTCCGACGGGCAAAGCCTTGTGAACGGACAACGGGGACGCTACGCGCAGAGTTCCTGGGCCGCGTGGTGGCGTAATCCGCTCGTAAGGGATGCCACCCGGCAGTGGTCTGACCTATGGTGGGGAGATGGTCTTCCGCCGGGGTCCGGACGTGCCGGTCCTGGTGCGCGAGGCCACCCAGGACGACGTGACGGCCATCGGCGAGGTGCACGCCGAGGCGTGGCGGGTGGCGCACCGGGACCTCTTCGAGAGCCGCTGGCTGCGCAGGTTCACCGACGAGCGGCGCGAGATGTGGAAGTCGGTCATGGCGTCCCGCGAGTTCGTGCGCAACACCCTGCTGGTCGCCGAGCGCGGGGACCGGGTCGTGGCGTTCGCGTACTTCGGGCCGGTCGACTACGGCGTGCGCGAGGGCGAGGTCTTCGACCTGTACGCCCACCCCTCCGCGTGGGGCACCGGCGTCGCGTGGACGTTGATGGACAACGCGTGGGAGCTGATCGTCGAGGCGCGGTTGCGCCGGGTGCACCTGTGGACGATCACGGGCGCCAACCGCGCGCGGCACTTCTACGAGTCGTTCGGTTTCACCCAGACCGGCAAGACCCGCGAGACCGACTTCGGCGACGGCAGGCCGGTGCTCGAGGTGGAGTACCTACGCGCTACCCGCTAGCGCGGCGCGGATGTCGTCCGGCATCGGCTTCTTGACCAAAGTGGACGGATCGACGAACACGTGCCGGATCTCCCCGTCCGCCACGAGCCGGTCGCCGACCCGGAACTCCGGCCGGATGACCATGCTGGTGTTCCCGAGGTGCGCGACGGGCATCGCGATGTCGACCAGCTCGTCGAACCGCGCGGAACTGCGGTACCGCAACGTCGCCTCGGCCACCACGATGTCGAACCCGCGCGAGACGGTCTCCTGGTAGGGCCCGATCCGGTCGCGCCACAGCTCGGTGATCGCGGTGTCGTAGTAGAACAGGTAGTGCCCGTTGAACACGACGCCCTGCTGGTCGCATTCGTTGTAGCGAACCCGCAACCGGTGGACGAAGACCGTCACAACCCACCAGCCTGATCGCCCGCGAGCCGGTTGAGCCGGGCCGCGGTCTGCGGCGCCAACTGTCCGAACACGACACCGGCACGCATCACCGGATCGGCGACGTCCACTTCGGCCCGGTCGTGCCGCACCGCCCGCACCACCGCGGCGGCGACGTCCACAGGGGACTTGGGCCGGAACCCGGCGGGCAGGGCGACCCCGTCAGCGCTCTCGACGTCCTCGACGTGCCCGACGTTCACAAGGGACACCCCGACCCCGGACGGCGCCCAGTCCTGCCGCAACCCGAGCGCGAACCCGCGAACCCCGAACGCGGCGGCACTCCGCAACGCCGTGCCGGCCCCGGCGGTCTTCCCGGCGAACGAGGACACGAAGACGACGTGCCCGCTCCCGCGCGCGACCATCCCCTCCCCGGCCAACCGCGTGAGCGCGAGCGGCCCCCGCAACCCGTCGTCGATCACCCGGTCGATGTCGTCCAGCCCGAACCCGGCGAACGCCCCCGCCCCGGCACCGCCCGCGCAGACGACGAGCAGGTCGACCGCCCCGGCGGCGTCCACCACCCGCCGCACCTCGTCCCGAGCCCCGAGCTCGGCGACCACGGCACCCCCGCCGACCTCGTCGGCAAGCGCCTCGACCCCGTCCCCGCGCCCCCCGGCGACCGTGAGCGAACACCCCTCGTCCCGCAACCGCCGGGCAATGGCCGCCCCCAGCCCCCCAGAGGCCCCGGCCACAAGAGCCGCCTTCCCACGAATCTCCATGGCGGGATGGTAATCGCCACCCCGGACCCACCCACCCGCACAGCCCGTGTCCAACCGCACACAACAAGCACTAGGACGCCGACGCTCGGCAAGCACGAGACCACGAAGATCAGCCACAGCCCCGCGGCACGACAGGAACGCGACCAAGCAGCGCAACCACCGGGGGGTCCGGGGGGCGAAGCCCCGCCGGGTGGGGCGTGGGGGCCGCGCCCCCACAAAACATGGCGAGTGAGCCCGGCGAGCGCTCTCCGCGAGCATGAGTAGCCCCGAACGAGCGGGTGACGGGAATCGAACCCGCATGACCAGCTTGGAAGGCTGGGGCTCTGCCATTGAGCTACACCCGCATGCGCCACGAGAGGTGGCGCGGGAACAGCCTAGCGTGCCGCGTTAAGCTGTGGCCGGTGTCCCTTGGTGAGGGGCTGCCGGGATGTGGCGCAGCTTGGTAGCGCATCCGCTTTGGGAGCGGAGGGTCGCAGGTTCAAATCCTGTCATCCCGACCCTGGCGCGGCCGGCCTGCAGATGAGTCAGACCAGCAGGTCGGCCCCCGCTCGCCTCGCCTGCCCGCGAGTTCCATACACTCGCGAGAGCCCATACCGGTCAATCCAGCTACCCAGGAGATCACGTTGAAGAGCACCGTCGAGCACCTGAGCCCGACGCGGGTCCGGATCAACGTCGAGGTGCCGTTCGACGAGCTCAAGCCGAACTTCGACCGCGCGTACAAGAAGCTCGCTTCGCAGGTCCGCATCCCCGGCTTCCGTCCCGGCAAGGCGCCGGCCCGGGTCATCGAGTCCCGCATCGGCCGTGCGCCGATCCTCGACGAGGTCGTCAACGAGGCCATCCCGGCCAAGTACATGGAGGCGATCACGGAGGGCTCGGTCCGCACGCTGGGCCAGCCGAACATCGAGGTCACGAAGCTGGAGGACGGCGACCACATCGCGTTCACGGCCGAGGTGGACGTGCGCCCGGAGATCACGGTCCCGGCGTTCGGCGAGCTGTCGGTGACGGTGGACGACCTGGAGCTGACCGACGACGAGGTGAACGAGCAGCTGGACGAGCTGCGCGCCCGGTTCGGCACGCTGACGGGTGTCGAGCGCGCCGCGGAGAACGGCGACTTCGTCTCGATCGACCTGTCGGCCACGGTCGACGGCCAGGAGGTCGAGGAGGCCAAGACCAGCGGCCTGTCCTACGAGGTCGGCTCCGGCGAGATGATCGAGGGCATCGACGAGGCCATCATCGGCACGTCGGCCGGCGAGTCGGCGACGTTCACGACGAAGCTGGTGGCCGGCGAGTTCGCGGGCCAGGACGCCGAGGTCACCGTCACGGTGAACACGGTCAAGGTGCGCGAGCTGCCCGAAGCGGACGACGAGTTCGCCCAGATGGCGTCGGAGTTCGACACCATCGACGAGCTGAAGGCCGACCTGCGCGAGCGCCTGACCCGCGTCAAGAAGATGCAGCAGGGCGTCCAGGCGCGTGACAAGGTCCTCGAGGCGCTGCTCGAGGTCACCGAGGTGCCGCTGCCGGAGAAGGTCGTCGAGTCCGAGGTCGAGGTCCGCAAGCACGACGCGGTCCACGCCTTCGACCACGACGAGGCCAAGTTCGAGGAGTTCCTCACGTCGCAGGGCCAGACCCTGGAGCAGTTCAACACCGACGTGCAGGAAGAGGCCGAGAAGGCCGTCAAGACCCAGCTGATCCTGGACTCGATCGCCGACGCCGAGAACGTGAGCGTCGACGACAACGAGCTGACCGAGCGGATCATCTACCAGGCGCAGCGCTTCGGCATCAGCCCGGACGAGTACGTGCAGCGTGCGCAGCAGTCCGGCCAGCTCGGCGCCATCTTCGCGGACGTGCGCCGCGGCAAGGCGCTGGCCTCGGTCGTGCGCGTGGCCACGGTCACGGACGCGAGCGGCAACGCGGTGGACCTCGAGGAGCTGTTCGGCCCGCGGGAGGCCGCCGCGGAGGCGGCGCCGGTGGAGCAGGCCGCTGACGCGCCGGTCGAGGACGCGGAGACCAAGTGACGCTCTGAGCGAACTCGGGCGGTGTCGGGCATTCGATGCCGCCCGCCTTCGTTAATGTCGGACGTGACACCAGATCAACCTCGCAACCAGAGCGGAGAAGGCAGGCAGACGTGACGCATCCACGGCAGACGCCCGACATGCGGTCGGGCACCGCGGGACTCACCCTGAACGACTCGGTGTACGAGCGGCTGCTCCGTGAGCGCATCGTGTTCCTCGGTTCCGAGGTCGACGACGAGATCGCGAACCGGATCACGGCACAGCTGCTGCTGCTCGCCGCCGAGGACGCCGAGAAGGACATCGTCTTCTACATCAACTCGCCGGGCGGTTCCGTCTCGGCGGGTATGGCGATCTACGACACGATGATGCTCATCGAGCCGGACGTCCAGACCTGGGCCATGGGCATGGCGGCCTCCATGGGCCAGTTCCTGCTCAGCGCGGGTACGCCCGGCAAGCGCTACGCCCTGCCGCACGCGCGGATCATGATGCACCAGCCGTCGGGCGGTGTCGGCGGCACGGCCTCCGACATCGCGATCCGGGCCGAGGTGCTCAACAAGTGGAAGCGTGAGATGGCGGAGCTCACCGCCGAGCAGACCGGGCAGTCCGTCGAGCAGATCACGCAGGACGCGGACCGCGACCGGTGGTTCACGGCCGAGGAAGCTCGCCAGTACGGCTTCGTCGACCACGTGGTCACCCGCGCGAGCCAGACCCCCAACGGCAGCGGCAGCTGACGCCGGGTCACGGAACCTAGGAGAATGACACCGTGAGCAACCCTTACGCTCCGCAGTCCCGGTACGTGCTGCCGTCCTTCGTCGAGCGCACGAGCTACGGGGTCAAGGAGTCGAACCCGTACAACAAGCTGTTCGAAGAGCGGATCATCTTCGTCGGTGTGCAGATCGACGACGCGTCGGCCAACGACGTGATGGCGCAGCTGCTGTACCTGGAGTCGGTCGACCCCGACCGCGACATCACCATGTACATCAACTCGCCCGGTGGCTCGTTCACGTCGCTGATGGCGATCTACGACACCATGCAGTTCGCCCGTCCTGACGTGCAGACCTTCTGCCTCGGCCAGGCCGCCTCCGCGGCCGCGGTGCTGCTGGCGGCGGGCACCCCCGGCAAGCGCTACGCGCTGCCGAACGCCCGCGTGCTGATCCACCAGCCCGCCATGGAGGGCGTGTACGGGCAGGTCTCGGACCTGGAGATCCAGGCCAACGAGATCCAGCGCGTGCGCCGTCTCATGGAGGAGACGCTGGCCCGGCACACCAACCGGGACGCCGAGCAGATCCGCAAGGACATCGAGCGCGACAAGATTCTGACGGCCGACGAGGCCAAGGCGTACGGCATCGTCGACGACGTGCTTCCGTACCGGAAGCTGTCGGCGAACCGGCCCTGATCCGGCGTCAGGTGGCTCCGGACCGTGTTTCCGGGGCCACCTGATCGGCCGAATCCGACAACTCGGCGGTCAGGTTCTCCCATTGAGTGGGGGTTGGCAGGTACCGTCGAAGGCAACAGGCACGACCGGGCCTGGAGCGGAGTGCGCGACACTCACTCGAAGGCCCGTTACAGGCCACAGATCCAGGCTCGCTCCCCGGAGCGGGCCGGAGGGGACAGAGGTCAGCGGTCATGGCGCGTATCGGCGACGGCGGAGACCTGCTGAAGTGCTCTTTCTGCGGGAAGAGCCAAAAGCAGGTGAAGAAACTCATCGCCGGCCCCGGCGTGTACATCTGTGACGAGTGCATCGACCTCTGCAACGAGATCATCGAAGAGGAGCTGGCCGAGGCCGGCGACGTCAAGCTCGACGAGCTGCCCAAGCCCGCCGAGATCGACGAGTTCCTCGACCAGTACGTCATCGGCCAGGACGAGGCCAAGCGCACGCTGGCCGTGGCCGTCTACAACCACTACAAGCGCATCCAGGCCGGTGACCGTGCCCGGCCGGAGGGGCGTGAGGGCCGCGAGTCCCGCGAGGAGACCGTCGAGCTCACCAAGTCGAACATCCTGCTGCTCGGCCCGACGGGCTGCGGCAAGACGTACCTGGCGCAGACGCTCGCGAAGCTGCTGAACGTGCCGTTCGCCATCGCCGACGCGACCGCGCTGACCGAGGCGGGCTACGTCGGTGAGGACGTCGAGAACATCCTCCTGAAGCTGATCCAGGCCGCCGACTACGACGTGAAGCGCGCCGAGACCGGCATCATCTACATCGACGAGGTCGACAAGATCGCCCGCAAGTCCGAGAACCCGTCCATCACCAGGGACGTCTCCGGCGAGGGCGTGCAGCAGGCGCTGCTGAAGATCCTGGAGGGCACCACCGCGTCGGTGCCGCCGCAGGGTGGTCGCAAGCACCCGCACCAGGAGTTCATCCAGATCGACACCACGAACGTGCTGTTCATCGTGGCGGGCGCGTTCGCGGGCCTCGAGAAGATCATCCAGGACCGGGTCGGCAAGCGCGGCCTGGGCTTCGGCGCCGAGATCCGGTCGAAGGCGGAGATCGACACCACCGACTTCTTCGCCGACACCATGCCCGAGGACCTGATCAAGTTCGGTCTGATCCCCGAGTTCATCGGGCGTCTGCCGGTGGTGGCCTCGGTGACGAACCTCGACAAGGCGTCGCTGGTGCAGATCCTCACCACGCCCCGCAACGCGCTGTCGAAGCAGTACCAGAAGCTGTTCGAGATGGACGGCGTCGAGCTGGAGTTCACCGACGCCGCGCTCGAGGCCATCGCTGACCAGGCGATTCTCCGCGGCACCGGCGCCCGTGGCCTCCGGGCCATCATGGAGGAGGTCCTCCAGCCGGTCATGTACGACATCCCGTCGCGGTCCGACGTCGCCAAGGTGGTCATCACCGAGCAGACGGTGCGCGAGAACGTGAACCCGACGATCGTGGCGCGGCAGCCGTCGCGGCGGGAGCGTCGCGAGAAGTCCGCCTGATCCTGTTCCGCTGAGCTTGGCCGAGGGGCGTGGGTGACCACGCCCCTCGTCGCTGTTCAGGCCCCGGTGACGAACGGGTCGGCGGCCCGGCGGAACGACTCCGGCTGTTCCACCCACGGGTAGTGGCCGCAGTCGTCGATCACCACGGCCTCGCCGTTCGGGAAGAGCCTGGCCACGGCCAGGACCGGGGCGAGACCCGTGGTCGCGTCCTCGGCGCCCGCGATGACCCGGACCTTCGCGGTCACCGCCGCGAGGCGTTCCCGCAGGTCGTCCGGTGGGGTCACGCTGAGGAACGCCTGGACCGTGGACCACAGCGTCCGGCCGACCTTCGCGTGTGCCTGTTCCTTCCCGGTCCATGCCGCGTAGGTCGCCGGGGCGGTCAGCGCCTGCCACGCCTCGAAGGCGTCCTGGTCAGGGTCCTGCGGGCCGTCCCGCATCGCCGCCATCGCCCGGTCGAACACCGGGTCGCCGTCGCGGTGGGCGGTGATCTCGTCCACGTCCGACGGGGTGCCGGTCAGGTACGCCGCGGGCGGGGTGATCAGCAGCATGCTCGCCACCCGGTCCGGGTACTGGGCGGCGTACGCGATCGCGACCCGCGTGCCCGCCGAGTGGGCGACCAGGTCGAGCTGCTCGAGACCCAGGTGCGTGCGCAGGGCCTCCAGGTCGTGCGCCTGGTGCCAGTACGAGCCGGCCTCGGCCGTCGGCGCGGCGGGCGAGTCGCCCGCGCCCCGGAAGTGGACGGTGACCCGTCTGCCCGGCAGACCGGCCAGGTCGCCGAGGTAGTCGGGGTGCCTGCCCGCACCGCCCGGCAGGACGACCAGGGTCCGGCCCTCGCCGGCGTCGTCGTAGTGGAGCTTGATCCCGTCGGCGGCGAGGAAAGCAGGCACACCACACCCTAACGGTGCGAGGATGGCCGCATGCCGTACGTTCTGCTGCTCCACGGGCACATGGGCGCCGCGCCGCCGCACTGGCAGAGCTGGCTCGCCCACGAGCTCGCGGAGACCGGGTGCGTGGTCGAGGTGCCCCAGCTGTCCGAGCCGGACCGGCCCCGGCTGGACCTGTGGCTCGTCGAGCTGCGGCACCACCTGGAGGCCGCACCCGCCGACGACGAGCGGATCGTGCTCGCCCACTCGTGCGGTGCCGCGCTGTGGCTGCACCACGCCGCCCAGCTCGTCGACGCCGACCGGCACCCGCTGCGGTTCGACCGGGCCATGCTGGTGTCGCCGCCCGGGCCGCGCTGGCACCACCCCGACGTGCACGGGTTCACGCCCGCCCCGCTCGACGCGGCGGGGTTGCGGCGCGCGGCCGGGTGGACCCAGCTGGTGGTGGGCGACGACGACGAGGCGTGCTCCGTCGACGAGGCGGTCGACATGGCGTCCGAGCTGAAGATCGACCTCGACATCATCCCCGGCGGTGCCCACCTGGACGGGCACGCGGGCTACGGGCCGTGGCCCGCGGTGCGGGACTGGGTCGCCGACCGGCACACCAGGATGGTCACGAACCGGTGATGCGCTCGGTGTGCGTGTAGACGTTCATGCTGGTGCCGCGCAGGAAGCCGATCAGGGTGATGCCCTGCTCGTCCGCCAGCTCCACCGCCAGTGACGACGGCGCCGAGACCGCCGCCAGGATCGGGATGCCCGCCATCGCCGCCTTCTGCACCAGCTCGAAGCTCGCCCGGCCCGACACCATCAGCACCGAGCCGCCGACCGGCACGTGGCCGTTCAGCAGCGCCCACCCGGTCACCTTGTCGACCGCGTTGTGGCGGCCGACGTCCTCGCGCACCACGAGCAGGTCGCCGTCGGTGGTGAAGAGGCCCGCCGCGTGCAGACCGCCTGTCGACTCGAACACCCGCTGCTGCTCGCGCAGCTTGTCCGGGAAGGTCGTCAGGGTCTCCGGGGACACCCGGCACTCGTCCGCGGCGGGGGAGAACCGGGTCTTCAGCTTCACCGCGTCCAGCGCCGCCTTGCCGCACACCCCGCACGACGAGGTCGTGTAGAAGTTGCGCTCCACGCCGGTGTCCGGCGGCTCGACGCCCTGCGCCAGGGCCAGGTCCAGCACGTTGTAGGTGTTGCGGCCGGAGTCGTCGACGCCGTCGCAGTAGCGCGCGGTGCTGACGTCCGCCGCGGCGCCGATGACGCCCTCGGTCAGCAGGAAGCCGTGGGCCAGCTCCACGTCGTGGCCGGGGGTGCGCATCGTGACCGCGAGTGCCTTGCCGCCGACCCGCAGCTCCAGCGGCTCCTCGGCCGCGAGCGCGTCCTGACGCCGCCTGCTGCCGTCCTCGGACAGCCGCAGAACCGGGCGCCGAACGGTGACTCGTCCCATGCATACAGCCTACAGTTCGACTTAACAAGGAATCTTTAGAAAGGACTCTTGCTAAGGAAGTCTTGAGCAAGGTACCTTGATAAGCATGGTCGAGCAGCGGAACATCACCGATCCGAAGGCGCTCCGAGCGCTGGCCCACCCTCTGCGGTGGCAGCTCCTGGACTTCCTGACTCGCGAGGGCAGTGCGACCGCCACGCAGTGCGCCCAGGAGACCGGGGAGAGCGTCGCGAGCTGCTCGTACCACCTGAACATGCTCGCCAAGTACGAGTACGTCGTGCAGGCCGAAGGCGGGAAGGGCCGGGAGAAGCCGTGGCGGCTCGCGGTGCAGTCCACGCGGTTCACCGACGTCGGCCTGGACACGGAGGGCGCGGTCGCGGCGCAGGCGGCGTCGGGCGCCTTCCTCGACTACACGCTGAACCAGATCAAGGAACGGCACCTCTCGGTGACCGCCGAGCCCGCGGAGTGGCGGGAGGCGCTCGGGGTCGACAACACCACCGACTTCCTCACCGCCGACGAGGTCGCGGAGTTCCGGGCCGAGATCCGCAAGCTGATGGACCGCTACCGCGAACGGCGTGAGAACCCCGCGGCACGGCCCGAGGGGTCGCGGTCGGTGAACCTCTTCTTCTCCACCACGGTCGCGCCGCAGAAGGACTGACCACCCGCCGAACCAGCCGTCGTGCGACGACGGCTCTCGTCAACCTGCCCGGAAAAGGGAGATCGTCATGGATGTCTTCAGCGCTCACGCACTCGTCGAGGCGCGGCACGCCGACCTCGTCCGGGAGGCCGACGCGTCCCGGCTCGCCAGGGCCGCCCGCGAGTCGCGCGACGAGCCCAGGCCGGCGCCGAGGCCGGCGCCCCGCACGGTTCGGGCCCGCAGGCTCGGTGTTGCCCGGTAGCGTGATCCGCGTGACCGAACGCTACGACGTGGTGGTGGTCGGCGGTGGCCACAACGGACTGGTCGCCGCCGCGTACCTGGCCCGTGCAGGCAAGTCCGTGCTCGTGCTCGAACGGCTCGGCCGCGTCGGTGGCGCGGCCATCAGCGCCACCCCGTTCCCCGGGGTCGGGGCGCGGCTGTCCCGGTACTCGTACCTGGTGAGCCTGCTGCCCAGCGCGATCGTCCGCGATCTGGGGCTGCGGATCGCGTTGCGCTCGCGTGCGGTGTCGTCCTACACGCCGGTCGAACGGGACGGTCGCCCGGCCGGACTGCTGGTCGAGCGCGACCCGGGTGCGGCGACCGCCGCCTCGTTCCGGGAACTCACCGGTTCGGACGACGAGTTCACCCGGTGGATGTCGTGGTACTCGTCGCTGTCCGCGATGGCCCAGGCGGTCGCGCCCACGATGCTCGAGCCGGTGCCCTCGCGTGCCGCGTTCCGGGCGCGTGTCACGGAGGCGGCCGGGGAACGCCTGTGGGAGCAGGTGTTCGAGCAACCGATCGGCACCGCCATCGAGGAGACGTTCGCCGACGACGTCGTCCGCGGCGTGGTGGCGACCGACGCCCTGATCGGCACGCACACGTCGCTGCGGTCGCCGTCACTGCTCGCCAACCGCTGCTTCCTGTATCACCTGATCGGTGACGGCACCGGGGAATGGCGGGTGCCCGTCGGTGGCATGGGAGCCGTGACCGGGGAACTCGCCAGGGTCGCCCAGGAGGCGGGCTCGGTGCTGCGGACGTCGGCCGAGGTGTCGCGCGTGGACGCCGACGGCGCCGTGGCCGAGGTGACCTACACGGCCGACGACGCCGAGCACACGGTGGCGGCGTCGTACGTCCTGTCCGGAGTGGCGCCCGCGGTGCTCGACCGCCTGCGCGGCCGCGCCGCCACCCCGCCCGCCGGCTCCCAGCTGAAGATCAACATGCTGCTGTCTCGGTTGCCGCGGTTGCGCAGTGGCGTCGATCCGCGGCAGGCGTTCGCGGGCACGCTGCACCTCGACGAGTCCTATGTGGAACTGGAAAACGCCTACGCGGCAAGCGCTTCCGGCGCGGTACCGGATCCACTGCCGGGCGAGATGTACTGCCACACGCTGACCGACGACTCCATTGTGGACGGTGAACTCCACACGCTGACCCTGTTCGGCCTGCACACGCCCGCGGACCTGTTCACGTCCGACAACACCGGCAGGCGAGCGGACCTGTGCGCGCGCTACCTGGCCGGCCTGAACCGCCACCTCGCCGAACCGATCGAGGACTGCCTCGCGACCGACGAGGACGGCAGGCCGTGTGTCGAGGCGCGGACCCCGCTCGACATCGAGGACGAGCTGGCCATGCCGGGCGGCCACATCTTCCACGGCGACCTGGCATGGCCGTTCAGCGACGACGGCGGTGGCTGGGGTGTCGAGACCGACGTCCCCAACCTCCTCCTGTGCGGCAGCGGCGCCCGCCGCGGCGGCGGGGTCAGCGGCATCGGCGGCCACAACGCCGCACAGGCGGTGCTCCGCGCTAGTTGAGCTCGGCCTTGACCTGGGCCAGGGTCGGGTTCGTCAGTGCCTTGCCGTTGGGGAAGTGGAGCGTCGGCACGGTCTGGTTGCCGCCGTTGACGCTCATCACGAACTCGGCCGCGCCCGGCGTGCGCTCGATGTCGACCTCGGTGTACTCGATGCCGTCGCGATCCATCTGCGACTTCAGGCGCCGGCAGTAGCCACACCAGGTGGTCGAGTACATCGTCAGCTTCGCGGGGGCCTCGGTCATCACCACTCCTGTCGGGAAGGAACCGTCTCGCCTACCTCAACGCGCGACGGCCCCGAAACATGCCCGGTTCAGGGGTGGCACCCGCCCGCCGCAGGCAGTGGTGCGGTCGGGTCGAAGAACGCGTCCGGGCGACCGTCCTCGGCCGGGGCGGTCACGGAGGGTTCCGCGGCGACCGGGGCGAGGAACCCCTTCCGGTAGGCATCGCACCCGATCGAGTAGCCGAAGCCGGACGCGTCGCCGAACCACAGGCCGCGGCTGCCCGGCGTCCACCGCTCGCCGCTGCGCAGCACGTAGTCCACGTCCGCCCGGACCACGACGATCACGTCCATCGCGTCGGCCGGCTTCGTCGGCCGGTCGGGCCGGAACGCGTACGCGAACACGTAGTTGGTGTGCACGACCAGCTCACCGGGCCCGCCCGCGCGCACCGACATCGAGCCGGACACCTTGGGGTCCACCGGCAGCAGCTCGGTCCCGGAGGCCACCATGCTGACGAGCGACTGGACCTCCGGCTCGTGCCCGTCCCCGAACAGCGGCTGGAGCTGTCGCCGCGCGTCCGGCGCCAGCAGGCCGAGGTAGCCCGCCGGGTCGTGCCCGACCACCAGCCGGTTGTCGATCCTGCTCGCGACCAGCGCCTCCCGCACCAGCCCGGTCGCCTCCGCGACCTGCGCGGCGCTGAACCCGCCCACCGCCTTCGGCGCGGGGGCCGTGATCCCGTCCGCCCCGTCGGCCCAGTCGGCGGCGGGGGTGGGCGCGAACGGCCGCGTCAGGTCGAGCTGGGCGGCCTGCCGCGACGGCGCGCCGCCCGGCACGGGGTCCCCGGGCACCGCCGTGAACAGGCTGCTCCTGACCAGCAGCGTCACCACCGCGGCGACCGCGAGCACGACGAGCGCGCCCGCGAGCCTGCGGCCGCGGCGGCGCCGTTGTTCGGCGCGCAGCAGTTCCCGCACGTCCTCGCTGGCCGCGCGTTCGAGGGTGTCCGCCCAGTCGGCCTCGGGGGCCGGCTGATCCTGGGCATGCTGCCGAGCCTTCACCTGCTCCCCTACCTTGCCCCGCAACCAGGCAAAACATGAACCTTCCGGTGCTCAGCTCATCGATCCGGCGGACCCGCGCGTTAACAACGTGTGGGCTGCGGAACTCGAATGCAGGCGTCCCGTCGCGGTTCGTAGACTTTTGGGCGTGACTGACACCGCATCGCAGCAGCCCACAGACCTCCCGCCGGCCTGGGAGCCGGCCACGGTAGAGGCGGAGCTGTACGAGCGGTGGGTAGCCGCGGGCTACTTCTCCCCGGACCCGGACGGCGACGCCCCGGCGTTCTGCATCGTCCTGCCGCCGCCGAACGTCACGGGCAGCCTGCACATGGGCCACGCGCTCGACCACACCCTGATGGACGCGCTGACCAGGCGCCGCCGCATGCAGGGGTACGCGACGCTGTGGCAGCCCGGCATGGACCACGCGGGCATCGCCACCCAGAACGTCGTCGAGCGCGAGCTGTCCCGGGAGGGCAAGACCCGGCACGACCTGGGCCGCGAGGCGTTCGTCGAGCGGGTCTGGGAGTGGAAGGCCGAGTACGGCGGCAAGATCCTCGGCCAGATGCGCCGCCTCGGCGACGGCGTCGACTGGAGCCGGGACCGGTTCACCATGGACGAGGGCCTGTCCAAGGCGGTCCAGACGATCTTCAAGCGGCTCTACGAGGACGGCCTGATCTACCGGGCCGAGCGGATCATCAACTGGTGCCCGCGCTGCCTCACCGCGCTGTCGGACATCGAGGTCGAATACTCCGACGATGAGGGCGAGCTGGTCTCCATCCGCTACGGCGAAGGGGACAACTCGATCGTCGTGGCCACCACGCGGGCCGAGACGATGCTGGGTGACACCGCGGTCGCCGTCCACCCGGACGACGAGCGGTACTCCCACCTGGTCGGCACCGAGGTGGAGCTGCCGCTCACCGGCCGGATGATCCCGATCGTCGCCGACGAGCACGTCGACCCCGAGTTCGGCACCGGCGCGGTCAAGGTCACCCCCGCGCACGACCCGAACGACTTCGAGATCGGCCGCCGCCACGACCTGCCCAACCTCACCATCATGGACGAGCGGGCGAACATCACCGCCCACGGCCCGTTCGAGGGGCTGGACCGGTTCGAGGCGCGGCCCGCGATCGTCGCCGCGCTGCGCGAGCAGGGCCGGATCGTCGCCGAGAAGCGGCCCTACGTCCACGCCGTCGGCCACTGCTCGCGCTGCGACACCGTGGTCGAGCCGCGGCTGTCGCTGCAGTGGTTCGTCAAGGTCGAGCCGCTGGCGCGGGAGGCGGGGGACGCGGTCCGCGACGGCCGCACCACCATCCACCCGGCCGAGCTGTCGAAGCGGTACTTCGACTGGGTCGACAACATGCACGACTGGTGCATCTCGCGCCAGCTGTGGTGGGGTCACCGGATCCCGGTCTGGTACGGGCCCAACGACAAGGTCGTCTGCGTCGGCCCGGACGAGGAGCCGCCGGCAGGCGACGAGTGGACGCAGGACCCGGACGTCCTCGACACGTGGTTCTCGTCCGCGCTGTGGCCGTTCTCCACGCTCGGCTGGCCGGAGAAGACCGCGCACCTGGACAAGTTCTACCCGAACAGCGTCCTCGTCACCGGCTACGACATCCTGTTCTTCTGGGTCGTCCGGATGATGATGTTCGGCCTGTACGCGATGGACGGCAAGCAGCCGTTCGACAACGTGTACCTGCACGGGCTCATCCGCGACGCGTCCGGCAAGAAGATGTCGAAGTCGCGCGGCAACGTCATCGACCCGCTCGACTGGCTCGACCGCTTCGGCGCCGACGCGGTCCGGTTCACCCTCGCGCGCGGCGCGAACCCGGGCAGCGACATGGCGCTCGCCGAGGAGTGGGCGGCAGGCTCGCGCAACTTCGGCAACAAGCTGTGGAACGCCACCCGGTTCGCGCTGATGAACGGCGCCACCGTGGCCAGCGAGGTGCCGCCGCGTGACCAGCTCACCGACGCGGACCGGTGGATCCTCGACCTCACCGACGCCGTCGTGTCCGAAGTGGACGGCCTGTTCGAGGACTACCAGTTCGCGAAGCTCTCCGACGCGCTGTACCACTTCACGTGGGACGAGCTGTGCGACTGGTACCTGGAGATCGCGAAGGTCCAGATCGGCGAGGGGGGCGCCCGCGCCGACGCGACGCGCGCGGTCCTCGGGCACGTCTTCGACACCGTGCTGCGGCTGCTGCACCCGCTGGTCCCGTTCGTCACCGAGCGGTTGTGGACCACGCTGACCGGCGAGGAGTCGCTGGTCGTCGCGGCGTGGCCGAAGCCGACCGGGGCGGCGGCCGACGCCGGCGCCGCCCGCCGGATCGGCGGTGTCCAGAAGCTCGTCACCGAGGTCCGGCGGTTCCGGTCCGACCAGGGCGTCAAGCCCGGCCAGCGGGTGAAGGCCCGGCTGGTCGGCGTCGAGGAGGCCGGGCTCGGGTCGCTCGCGACCGCGGTCTCGTCGCTGGCGCGGCTGGAGGCGCCGGGCGAGTCGTTCACGCCGAGCGCGTCGATCGAGGTGTCGCTGCCGGACGGCAACGTGCACGTCGAGCTGGACCTGTCCGGCACGGTCGACCTCGTGGCCGAGCGCAAGCGGCTCGAGAAGGACCTCGCCGTGGCGGAGAAGGAGCTCAAGGGCTGCGACGCGAAGCTGACCAACCCGAACTTCACCGACAAGGCGCCTGCCGACGTCGTCGCGAAGATCAAGAACCGTCGTGAGGTGGCCGTCGCCGACATCGCCAGGATCACGGCGCGGCTGGAGTCCTTCGGTGGCTGACGAGTCCGTCCTGGATGATCTCCGGCAGGTCGAGTCGGAGCTCAACACCCGTTGGCCCGAAACGAAGATCGAGCCGACGCTGGCGCGGATCCGGCTGCTCGTCGACCTGCTCGGCGACCCGCACAAGGCCTACCCGGTCCTGCACGTGGCGGGCACCAACGGGAAGAGCTCGGTCACCCGCATGATCGATGCGCTGCTCACGCGCATCGGTCTGCGGACCGGCCGCTACACCAGCCCGCACCTGCAGCTGGTCACCGAGCGGATCGCGGTCGACAACGCGCCGATCTCGCCGGAGCGGTACGTCGAGGTGTACCGCGACATCGAGCCGTACATCGCGATGATCGACCGCGGCTCCGACGTGCCGATGAGCAAGTTCGAGGTGCTCACCGGCATGGCGTTCGCCGCGTTCGCCGACGCCCCGGTCGACGCGGCGGTGGTGGAGGTCGGCCTCGGCGGCACCTGGGACGCCACCAACGTCGCCGACGGCAAGGTCGCGATCGTGACGCCCGTCAACATCGACCACGTCGAGTTCCTGGGCAGCGAGATCACCGGCATCGCCGCCGAGAAGGCGGGGATCATCAAGCAGGGGTCCATCGCCCTGATCGCCGAGCAGAAGCCCGAGGTGGCCGAGGTGCTGCTGCGCCGGGCCGTCGAGGTGGACGCGACGGTCGCCAGGGCGGGCCTGGAGTTCGGCGTGCTGCGCCGGGACGTGGCCGTCGGCGGGCAGATGCTGAAGCTGCAGGGCCTCGGCGGCGCGTACGACGAGATCTTCCTGCCGCTGCACGGTCCGCACCAGGCGAACAACGCGGCGCTCGCGCTCGCGGCGGTGGAGGCGTTCTTCGGCGCGGGCGCGCAGCGGATGCTCGACCCGGACGCGATCCGCGAGGGCTTCGCGTCGGTGACCGTGCCGGGCAGGCTGGAGCGGGTCCGTTCCGCGCCAACGGTTTTCGTCGACGCCGCGCACAACCCCCATGGCGCGCAAGCGCTTGCGGAGGCGCTGGACGCGGACTTCAGCTTCCGCAACCTCGTCGGCGTCGTCGGCGTGATGGCGGACAAGGACGTGAGCGGCATCCTGTCCGCGCTGGAGCCGGTGTTCCACGAGCTCGTCGTGACGACCAACTCGTCGGAGCGCGCCATGCCCGCCGAGGAGCTGGGTGAGCTGGCGACGGAGATCTTCGGCCCCGACCGCGTCGACGTCCGGCCCCGCCTCGACGACGCGATCGAGACGGCCATCGCCCTGGCGGAGGCCGACGCGGAGGAACCGCCGTCGGGGGTGGGGGTCGTCGTGACGGGCTCCGTGGTCACCGCGGGCGAGGCACGCGCGCTGCTCGGCAGGCCACCCGCATGAGCAAGCCGGTCGATCCCATGCGGTCGTTCGTCGGCGTGATGTCGGCGACGCTCGTCCTCGAGGTGATCGTGGTCCTGCTGGCGCTGCCGGTGGTCGCGAAGCTCGGCGAGGGCATCGGGACGTGGCAGGGCGTGCTGGTCGGCGCGCTGGCGCTGGCGTTGCTCGTGACCTGCGCGTTCCTGCGCAAGCCGTGGGGCAGGTGGGTGGCCGCGGGCCTGCAGGTGGTGATGGTCGCGTGCTGGTTCGCGGTCGTCGCACTCGGCGTGCTGGGCCTGGTGTTCGGCCTCGTGTGGGCGGTGCTGCTGTGGATGCGCCACGACGTCGCCAAACGCATGGCCGAGGGACGCCTGCCCAGCCAGCAGGCGACCCCGTCGGAGTAGCGAAAACTGCCAGCTACGCTTTTCGCGCAGTCAGTCCCCCGAAAAGGAGTACCCGTAGTCGTGAGCGAGCGCACCCTGGTCCTGGTCAAGCCGGACGGCGTCAGCCGTGGCCTGGTCGGTGAGGTCATCTCCCGCATCGAGCGCAAGGGCCTGAAGCTGGCCGCGCTGGAGCTGCGCAACGTCGAGCGGAGCGTCGCCGAGCAGCACTACGCCGAGCACGCCGAGAAGCCGTTCTTCGAGTCGCTGCTGGAGTTCATCACGTCCGGCCCGGTGGCGGCCATGGTCGTCGAGGGCGAGAACGCCATCGCCGCCTTCCGCCAGCTGGCGGGCGCCACCAACCCGGTGCAGGCCAACAACGGCAGCATCCGCGGCGACTTCGCCCTCGAGGTCCAGTACAACATCGTGCACGGCTCCGACTCCCCGGAGTCCGCGAAGCGCGAGATCGACCTCTGGTTCCCGGGCGTCTGAGCCAGCCGCGGGGCTCGGCCACGCCGAGCCCCGCGATTCGCCCCTGTCACCGCTGGTGGGAGCGCTATGGTGAGCTCGCCATCCGGAGTGGGGGAGTGACAGATGCCAGATATCGGCGGGTTCGGTCGTGGGCTGCTCAAGGGTGCCCTGTCGGCAACGGAGAAGGCGGCCGAGAAGGTCAAGGACGCGGCGGAAGCCGCCTCCCGCCGCATGACCACCGACGACGACCCGGACGCCACGCAGGTCGTCCCGACGGGTGACGCCGCACCGGCCGCCCCCGACACCGACGACCCGGAGATCACCCAGGTGATCCCAGGCTCGCCCCGCCCGGCGGCGCAGCACATGGCCGCGCCCGGTGGCCCCCGCCCCGGCCAGTCCCCGAGCGCCCCGCAGAACGGCGGCTCTCGCCCGGCCCCGCAGGGCGCTGGTCCTCGGCCGGGCATCGGTGGCCCGGCGGGTGCCCCGCCCGCCCAGTTCGGTGGCCCAGGTCCTCGGCCGCCGGCTCCTCCCGCCGCGCACCCCGGCGCTCCGGCCGCCGGGCTCGGTGCGCCGCCGGCGGGGGCCCGCCCAGGCATGCCGCCCGCGGGCCCTGCCTCCCCGAGCCACGGCCCTGGCGCGTTCGCCGGTGCCGGGCCGATGGGCCCTGGCCCGCAGGCCGCGCCCGTCGCCGACGTGGCACCCGATGGCGAGCCCAGCCTCGCCGACGAGCCCGAGGACCACGCCGACCAAGCCGACGTGCGGGAACTCGTCGAGATGTTCCAGAAGCTCCTCGCCAAGCGCAGGCCGCCCGCGGGCCCCATCCCCGGTGACTGGTCCATCGGCGTCGGTGACCTGCTCGCCGAGCACCCGAAGGTGCCCAAGCGCGTCCGCGGCCTCATCGTCAAGCTGAACCGCTTCGGGGGCGTCGCCTACTCGCCGCGGGAGGTGGCTTTCGACGGGGACGACGTCGAATGGGGGAAGGTCACCGAGGTGCGCACCCGCCACATCGTCGACTACCTCGTCGGTGACGCCGTCCAGCAGCAGGTCGAGAACCTCCCCGTGCCGTGGTTCCCCGGCCGCAAGCGCCTCCTCGACGCGCTCGGCCAGGCCCTGCTCACCATCACCATCGCCACCGCCAAGGACCAGCTCGAGAAGTTCGAGCTCGACCTTCGCATCCCCGCCGAGATCGCCTACAAGGCGTCCTTCGGGCGGACCAAGGAGCTCAGCGCGGGTGTCGTGTCCGCGCTGGTGCTCGCCGACCCGGCGGTCAACCGGTCGCTCGTCGCCACCGCGCAGGCCCGCGGCATCACCGTCACCGCGGGCGGCGACGAGCTGCTCGCGAACGCGGACGAGCGTGCCGAGAAGATCCGCGAGAAGGTGAAGGCGCTCGAGGCCGAGCTCGAGCGTTTCACGAAGAGGTTCGGCCGCTCGGGTTAAACGGGCAGGGCACGTCGAGCCCCGCGCCTTACGCTCCGAGCGTGGGAGACGCACTGGTCGTGGCGCGGGGGCTCGTCAAGCGGTTCGGCCGCCTGCCGGCCGTGGACGGCATCGACGTGGAGGTCCGGCAGGGGGAGGCGTTCGGCTTCCTCGGCCCGAACGGGGCAGGCAAGTCCTCCACCATGCGCATGATCGGGTGCGTGTCCCCGCGCACCGGCGGGGAGCTGCGGGTGCTCGGCATGGACCCCGACCACGACGGCCCCCGCGTCCGCGCGCGGCTCGGTGTCGTGCCCCAGCAGGACAACCTCGACACCGAGCTGACGGTCCGCCAGAACCTGCACGTCTACGGCCGCTACTTCGGCCTCTCGAAGGCCCACGTCCGCGCGAAGGCCACCGAGCTGCTCGCGTTCGCCCAGCTGACCGAACGCGCCGACGACGAGGTCGATGCGCTGTCCGGCGGCATGAAACGGCGGCTCACCATCGCCCGCTCGCTCATCAACGACCCCGAACTGCTCCTGCTCGACGAGCCGACCACCGGCCTCGACCCGCAGGCCCGACACCTGCTGTGGGACCGGCTGTTCCGGCTCAAGCAGAACGGCGTCACCCTCATCATCACCACCCACTACATGGACGAGGCCGAACAGCTCTGCGACCGGCTCGTGGTGATGGACCGCGGCCGCATCGCCGCCGAGGGCAGCCCGGCGGAGCTGATCGGCCGCTACTCCACGAAGGAGGTGGTGGAGCTGCGGTTTCCGCCCGGCCAGGACACCACGTCCGTGGAACACCGGCTGACCGGCCTCGCCGACCGCGTCGAGGTGCTGCCCGACCGCGTGCTGCTCTACGCCGCCGACGGCGAGGCGGTGCTCGGCGCGGTGCACCAGAACGGCGTGGACCCGGTCTCCAGCCTGGTGCGCCGCAGCACCCTCGAGGACGTGTTCCTGCGCCTCACCGGCCGCACGCTCGTCGACTGAGCCGGAACTCCGGATGTCGGGCCACAGTGGACGCTGGACTCAGAAAGGACGCGCGGGCTGCGGTGTGGCGAACCGGTCGAGCGCCGCCCGGCCCGACAACCCGGTGAGGTCCCAGTCGACCGCGCCGAGCAGCAACGCGATCACCGCGTCCGCGAGCATGTTCGCGTCCTGCCAGCCCTGGCGCTGGTGTCGTTGCGGCTGCACCCGGTGCCGGAGCACGAAACCGTCCAACATGGCCTGCAGCACCGACGACAGGCGCTTGAACGTCCACTCAGGACGCAGCACGAGGTCGAGGCCGTCCGCGAGCCTGCGGTAGATGTCGGCCCATGCGCGGGTCGCCGCCCGTGAACCCGGTGTGAACGCGGCCGCCAGGTGGGGGTGGCGGGGCAGCAACGGGGCGAGGTGCAGCACGAGGTAACTCTTCGGGTGCCGCACGAGGTTCGCCAGCAGGTCGTCGGTGACGTCGGCGATGTACCGCGACACCGGCACGTCCGGGTTGTGCCGCTGCGCCGGGATCACCGGTTGTTCCCGCAGCAGCGCGTAGACCACGGCGTCCGCGAGGAAGTCCCCGCGCGTGGCCCACCGGCTGAAGAACGCGCGCCGCCGCGCCGCCTCCCCGGACCACGACGGTGCCAGCCGGATCACGTCGTCGGTGCGCAGCCAGTCCAGTGCCGTGGGAAAGCTGATGTGACCGAGGCGCTGGGACTGCGCGTCGTCGACGGGTTCCGCCTGCAGGAAGGCGTCCAGCAGATCCGCTGCCACGGAAAGGAACTGGATCGCCGTCGTGTCGTGACGTGAGGGACGTGCGCGCAGGGCCACCGGCGGTTTTCCTCCAAGGCAAATGAAACCACCAGAAAGTGTGGCCTGTGCGCCCGACCGAGAGCAGCCCGCGAAAGGGTGAAGCTTCAAGCACGGAATGTGGTTCGTCATCCGGATGGTCCTTCCGCCATCCCCCGATCGGCGGTGATGATGGGTCGAGGAGGACCAGCATGGCGGGAGCACGTGGCCGGGTCGTCAACCCGGTGCACGCGGCGTACATCGTCGTCGAGGGGATGTGGACCTGGTACCGGCGCAACTGGCGGGCGACCGTGGTCTCCAGCGTCGGCCAGCCCGTGCTGTTCCTGCTCGCGCTCGGGTTCGGCCTCGGCTCGCAGGTCCGGCCGAGCGCCGCCATCGGCGGCCTCGAGTACGTGGTGTACCTGGCGCCCGCGCTGCTCGCGGCCGGCTCGGTGCAGATCGCCGCGTTCGAGTCGACCTACCCGATCCTGTCCGCGTTCAAGTGGCAGCAGACCTACCTCGGCATCGCCGCCTCACCCATCACCCCGGGGCAGATCTTCGCCGGGCACCTGGCGTGGGTGGGGCTGCGGCTGGCCGCGTCGGGCGCCGCCTACCTGGTGGTGGCCGCCGTGCTGGGCGCGGTCACCGGGTTCGGCGTGCTCGGGTCGCTGGCGGCGGCGGTCCTCGCGGGCCTGTCGTTCGCCGCCCCGGTCGCGGCGTACTCGGCGACGTTGCAGACCGAGGGGCAGCAGTTCACCGCCCTGTTCCGGTTCGTCGTCATGCCGATGACCCTGTTCGCGGGCACGTTCTTCCCGGTCGAACAGCTGCCCGGCTGGATGCGGCCGCTCGCGTGGGTCACGCCGCTGTGGCACGGCACCGAACTGAGCCGGGGCGCCGCGTTCGGTGACCTCCCGCTCATGGCCGCCGCAGGCCACCTCGCCTACCTGCTGGTGCTGCTGGCGGCCGGCTGCTGGTGCGGGGTCCGCACCTTCACCGGAAGGCTGGCCGCGTGATGGCGGCCGGGGGCGGGTTGCTGCTGCGGGTGCTGCCGACGGGCATGTACGCGGGCCGCGCACGCGCGCTCGTCGAGCGGTCGCTGCTGGTGAACCGCCGCGCCTGGCTCGCGGTCGTGTCCGGGTTCTGCGAGCCGCTCTTCTACCTGTTCGCCATGAGCGTCGGGCTCGGGGCGCTCGTCGGCGACGTGGCCGGGCCGGGCGGCGAGCCCGTCAGCTACGTCGCGTACGTCGCGCCCGCGCTGCTGGCCGCGTCCGCGATGAACGGCGCCGTGTACGACGCGACGTTCAACGTCTTCTTCAAGTTCAAGTACGCCAAGCTGTACGACGCGATGCTGGCGACGCCGCTGGGCCCGGTCGACGTCGCCATCGGTGAGATCGCGTGGGCGCTGGTGCGTGGCGGGCTGTACGCGGGCGGGTTCCTGACCGTGATGCTGGCGATGGGACTGCTCGCCTCACCATGGGCGCTGCTCGCGCTGCCCGCCGCGCTGCTGGTGGCGTTCTCGTTCGCCGCCGTGGGGATGGCCTGCACGACGTTCATGCGCTCCTGGCAGGACTTCGACCTCATCCAGCTCGCCCTGCTGCCGATGTTCCTGTTCTCCACCACGTTCTTCCCGCTGGACGTCTACCCCGGCGTCGTCCAGGCGGTGGTGCGGTGCCTGCCGCTGTACCACGCGATCGAGCTGATGCGCGGACTGTGCGGCGGTGTGGTGGAGGTCGGCATGCTCTGGCACGTCCTGTACTTCGCGGTGATGGTCGCGGTGGGGGTCGTGGTGTCCGCCCGCAGGCTGGGCGTCCTGCTGCTGCGCTGACCGCGGCAGCAGGACGCCGTGCGCGTCAGAACAGGGGACCGGTGATCGTGATCCCGAGCTCGGAGCCGTAACCCGCGTACAGCGCGAGGATCAGCAGGGCGGCGCCGGCGAGCGCGATGTCCTTCTGGAACGAGATCATCTCGGTCTGCTTGGTCATCGCGTCGGTCTCCTTCCAGAACGGGTGCATCAGGACCGCCGTCGGGACCAGGAAGATCACGAGCAGGAGTGCGCCGAGGTCGAGCCAGATCCCGAGCAGCACCATCAGCGCTCCGACGAGCATCAGCACGCCGCTGCCGAGCACGGCGAGCTTGGCGGCGGGCACCCCGCGGGAGGACGCGTACCCGGCCATGGCGTCGGCCTGGGTGAGGTGGCCGAAGGCCGACCCGAGGAACAGGAGCACGAACAGGATCCGACCGATGAGTGCGACGACGTCCATACCGAACCTCCGTCGAAGGGGATTGTTCAGGGCTCAACTATCCGCTTGTGAGATCACGTTGGCAACACGAGCGGGCACGTCCCGTCGCCTGCCCTGACCACGGCTCTGCCGGGCCCCGAGGAGAGCCGCCGCCCCGCGTCCCGGCCTGCGGGGGTTACGCTGGGGCCACTATGAGCGTCGAGTCCCTCTTTCCTCGTCTGGAGCCGTTGCTGCCGAGGGTGTCCAAGCCCGTCCAGTACGTCGGTGGGGAGCTGAACTCCACCGTCAAGGACTGGGACGCCACTACGGTCCGGTGGGCGTTGATGTACCCGGACGCGTACGAGGTGGGCCTGCCCAACCAGGGCGTCATGATCCTCTACGAGGTGCTCAACGAACTCGAGGACGTCCTCGCCGAGCGCACCTACGCCGTGTGGCCCGACCTCGAGGCGCTCATGCGCGAGCACGGCGTGCCGCAGTTCACCGTGGACGCGCACCGCCCGCTCGGCGCCTTCGACCTGGTCGGCGTCAGCTTCGCGACCGAGCTCGGGTACACCAACCTGCTGACCGCGCTCGACCTGGCCGGCATCCCGCTGCACGCCGAGGACCGCACCGACGAGCACCCGCTCGTCATCGCGGGCGGCCACGCCGCGTTCAACCCGGAGCCGATCGCCGACTTCCTCGACGCCGCCGTGCTCGGTGACGGCGAGGAGGCGGTCCTCGAGATCACCGCCATCGTCCGCGCCTGGAAGCAGGAGGGCTGCCCCGGCGGCCGCGACGAGGTGCTGACCCGGCTCGCCGAGACCGGCGGCGTGTACGTGCCGCGGTTCTACGACGTCACGTTCGACGAGACGGGCGCGCTCGACCCGATCGTCCCGAACCGCGACCGCGTGCCCGCGACGGTGGCCAAGCGGACCACCATGGACCTCGACGCGTGGCCGTACCCGAAGCAGCCGCTGGTCCCGCTCGCCGAGAGCGTGCACGAGCGGATGAGCGTCGAGATCTTCCGCGGGTGCACCCGCGGCTGCCGGTTCTGCCAGGCGGGCATGATCACCCGTCCGGTGCGCGAGCGGTCCATCCAGGGCATCGGCGAGATGGTCCACAAGGGCCTGGAAGCGAGCGGGTTCGAGGAGGTCGGCCTCCTCTCGCTGTCCAGTGCGGACCACTCGGAGATCGCCGAGATCACCAAGGGCCTCGCCGACCGGTACGAGGGCACCAACACCGGCCTCTCGCTGCCCTCCACCCGCGTCGACGCGTTCAACATCGACCTCGCGAACGAGCTGTCCCGCAACGGCCGTCGCTCCGGTCTGACGTTCGCGCCGGAGGGTGGCAGCGAGCGGATCCGCCGCGTCATCAACAAGACCGTGTCCGAGGCGGACCTCATCCGCACGGTCAGCGCCGCGTACGCCAACGGCTGGCGGCAGGTGAAGCTGTACTTCATGTGCGGCCTGCCGACCGAGACCGACGACGACGTGCTGCAGATCGCCGCGATGGCCCAGGAGGTCATCCGCGCAGGCCGGAAGGCCAGTGGCCGCAAGGACATCCGCTGCACCATCTCCATCGGCGGGTTCGTCCCCAAGCCGCACACGCCGTTCCAGTGGGCCGCCCAGTGCGACCCGGACACGGTGGACGCCCGCCTGCGGAAGCTGCGCGACGCCGTGAACTCCGACCGCAGCCTCGGCCGCAACATCGGCATGCGCTACCACGACGGCAAACCGAGCCTCATCGAAGGACTGCTGTCCCGCGGTGACCGCCGCGTCGGCCGCGTCATCGAGCGCGTGTGGCGCGAGGGCGGCCGGTTCGACGGCTGGAGCGAGCACTTCTCCTACGAGCGCTGGACCGCTGCCGCCGAGGCGGAGCTGACGCCGCTCGGCGTGAGCCTCGAGTGGTTCACCACGCGTGAGCGCACGGAGGACGAGGTCCTGCCGTGGGACCACCTCGACTCCGGCCTCGACAAGGGCTGGCTGTGGGACGACTGGCAGGACGCGCTGTCCGAACAGGAGCTCGACGACTGCCGCTGGACCCCGTGCTTCGACTGCGGTGTCTGCCCGGCGATGGGCACCGACATCGAGATCGGCCCCACCGGCAGGAAGCTGCTGCCGCTGACGCCGGTGTAGTCACTCCCCGGAGGTCGCCGCCTGGCCGGTGCCGGTGTCGCCGGTCACGGCGGCCAGCGCGTCGACCAGGCCGTGGCCGTAGAAACCGTTGTACGGCTTGTAACCCGTGCAGTAGGCGTCCTGGGCCCCGGTGTCGTCGAGGTCGTAGTCGGCCGGGCACGGCAGCGGCTCGGCCTCCTCCGTCAGCATCTTCGTGATGGTCTGCGGCGTCGCCTCCGGGTGCTCGGAGGCGATGAGGGCGGCCACCCCGGCGACGTGCGGCGTGGCCATCGACGTGCCGCAGAACCGGTCGTAGCCGTCCGGCACCGTGGACAGCACGCAGGAGTCGTCCTCCTGCTTGGCGCCGGTCGGGTCGTACGCCTTCGGTTTCGTCTCGCCGCCGGGCGCGGTCACGTCGATCACGCCGAGCCCGTAGGAGCTGTAGCTGGCCTTCAGCTCGTTGCTGCCCACCGCGGACACGGCCACCACGCCGCGCAGCCCGGCGGGCAGCACCTTGCAGCTGCCGTCCAGCGTGCGGCGTTCCGCCTGTCCCTCCGCCGCCACCGGGTTCTCCGCGGTCCGTCCACTCGGGTCGGCCAGGTCGGCGGCCTCGTTCGTGGCCGCCGCGACCGTCAGCACCCCGTTGCGCGTCGCGTAGTCCACGGCGCGCCGGACCGCCTCGTAGACGACGTGCTCGCTGTCCCGGTCGCACGTCATCAGCCACGGGTCGACGAAGTAGCTGTTGTTGGTCACCTTCATCTTGTTGGCGGTGGCCCACATCAGCCCGCACACGGCGTACTCCGGGAGGATGTAGCCCTGGTCGTCGACCACCTTCACCGACGCGATCCGCACCCCGGGCGCCACCCCGGCGGTGCCGTGCCCGTCGTCGGCCGCCGCGATCGTGCCCGCCACGTGCGTCCCGTGCGGCGAGGTCGTCGGTTCCCAGGCGGCCGGGGTGTTGTCGGGCTTGCCGGACAGGCAGCCCGCCGACGCTGTCTTGTCCAGCGCGGCGGAGAGGTCGGGGTGGTTCGGGTCGATGCCGGAGTCGAGAACGCCGACCACGACGTCCTTGCTGCCCGGGTTGATCCGCCGTGCCCGGTCCGCCCCGATCATGGCCATGTCCCACTGATCGCCGGTTCGGTCCGTTTGGTCCACTTCGGCCGGATTGGTCGTGACCGTCTGGACGGCCGCGACCGTCTCGTCCTTGCGGGGCCCCTGCTTGGCCGCCAGGGCGCCCTCCGCGCTGAACGCCCTGCCGGTGCCCATCCGCTCGGTGAACCCGTCGTCGGCCGAGCTGGCCACCGCGACGGCGATCTGCGGGTAGTAGGCGGTGAGCGCGCCGCACGCCGCCGCGATCTCGGCCGCCGCGTCCGGCTGGGTGGTGCCGGGGTCGAGCACGACCAGGTACCGAAGTTCGGTGCTGCCACTCGAGCACGCGTCGGGCGGTGGGTCCGCGACCTGGGCGCTCGCGGTCATACCGGTCGTCACCAGGGATGTCGCGAGCACCGCGGCGCTGACCGCTGCCGCCGGTAGACGGCGCAGCAGAGGCACGGGTGACCTCCATCTGTTGGGGCGGCCGGTTCGGGGGCGCCGGCACTCCAATGACCGGACGGTAGCCAGCCTGCCGCTCCACAGACAAGCTCGCCGACCGAATTGGACCTGGGGGTACGGTGCCAGCATCCGCAAGTGAACACCACCGGACCAGCCCGATACCACCAGAAGGAGTAACGCTGACCCGCGACGACCGCCCGAACCCCTCCGCCGCTGCGGTGCAGAAGCTGCGGCTTCGGTACGCGAAGCGCGGCCCGTTGAGGTTCACCTCACACCGGGACGTGGCCCGCGCGTTCGAGCGCGCCCTGCGCCGGGCACGGGTGCCGATGGCGTATTCCCAGGGCTTCAACCCCCACCCGAAGATCTCGTGGATCGGCGCGTCGCCGACGGGGGTCGCGAGCGAGGCGGAGTACGTCGAGATACAGCTGGTCGAGGCGCTCGAACCGGACGAGCTGGTCCGCGTGCTGGATGCGGCCATGCCGCCGGGGCTCGACCTGCTGGAGGCGGTCGGCGTGCCGGTGGGCGCGGGAGGGGACGCGCTGGCGGACCGGATGGAGGCGAGCCGGTGGCGGATCGAACTTCCCGGCGTGGCGTCGGACACGCTGAAAGCCGCCTGGGAACGCTTGGTCGCCGAGGAGGTCGTCGAGGTCGAGCGCCTGACCAAGCACGGAATGCGCACCATCGACGCACGCTCCGCGATCGTCACCGGATGGGTCGAAGATGACCCGGTCGTGTCTCCTTCAACCACTCCGCCCGTGCCATGTGGGATACTCGTCGTGGTTGTCCGGCAGCTGACACCTGCCGTTCGACCGGACGACGTGCTGAGCGCGCTCCGCGTCGTCGCCGCCCTGGAACCGCCGGTGCCCGCGAAGGCGACCCGGATGGCCCAGGGGCGGCTAGACGACAGCGGAGGTCTGTCCGACCCGTTGGCCCCGGACCGGGCCGCACGGGCTTCGGCATCCGGGTGACGCCCGGCGCGACGTTGTGACTGACCTGCCGTGGTCGCCGGGCTGGCCCGGTACACACGGCGAGAGGCGAGGATTCCCGCCGCCCAGCGGCGGAACGACAACACGCGTCACCGTAGGAGCACGGTGAGGCGAGGACAACGAGGCCCCTGTGTGGCCGCGTCCGAGAGTGCTGGTGCACAGCGCCGGCGCTGATGGACGCGCCCGGGGGTGAAGGAGCTACATGTCGGATATGTCGACGCCTGCCGGAAACACCGGCGGGGACACCACCACACCCATCGCCGCCGCACTCGCGGACCTGCCCGCCAGGATCCGCGTGCACGCGCTTGCCAAGCTGCTGGGCCGCAGCAGCCGTGAGGTGCTCGCGGCCGTCACCGAACTCGGTGTCGACGGCCGCAGCGTGCAGTCCAGCATCGACCGTGAGCTGGCGCTGCGCGTGGCCGAAGCGCTGGGCGTCCTCACGGCCGACCCGGCCGTCGCGGAGGAGGCCGCCGCGGTGGCGACCGCGCCGGACCCGGCGGCCGCCGGTGAGCAGGCCCCTGCCGAGCAGGCCGAGTCGCAGGCCCCCGCCGCCCAGCCGAGCACGCCCCGGGTCGCGGGCACGCCGGGCTTCAGCGAGCCGGCCGCCGCACGTACCCAGACCCCCGAGCAGTCCCAGTCCGCCCGGGTCACGCCGCCCACCCCGGTGTTCGCCTCGGCGTCGCCGCTGTTCCTCCCGCCGGAGCCCACCGCGGCGCCGTCCCGCCCCGCCGCCCGGCCCAAGGACGAGCCGGAGCTGGTCGAGGACGAGACGGACGAGACCGACGAGACGATCGGCGAGGACTCCGAGGAAGGCAGGCCCCGCCGCCGTCGCGGCCGCCGTGGCCGTGGCCGTGGCAAGGGCGGCCAGGACGACGGCGCTGCCGACGAGCTGGTCGAGGACGAGCAGAAACCGGCCGCCAAGCAGGACAAGGCCGACAAGACGGACAAGCCCGCCAAACGGAAGGCCAAGGAGGAGTCCGAGGCCGAGGACACCGACGAGCAGGAGCAGGCCGACGGCGAGGACGGCGCCACCCGCAGGCGCCGGCGCAGGCGCAGGCGCCGCGGCGGTGCCGACGACGAGAACGGCGCCCCGACCGACGACGACCCGCCGAACACCGTCGTCCACGTGCGCGAGGCCCGCGAGGACAAGGAGAAGCCGGAGTCGGACGGCCGCGACGAGGTGCGCAGCGTCCGCGGCTCCACCCGCCTGGAGGCCAAGCGTCAGCGCCGCCGCGACGGTCGTGAGGCAGGCCGCCGCCGCGCCCCGATCCTGTCCGAGGCTGAGTTCCTCGCCCGCCGCGAAGCCGTCGACCGCGCCATGGTCGTGCGCGAGCGCGGCGACCGGGTCCAGATCGGCGTGCTCGAGGACGGCGTGCTCGTCGAGCACTTCGTCACCTCGTCGGGCTCCGGCTCCCTCGTCGGCAACGTGTACCTCGGCCGCGTCCAGAACGTGCTGCCGTCGATGGAGGCCGCGTTTGTCGACATCGGCCGCGGCCGCAACGCCGTGCTCTACGCGGGCGAGGTCGACTGGGACGCCGCCGGCCTCGAGGGCAAGGCCCGCAAGATCGAGCAGGCCCTGTCGACGGGTGACAGCGTGCTCGTCCAGGTCACCAAGGACCCGGTCGGCCACAAGGGCGCCCGCCTGACCACCCAGATCAGCCTCCCCGGCCGCTTCCTCGTGTACGTGCCGGGTGGTGGCGCCACCGGCATCTCCCGCAAGCTGCCGGAGAACGAGCGCCGCCGCCTCAAGGACGTGCTCAAGCGGGTCGTCCCCGAGGACGCCGGTGTGATCATCCGCACGGCCTCCGAGGGCATCAGCGAGGAGGAGCTGGCGCGCGACGTCCGCCGCCTCCAGGCCCAGTGGCAGGTCATCAAGGACAAGACCGAGGGCACCAACGGTGTCCGCAAGGTCGGCGCGCCGTCCCTCGTCTACGAGGAGCCCGACCTGCTGGTGAAGGTCGTGCGCGACCTGTTCACCGAGGACTTCTCCGCGCTGGTCGTCCAGGGCGACACCGCGTGGGAGACCGTCGACGCGTACGTCAGCCACGTCGCGCCCGAGCTCGCCGACCGCCTCCGCAAGCACGTCGGCAACACTGACGTCTTCGCCGAGTACCGCATCGAGGAGCAGCTGCTCAAGGCGCTGGACCGCAAGGTCTGGCTGCCCTCCGGCGGCTACCTGGTCATCGACCGCACCGAGGCGATGACCGTCATCGACGTCAACACCGGCAAGTTCACCGGCTCCGGCGGCAACCTCGAGGAGACGGTGACCAGGAACAACCTGGAGTCGGCCGAGGAGATCGTCCGCCAGCTCCGGCTGCGCGACATCGGCGGCATCATCGTCATCGACTTCATCGACATGGTGCTGGAGTCCAACCGCGACCTGGTCCTCCGCAGGCTGACGGAGTGCCTCGGCCGCGACCGCACCCGCCACCAGGTCGCCGAGGTCACCTCCCTCGGCCTGGTGCAGATGACCCGCAAGCGGGTCGGCACCGGTCTCCTCGAGGCGTTCGGCACCACCTGCGAGCACTGCAAGGGCCGCGGCGTCCTCGTCTCCACCGAGCCGGTCAGCAAGCCCGGCAACGGCAACGGCCACACCCACGCCGAGCCGTCCCGTGGCGGCACCCGCCGCTCCCGCGGCCGGGGTGACGAGGGCAAGGACAAGGCCGCGAGCAAGGACCAGGCCAAGGAAGCCGCTGCCCTGGCCGCGAAGGAGGCCGTCCGCGACATCGCCAAGGCCACCAAGGTCACGCCCGCCGAGCAGTCGGAGTCCGAGACCGCCGAGCCGGACACCCAGCAGGCCGTTCAGCAGGACGCCCAGAAGGATGCCCAGCCGGAGGTCCGCGCCGAGGAGCCTGCGCGCGACCGCAGCCGCCACCGCACCCGCAACCGGGCCGAGGCCCGCGCCGCCGGCCACGCCACCAGCACCGAGGCCGCCGCGAGCCGAGCGGAGACCAACGGCGTCCACACCGGCCCGGCCCCCTCGGCCGAGCCGGCCACGCAGCAGCCCGCGGAGCCGGTCCCGGCCGACGACGCGGCGGCCACGACCGGCGCCCCCGAGGTCACCGAGCCCGCGACTGCCGCGTCAGCGGCCGACGCACCCGGAGCCGGCGAGCCCGCCTCCGCCGAGACGGACGCCGATTCCGTCACCAGCGGCTCCCCGGCCGCCGGTGCGCCTGCCGACGACGCCGAAGATCGTGCCGAGCCGGTCGCTGACGGCCTCGACGCCGGTCAGCCGTCCTCGGAGCCGTCGGAGTCCGGCGAGCGCCCGGAGGAGCGGACCAACGGCACGGTCGACCAGTCCGAGGCCACGACCGCCCCGTCGGTGCCCGCGCCCGCGACGCCGCCACGCAGGCAGCCGCGCCGCGCGGCCTCGCGTCCGGCCGGGCCTCCGGTCAGCGTCCGGCACGATGGCTGAGCCCGGGTTGGCTGACCCCGGTTTGATCCCCGTTCCGGCAGACACGTATCCTGGGGGTCGGCCCGCCGCTTTGGTGGGCCGACTCGTGCGCGAGCCCGGTGTCATCTCGCCCGGTCGCCGCGTAGCCCCAAGGTTTTCCGAAGCAGTCGAGTAGCAGGAGAGTTGCGTCCGATGTACGCGATCGTCAAGACCGGCGGCAAGCAGTACAAGGTCGCCGTTGGCGACATCGTCGAGGTCGAGAAGCTCGACGGTGAGCCGGGCGCCGAGCTCACGTTCCCCGCACTGCTCGTCGTCGACGGGGACCAGGTCACAACGGACGCCGACGCCCTGGCGAAGGTGTCCGTGAACGGTGTCATCAAGGCCCAGACCAAGGGCCCGAAGATCCGCATCCACAAGTTCAAGAACAAGACCGGCTACCACAAGCGGCAGGGTCACCGGCAGAAGCTGACCCGCGTCGAGGTCACCGGCATCAAGACCAAGTAGGAGCTGAACAGCCATGGCACACAAGAAGGGTGCGTCCAGCTCCCGCAACGGACGCGACTCCAACGCCCAGCGCCTCGGCGTGAAGCGCTTCGGCGGCCAGCAGGTCAACGCCGGTGAGATCCTGGTCCGCCAGCGCGGCACCAAGTTCCACCCGGGCGTCAACGTCGGCCGCGGCGGTGACGACACTCTGTTCGCCCTGGCCGCGGGTGCGGTCCAGTTCGGCGAGAAGCGCGGTCGCAAGACCGTGAACATCGTCCCGGTCGAGGGCTGAAGCCCGCGACCGAAGCAAGACCCCACGAGGGGCGGGCCGACGAGTTAGCGGCCCGTCCCTCTTTTGCGTTCCAGGAAGGTTTTCGCAGTGTCCCGATTCGTTGATCGTGTGGTCATCCACGCGGCCGCCGGCAACGGTGGCAACGGCTGCGCCTCGGTGCACCGCGAAAAGTTCAAGCCGCTCGGTGGCCCGGACGGCGGCAACGGTGGCAACGGTGGCGACATCGTGCTCGTCGTCGACTCCGGGGTGCACACGCTCCTCGACTTCCACTTCCGCCCCCACGCCCGTGCCTCGAACGGCAAGCAGGGGCAGGGCAGCAACCGCGACGGCGCGGCCGGCGAGTCGCTCGAACTCAAGGTGCCCGACGGCACGGTCGTGCTCACCGAGGACGGCGAGGTGCTCGCCGACCTCATCGGCAACGGCACCCGCTTCGTCGCCGCCAGGGGTGGCCGGGGCGGTCTCGGCAACGCGGCCCTCGCGTCCAAGGCCCGCAAGGCCCCCGGCTTCGCCCTCCTCGGCGAGCCCGGCGAGATCGCGGACCTCGTGCTGGAGTTGCGCTCCGTCGCCGACGTCGGCCTCGTCGGCTTCCCGTCGGCGGGCAAGTCGTCCCTGATCTCGGTGCTGTCCTCGGCCCGCCCGAAGATCGCCGAGTACCCGTTCACCACGCTCGTGCCCAACCTCGGCGTCGTCACCGCGGGCGAGTCCACCTTCACCGTCGCCGACGTGCCGGGCCTCATCCCGGGTGCCAGCCAGGGCAAAGGCCTCGGCCTCGACTTCCTCCGGCACATCGAACGGTGCTCCGTGCTCGTCCACGTCGTCGACTGCGCGACCTACGAGTCCGGCCGCGACCCGGTCTCGGACGTCGACGCCCTCGAGGAGGAACTGGCCCGCTACACGCCCGGCCTCGGCGGCAGCCTCGCCGAACGCCCGCGCGTCGTGGTGCTCAACAAGATCGACGTGCCGGACGCCCGGGAGCTCGCGGACATGGTCCGTCCCGACCTGGAGGCACGCGGCCTCCCCGTCTTCGCTGTGTCCACCGCCAGCCACGAAGGTCTCCGCGAGCTGTCCTACGCGCTCGCGAAGATCGTCGAGGAGGACCGCGCCTCCCGCCCGTCGCTCGAGGCGAGCCGCATCGTCCTCCGCCCGCCCGCGGTCGACGACGCGGGCTTCACGGTGGTCGAGGACCCCGAGCAGGAGGGCGGGTTCATCGTCCGCGGCGAACGCCCCGAGCGCTGGGTCCGCCAGACCGCCTTCGACAACGACGAGGCCGTCGGTTACCTCGCCGACCGCCTGAACCGGCTCGGTGTCGAGCAGGAGCTGGCGGAGCGCGGCGCCAAGCCCGGTTGTCCGGTCACCATCGGCGGCGTGACCTTCGACTGGGAGCCCTCGACCCCGGCCGGCATCGACGTGGTCATGCACAACCGCGGCAGTGACCCCCGGCTCGAGCGCAACACCCGTGTCGGCGCGGCCGAGCGCAAGGCGGCCAAGATCGCCCGCCGCACGCCGTCGAGCCAGGAGCCGGCCGACCAGGACACCGACGAGCAGGAAGACGACGAGTTGTCGTGACCGGAGTGCTGTCCGCGACCAGGTCGCAGGTGGCGGCCGCCCGACGGATCGTGGTGAAGGTCGGCTCGTCCTCCCTCACCACGGCGGAGGGCGGCCTGGACCCGGCCCGCCTCGACGCCCTCGTCGACGCGCTGGCCACCCGCCGCACCGCGGGCAGCCAGGTGGTGCTGGTGTCCTCCGGCGCCATCGCCTCCGGTCTCGCACCGCTCGGCATCAGCCGCCGCCCCCGCGACCTGGCCACCCAGCAGGCCTCCGCCAGCGTCGGCCAGCTGGTGCTCGGCCACGCCTACGTGTCGTCGTTCGCCCGCTACGGTCTCCGCGTCGGCCAGGTCCTGCTCACGTCGGACGACGTCGTCCGACGCTCCCACTACCGCAACGCCCAGCGCACCCTGTCCCGCCTGCTGGCGCTGGGCGTGGTCCCGGTCGTCAACGAGAACGACACGGTGG
Organism: Actinophytocola sp. KF-1; assembly: GCF_054661535.1. NCBI lineage: Bacteria > Bacillati > Actinomycetota > Actinomycetes > Pseudonocardiales > Pseudonocardiaceae > Actinophytocola > Actinophytocola sp. KF-1. The sequence goes on along the minus strand of NZ_BAAFVK010000010.1, from coordinate 89,401 downwards.
CGACCGAGGAGATCCGCTTCGGCGACAACGACCGCCTCGCCGCGCTCGTCGCCTACCTCGTCGGCGCCGACGCCCTGGTCCTCCTCTCCGACGTCGACGCCCTGTACGACGGCAACCCCCGCCGGACGGACGCGAAGCGCATCGCCGAGGTGCACGACCACGCCGACCTGGCCCAGGTGGACGCCGACGACGTCGGGTCGGACGTCGGCACCGGCGGCATGGCGACCAAGCTCGCCTCCGCCCGGCTGGCGTCGGCGTCCGGTGTCCCCGTGCTGCTCGCCGCCGCCTCCGACGCCGCCAGGGCCCTCGGCCCCGCCGACGTCGGCACCGCCTTCGCGGCGGTGGGCCGCCGACTGACCCCACGCCGCTTCTGGCTGGCCTACGCCGCCGATCCCCGAGGGAAGCTGCAGCTCGACGACGGTGCCGTCAAGGCGGTCGTGGACCGTCGCCGTTCCCTGCTGGCCGCGGGCATCACCTCGGTCACCGGCGAGTTCGAGGCAGGCGACGTCGTCGAGCTGACCAACCCGCACGGCAACGTCGTGGCCCGGGGAGTCGTGGCCTTCGACGCCTCCGAGCTGCCCATGCTGATCGGTCACTCGAGCGAGGAACTGGCCCCGGAACACCGGCGAGAGGTCGTCCACGCCGACGACCTGGTTCCCCTCCGCCACTGAGCAGGCCCTTCCTCTGGTCGTACTGACCATCCCGCTGCACAGACCCGAGTGTGCTCCGTCACGTCCAACTTAGTCAACTAGAGGATTGACTTAGTCATACAAACGATTGATTATCGCTCTGTCACGATCGACGCGACGGAGGGATCAACATGACCAGGCAGTTCCGGGTGGGGATCATCGGCGGCGGCACGGGCGGGCTGTGCCTCGCGCAGGCTTTGCGCAAGGCCGGTGTCCCTGTCGCCGTCTACGAACGCAGCGGGGTCCGGACCGAACGGCTCCAGGGCTACCGCGTGCACATCAACCCCAAGGGTGCCGCTGCCCTGCACGAGTGCCTGCCCGCCGACCAGTGGCAGGCCTTCGTCGAGACCTGCGGCAGCTCGGGTGGTGCCTTCAGGTTCGTCAACGAACAGCTCGATGAGCTGCTGATGATCGAGGACGACGTCACGTCCGGGACTGGACGCGACCCAGCCCGGTCGCACCACTCGGTCAGCCGGATCACCCTGCACCAGGTGTTGTCCGCCGGACTGGACGACGTGCTGCACCTGGACAAGGAGTTCGAGCGGTACGAGCGCGCCGACGACGGCACCGTCACCTGCCACTTCGCCGACGGCACCACCGCGACCGTCGACGTCCTCGTCGGCGCCGACGGGGCCAACTCGCGCGTGACGCGCCAGTACCTGCCCGAGGCCCGGCGCGTGGACACCGGGATCCGTGCGATCGCGGGCAAGCTCCCGCTCACCGACGAGGTCCGGCGCTGGCTGCCGCGCCACCTGCAAGACGGCCCGAACAACGTGCTGCCGCCATCGGGCTGCGGCATGTTCATGGCCCCGCACGACCTCAGCGACAGCCTGCTGTCCGCCACGGCGAACACCATCGGTGGCAACGACGAGTCCGCGCGGCTCGGACTCCACTTCGACAACACCACCAGCTACCTCATGTGGGCCTACGCCGCGAACGAGGGCAAGTACCCGTGCGACGAGGCGCGGCTGTCCACACTGGACGGTACCGGCCTGCGGGACCTGGCCGGCCGCCAGATCGCGGGCTGGCACCCGGACCTGCGCCGGATGGTCGCGGAAACACCGGGGGAGACCGTGACCCTCCTGCCGATCCGCACCTCGGTGCCCGTGACCCAGTGGGAGACCACGAACATCACGGTCCTCGGCGACGCGATCCACAGCATGACGCCCTTCCGCGGCATCGGTGCGAACACCGCGCTCCGGGACGCCCAACTGTTGGCGCGCAACCTGATCGACGCCGCACAGGGCAAGCGGGAGCTGCTCGCCGCCATCCGGGACTACGAGACCCAGATGATTGACTACGGCTTCGCCGCCGTCCGCCTGTCCCTCCGTACCGCGAAGCAGACGATCTCGAACAACTGGCTGGGCCGCTCCATGTTCAAGATCGCCCTGCGCGTTTTCGCACTCGTACCTCCGTTGAAGCGCAAGGTGTTCGCCGACCTCGGCAACGACTGACGCGTGAATTCACAGGACCTGTAAGTGGACCCGGCGAGACTGCTTGGATCTTGGGGTCGTGGTTGGAGCGTGTTTCCTGTTGGGAGCTGGTGACCGGACCGTCGTGGGTGGTGTCGGCGTGTCGTTGATCAACTAGGCGAGGTCTCCGGTAGATCGTGAGCGTCGCCTCGACGATCTCTCGGGCGCATCAGCACCGCAGTTGGCCCGCGGAAAGGGAATCTGCAGGTTGAGCCACCCGGTGGGGTCGGGTTTACCACCTAGACCGAGGGAATCCGGGTGCCCCGCACCGGGGCGGCCGACAGCGGACCCCCGGGCCGGGTGTTGGCTGACCGGGCTTACGCGTCCCGCGCCAACCGCACCCACCTGCGAGAACGCAGCCACCATCCCACAACCGGTCGACCAGCTCCGTCACCGCGAGAACAAAGGACGAGCGGGTGGTCGACCACCCGCGTTCGACCCCGAGATCCACACCCAACGCCACGCCGTCGAATGCGGCATCAACCGCCTCAAACGCAACCGCGCCGTGGCCAGTCTTACCATCGCTGCCACCGTCCTCGGCTCCGATGACACGCATGACAGGTTCAACCACTGTGTAGTTTTCAAACAGCGAGTCGCCCATGGCGACGCGGTGGGAGGGCACGGCAAACACACCCACCATGTGTTTGCCGTGCCTGAACTCCGCGCCCGGCATGCTCGGGTCGCGTTCCGGAGGGATCTGCGCGGGTCTCAGGTGGTGGTCGCCAGTACGAAGGGCAGGACCGCCGGTACTCCTGCCTCTCGCAGCAGCTTGGCCGCGACCGTCATCGTCCAGCCCGTCTCCAGGCGGTCGTCGACCAATAACACCGGCCCGTTCACCGCGAAGAGCCGCTCCGTGAGGTGCGCGTCGACCGTGAGCTTCCGCCACACCTGGGCCAGGCGCAACGCGCTGTTCGCGCGGTGCTCCCCGGACGGTTCCGAACCGATCTGGCCGAGTAACTCCAGCCGTCCGATCGCCGCGAGCCGTTCACCGAGACTGGACACGAGCTTCGGCCTGCTCTGCGACCCGATCGTCACCACACCGACCGGCCGCTCCGTCCAGTCCCACGACGCCAGCACCTTGATGCACGCGTTCACCACGTCGTCCGGCACCGATCCGTCCGCTGTGGTGGGTGCGAACATGTCGCGCAAACGGTTGCCCCACCCGACATCCGTCAGCCTGCCCAGCGCCCTACCAGGTTCCGCGACCACCTCGGCGCCGATTCGACCGGAAAGAGGAACGTCCAGTCGCGCCATACCGCTTGGCCATTGACGACGCGGATCGACCTCGACGCCAGGGCGACGTAACCGCTCGCTCGCCTCCTCGACCCGGTCCAACGACACCTCGGTGCTCCACCTGGGACCGGAACAGTTGTCGCAGCGGCCACACGGCGCGGCATGCGGGTCGTCCAGCTGCCGCAGCAGGAACTCCATGCGGCACTTGTCCGTCGACTGGTAGTCGAGCATCGTCTGCTGCTCGGCCTGCCTCGCCTCGGCGATGCCGCGGTAGCGCTCGCTGTCGTACTGCCACTCACCTCCGGTGGCGGTCCACCCGCCCTTCACCCGCCGGACAGCGCCGTCGACGTCCAGCACCTTCAGCACCATCTCGAGCCGTGAGCGGGACAGGTCGCACTGCGGTTCGAGGGCCACTGTGGACAGCGGGCGGTCGGCGGCGGTCAGAGCGTCTACCACCTGCCGCACCGCTGGCTCCGGCGGGAACGCCAGGGACGCGAAGTACTTCCAGATCGCCCGGTCCTCGGTGCCGGGGAGGAGCAGCACCTCCGCCCGTTCGACGCCACGTCCCGCACGGCCGATCTGCTGGTAGTAGGCGATCGGCGACGCGGGAGAGCCGAGGTGGATGACGAACCCCAGGTCGGGCTTGTCGAACCCCATGCCCAGCGCCGACGTCGCCGCGACCGCCTTGATCCGGTTGGCCAGCAGGTCCTGCTCGATCCGTTCCCGCTCGGCGGGCTCGGTCTTGCCGGAGTACGCCGCGACCTCGTACCCGCTGTCCCGCAGGTACGACGCCACCTCGTGCGCCGACGCGACGGTCAGCGTGTAGATGATGCCGGAGCCCGGCAGCTCGCCGAGGTGTTCTGCCAGCCACGCGAGCCTCGCCTGCGGAGTCGGCAGGTCCAGCACACCGAGGTGCAGGCTCTCCCGGTCGAGCTCGCCGCGCAGCACGAGCGTGTCCTGCTTGCCCAGGTCGAGCTGGTCGGCGACGTCCCGGACCACCCGGTCGTTCGCCGTCGCCGTGGTGGCCAGGACCGGCACACCCTCCGGGAGCCTGGTCAGCAGCGTGCGGAGCCTGCGGTAGTCCGGCCGGAAGTCGTGCCCCCAGTCGGAGATGCAGTGCGCCTCGTCGACCACCAGCATCCCGGCCGACGCCGTCAGCTCCGGCAGCACGGTCTCCCGGAAGTCCGGGTTGTTCAACCGCTCCGGGCTGACCAGCAGCACGTCCGTGCGGCCCGCGAGGACGTCGGCCTGGACGTCCAGCCATTGGTCGAGGTTGGCGGAGTTGATGGTCGCCGCGTTCACCCCCGCCCGCGCCGCCGCGGCGATCTGGTTGCGCATCAGGGCGAGCAGCGGCGAGACGATCACCGTCGGCCCGTTGCCCAGTTCCCTTAACAGTGCGGTGGCGAGGAAGTACACGGCTGATTTGCCCCACCCCGTGCGTTGCACGACCAGCGCTCGCCTGCGGTCGACCACCAGCGCCTTGATCGCTGTCCACTGGTCTTCCCGCAAGGTCGCGCCTTCGCCGGCGAGGGCACGGAGCCGGGTTTCTGCTGAGTTGCGAAGTGCTTGCTCGTCCACGGGATCCACGATGGCGCATCGGGCGCGAGTGGGCCAGGACAAGCCCGAGCGAATGGGACTTTCGTTCGGAGAAGTGGTGGGCGACACATCCGGCCGGAAGCCGCTGCACGTACGCTGACCAGCTATGACAGGTCGTCGGATCGGGATCATGGGTGGCACCTTTGATCCCGTGCACCACGGGCACCTCGTTGCCGCCAGCGAGGTCCAGGCCAAGTTCGACCTCGACGAGGTGATCTTCGTGCCGACGGGGCAGCCCTGGCAGAAGAGCAACCGGAAGGTCAGCGCCGCCGAGGACCGCTACCTCATGACGGTGATCGCCACCGCGTCCAACCCGCGCTTCTCGGTCAGCAGGGTGGACATCGAGCGCGGGGGCACCACCTACACGATCGACACGCTCCGCGACCTGCGCGGGATCCACCCGGACGCCGAGCTGTTCTTCATCACCGGCGCGGACGCGCTCGAACAGATCCTGTCCTGGCGGCAGGCGGAGGAGCTGTTCTCGCTCGCCCATTTCGTCGGCGTGACCAGGCCCGGCTACCGGCTGGACAGCAGGCACCTCCCCGCCGGTTCGGTGAGTCTCATCGACGTGCCCGCGATGGCGATATCCTCGACAGCGTGCCGTGAACGGGTCGCTTCCGGCCTCCCGGTCTGGTACCTGGTCCCCGACGGCGTTGTCCAGTACATCAGCAAGAGAGATCTCTATCGGGAGGCTTAACCCGAGAAGCCTCCGCACGGGTACTCTCTCAGGGTTGAACTGCCGCTTTGACGAACGAGGAGTGACGTGGCCGCAACGCACGACGCACGGGAGTTGGCGCTGGTCGCCGCCAATGCGGCAGCCGACAAGAAGGCCAGCGACGTGATCGTGCTGGACGTCTCGGACCAGCTGGTCATCACGGACTGCTTCGTGATCGCCTCCGCGCCGAACGAGCGGCAGGTCGGCGCCATCGTCGACAACGTCGAGGAGAAGATGCGCGCGGCGGGCACCAAGCCGGTGCGCCGTGAAGGTGCACGTGAAGGCCGCTGGGTGCTGCTCGACTTCGTCGACGTGGTGGTGCACGTCCAGCACGCCGAGGAGCGCGCCTTCTACGGCCTCGAGCGGCTGTGGAAGGACTGCCCCCGCATCGAGTTCGTCCCGGACGGCATGCCGGCCGAGCCGAACGGTACCGAGGGCGGTTCGACGTGACCCTGCGCCGGCTCGTCCTGTGGCGACATGGCGAGACCGACTACAACGCTTCGAGCCGGATGCAGGGCCAACTGGATTCGGTGCTCACGGACGTGGGCCGCAACCAGGCCAGGTTCGCCGTCCCGGCGCTGGCCAGGTTCTCGCCGGACGTCGTCGTCGCGTCGGACCTGAAGCGGGCCACGGACACGGCGACGATCTTCACCGAGACCACCGGTGTGCCGCTGCGGTTCGACAAGCGGCTGCGGGAGACGCACCTCGGTCTCTGGCAGGGCATGACCGGCCCCGAGGTCGACGAGCAGTGGCCGGGTGCCCGGCAGATCTGGCAGACCGACCCGACCTGGACGCCGCCCGGTGGCGAGGCGCGGGTCGAGGTGGCTTCGCGTGCCGCCGAGGTGGTCGCCGACCTCGACCAGTCCACTGAGGACACGGCGGTCCTGTGCGCGCATGGCGGGCTCATCACCGCGCTGACCGGGTACCTCCTCGAGCTGCCCGTCAGCACCTGGGCGAAGCTCGGCGGCATCGGGAACTGCCACTGGGTGGTGCTCGCGCGCCGGGCCACGAGCGGTCTGGCGTGGCGGTTGATCGTGTACAACGCCGGCATCACCGGCTGACCTGCGTTGACGACCCTGTTGGTGTTCGGGGACTCGCTGAGCTTCCACGGACCGGACGGCCCCTATCCCGCCGACGACGAGCGGCTGTGGCCCAACCGCGCCGCAGCCGTCCTGGGCGGTCACGCCGAGCTGTTCGCGAGGTCCGGCTGGACGGCCCGGGACGCGTTCTGGTCGCTCACCAGCGACCCCAGGGTGTGGACCGAGCTGCCGAAGGCCGACGTGCTCGTGCTGGCGGTCGGCAGCATGGACACGCTGCCCTCGCCGCTGCCCACCTACCTGCGCGAAGGCCTGCGTTACCTGCGGCCCGAACCCCTGCGCCGCTGGGCACGGGACCGGTATGTCGCCGCCCAGCCGTGGCTGGCCAGGGCACTCCGCGGCCGCCCGGTGGCGCTGCCACCCACGCTCACCGTCCGCTACCTCGACCGGGTTCTCGGCTCGATCCGTGCGTTGCGCCCGGACCTGCCCGCGGTGGGGGTCCTGCCGCCGGTGCACAGGGCCAGCTCGTACGGGTTCGTGCATACCGGGCGGGCCACCGGAACCGCCGCGATCCAGGCGTGGGGCGACAGGGCCGGCGTGCCGCTGCTCGACCTCGCGTCGCTGGTCGGCGACCACGTGCTGGGTGGCCGGGGCAACCCGGACGGCATGCACTGGGGCTGGGAGGCGCACGAGCTGGTGGGCAAGGCCCTGGCCGACACGGCCGGTGCGCTGCTCGACCGGCCGCGATGACCGTCATCTTCCCGCCGACAACGTAGGCTCCCGACCGTGCCGGTCGCCGTGGTCACCGATTCGAGTGCGTACCTGCCGGATGGCTTCGCCAACCGGCACGCTGTGCACGTCGTGCCGCTGCACGTGCTGATCGACGACCGGTCCGGGCTGGACGGCGTCGACTTCGGACCGGTCGAGGTGGCGACCGCGCTGACCGGCAAGCACACGGTGACGACCTCCCGGCCCAACCCGGACGAGTTCGCGCGGGTCTACCGGCGGCTGCTCGACGAGGGGGCGGACGGCATCGTGTCGGTGCACCTGTCCCGCGAGCTGTCCGGGACCTGGGACTCGGCGCGGCTGGCGGCCCAGGAGGTCGGGGTCGACCGCGTCCGGGTGGTCGACTCGCGGACGACGGTCATGGGGCTCGGTTTCGCGGTCCTGCGTGCCGCGACGGTGGCGGCGGCAGGCGGCACGGGGGAGTCGGTCGAGGAGGCCGCGGTGACGGCGGCCGCGCGCACCACGGCGTTCTTCATGGTCGAGACCCTCGAATACCTGCGCAGAGGCGGGCGGATCGGGTCGGCCGCCGCGTTCTTCGGCACCGCGCTCGCGGTCAAGCCGGTGTTGCACGTGAAGGACGGCCACATCGTGCCGTTGGAGAAGGTGCGCACCACGAACCGGGCGGTCGCGCGCCTGGTCGACCTGGCGGAACAGGCCAGTGTGGCCAGTGGGTCGGACGGCGTGGAGCTGGCCGTGCACCACCTGGCCGCCCACGATCGCGCGGTGGAACTCGCGACCCGGCTGGACGAGCGGATCTCTCCGTCGTCCGGGTGCCTCGTGTCGGAACTCGGCGCGGCGATCGGTGCGCACACGGGTCCGGGCATGCTCGCCGTCGTCGTGTGCCCGGCCGACCGGTAAACCCCGCATCGTCGCACGGCGCACCGACAATTCCGTGCCCGTGGTCCGCTGTCGCGGGCAGTTGTCCACAGCCCACCGACTTGTCCACAGCGAACGTCCACCGGCCCGCCCGTCCGCCCGCTCCCGCATATCGTCGAACCCGTGATCGAAACGACTGCACGCCGCGAGCGGCGAAACGACGAGACCCGGGACCGGCTGACGAGCCTCATGGCACAGGCCCGCGCGGAACCGAGGACCGAGACCGCCGAGCTTCCGCCGGACCAGGAGTGGGAGGACGTCTCGGCCGATCCACCCGAACCGCCACCTCGTGAGCCGTGGTGGCGGCGTGGCAGGGCGGGCCGGCTGGTGGCGGAGTGGACGCCCGAATCGGCCGGTGGCCGCAGGCGGAAGCTGGCCGTCGCGGCGGTCGGCGGGCTCGTCCTGGTCATCATGATCGCCGTCGGCGTCGCCGTGACGTCGGGCGGCACGGAACACGAGCCACCGCCGGTGCTACCGGTCGCGGCGGCGAGCGAGGCCGCGGCCGAGTCGTCCATCGTGGTCAGCGTGGTGGGCCGGGTCACCCGGCCGGGCCTGGTCACGTTGTCCGAGGGCGCGCGCGTTGCCGACGCCCTGCGCGCGTCCGGTGGCCCGGTGCCCGGGGCCGACCTCGGTGCGCTCAACCTCGCCCGCAAGCTCGCCGACGGAGAACAGATCTACGTCGGCGTGCCACCGCCACCCGGTGCCGAGCCGGTGAGCGGGGCGACGGCGCCCGGTGAACCGCAGAAGATCGACCTGAACTCGGCCACGCTGACCGATCTCGACACGTTGCCCGGAGTGGGCCCGGTGACCGCGCAGAGCATCGTCGACTGGCGCACCGAGCACGGCCGGTTCGACAGCGTCGACCAGCTGCGGGAGATCGACGGCATCGGACCGAGCCGGTTCGCGAAGCTCCAGGACCTGGTCGTCGCGCGATGATCAGCGGGTTGGGGCTCGAGGTCGGCGGCAGGCAGGACTGGCGGCTGGTGCCCGCCGCGCTCGTGGTGTGGCTGGCCACGATGGCGGGGCTGTTGCTCGGCTGGTGGTGGGCCGCCGTCGCCGGAGCCATCGGGGTCGCGGTGGGCATCGCGGTGCTGGTCCGGTCCCGTGGACGTTCGGCGCTCGCACGGTGGTGGCGCCGCGGTCTGGCGTGGTCGTTGCTGGTGTGCGGCCTGCTGGTGGGGCTGGCGGGCACGGTGCGGCTGCGCGCCGTCGCGGAGGATCCGCTCCGCGCACTGGCAGGGGCGGGTGCGTCGGCGATCGTCCGGGTCGAGGTCACCGAACGACCGAAACCGGTGGTCTCCTCCGGCTTCGGCGGGCAGCAGGGCGGCGTGTGGACCGTGGTGGTGCCGGCCCGGGTGGTGAGCGCGGTGGTCGCCGGCCGTCCGGTGCGATCCACGGGCGCGGTCGTGGTGATCGCGTCGGCCGACCGGTGGCGCGCGCTGCTTCCTGGCCAGCAGCTGACCGCGACCGCGGCGATGGCTCCCGCCAAGCCGGGCGGCATGACCGTGGCCGTGCTGCGGGTACGGGGGCCGCCGGAGGCGGTGACCGAGGCCGCGGTGTGGCAGCGGGTCGCGCAGACCCTGCGTGGCGGACTGCGGGACGCGGCGGGTGTGCTCGACCCGGAGCCGCGCGGATTGCTGCCCGCGCTGGTCGTCGGCGACACGGACGGACTGCCCCAGCAGGTGGTGGGCGAGTTCGAAGCGGCAGGGCTGGCGCACCTGCTGGCGGTGAGCGGTAGCAACCTGGCGATCGTCTGCGTGGCGGCGCTGCTGCTCCTGCGGACGCTGCGGTGCGGGCCGAGGACCGCGGCCGCCGGGGCGATGTTCGCCCTGGTCGGGTTCGTGGTGCTGGCTGGGCCCGAGCCGAGCGTGTTGCGGGCGGGCGCGATGGGTGCGGTCGGGCTGCTGGCGCTCGCCGTCGGACGGCAGCGGGCGGCGTTGCCTGCGCTGGCCGTCGCGGTGATCGTGCTGGTGCTGTGGGATCCGGCCATGGCCGTGAGCATCGGGTTCGCGCTGTCGGTGCTCGCGACCGGCGGGCTCGTGTTGATCGCCCCCAGGTGGGCGGACCGGCTCGCGGCGCGCGGTGTGCCACGTGGGCTTGCCGAGGCGCTGGCGGTGCCCGCGGCCGCGCACGTCGTCACAGCGCCGGTGGTGGCGGGGTTCGCGGGCGAGGTCAGCCTCGTCGCGGTCGTCGCGAACCTGCTGGCCGCCCCCGTGGTCGCGCCGGCGACCGTGCTCGCGGTGCTGGCGGCGGTGGTCGCACCGGTGTCGCCGTGGCCGGCCGAGGTGCTGGTGCGGGTGGCCGGGCCGGAGGCCGATTGGCTGATCTTCGTCGCTCGGCACGCGTCCGCGGTGCCCGGGGCGGTGATCGACTGGCCGGACGGCTGGCTCGGCGGGGTGTTGCTCGCCGGGTGCGTGGGGTTGCTGGTGGCGGCGTTGCGCACGCGGCGCTTCCGGACGCTTGTCGCGGTGCTGCTGACCGGGCTGCTGGTCGTGGTGGTGCCGTTGCGGGTGATCTCGCCGGGGTGGCCGCCGGACGGGTGGGCCGTCGTGGCGTGTGACGTCGGACAGGGGGACGCTTTGGTGCTCGCGACCGGCGATGCCGGGCGCGCTGTCGTGGTCGACACCGGGCCGGAGGCGGTGCCGCTGGACGGGTGCCTGGACCGGTTGGACGTGTCGCGGGTGCCGTTGGTGGTGTTGAGCCACCTGCACGCGGACCACGTCGGTGGGCTGGACGCGGTGCTGGCGGACCGGGCGGTGGGCGCGGTGGGCGTGAGCCGGGCCCGTGAACCGCATTGGGCTTGGGAGGAGGTACGCGGGAAGGCACGTGCGGCAGGGGTGCCGGTGGTCCAGATGACCGCCGGGCAGCGGTTGGCATGGCCCGCGCTGGTGATCGAGGTGCTGGCGCCGGATGAGGAGGAGGTGATGCCCAGGGCGGAGTCGGACGGTACGGAGATCAACAACGCGTCGCTGGTGTTGCGGGCCACCACGCCTGCCGGGCGGGTGTTGCTGAGCGGGGACGTGGAGTTGTCCGCGCAGGCGCGGTTGCTGGACGCGCGGGTGGACCTGTCCGCCGACGTGATCAAGGTGCCGCACCACGGCTCGCGGTACACGTCGCCGGAGCTGTTCTCGGCGGCGCGGGCGCGGATCGCGCTGGTGAGTGTCGGGGCGGGAAACCGCTACGGGCATCCCAGCCCGTTCACGATGCGGTTGCTCGCACAGACCGGGGCGCTGGTGTTGCGGACCGACACGAGGGGGGACACGGCGATCGTGGCGACGGACTCCGGGCCGAGGGCAGTCACGCGTGGGGCGTCGCGGGCACCGCCTGGTTCTCCCTAGGCGTAACCGATGGTGTGCCTGTCGACGGGTCGGTTAGCTTGTGCCGCGTGTTCGACAAGCTGCGGAAAGCCGTCGTTGGTGAGGACCTGCCGACCGAACCGGTCGTCGTCCGGATCCAGGATCTCCGGTTCGGCATGTTCACGGTGACGGGTACGTGGGATCCACGGGTCGTCACGGTGCACGGGCCGTGGCAGGCGGTGGTGACGCTGAGCGCGTCACTGCAGCTGCCCGATGCGTTGAAGCGACGGCTCGTGTGGCTTGTCCGGCCGCCCCGCATCGTGCCCAACAGCCGACACGCGGTCGCGTTGACGGTCGACGGGCAGCCGATGCCGCTGGACTGCGGGCGGCGTGGGCTGCGCCGGTCGACGTTCAACGTCCGGGCGACCGTGGCGGGGCGGGAGTACCTGCTTCGCCACGAAAGGCGGTGGCGGGCACGGTTGGAACGCAACGGGCACACGGTGTCGCGGCTGTCCACATCGGATCGTGGGGCCGCGCTGCGTGCCGTGCACGAGCCCGGTGCGGACGTCGTGGACGCGACCGTCGGCGTGGCGCTCGGGCTGGTGCTTGGCGTTGGTGCGCCTGGGTTCCTGCTGAACATGCTCGACGCGCTCTGACCGCGATTCGGGCCAGAGCGCGTCGAGCTGGGGCTCAGTCGGCCAGTGCTTGGCGGACGGCGTCCGCGGACGGCGGCACCGTCGCGCGCGGGCCCACCTGGTCCTGCACGGCGTCGAGGGTCTTGAGGCCGTCGCCGGTGATGAGGAGGACGGTCTCGGCCTCGGGGTCGAGCTGGCCGGTCTCGATGAGCTTCTTGGCCGTGGCCACGGTGACGCCGCCTGCGGTCTCGGCGAAGATGCCTTCGGTCCTGGCGAGCAGGCGGATGCCTTCGACGACCTCTTCGTCGGACACGTTCTCGACCGAGCCGCCCGTGCGGCGGACGACGTCGAGGACGTACGGGCCGTCGGCGGGGGCGCCGATCGCGAGGGAACGGGCGATGGTGTCCGGCTTCACCGGCGTCACCACGTCGTGGCCCGCCTTGTAGGCGGCGGCGACCGGGGAGCAGCCCGTGGCCTGCGCGCCGAACACGCGGTACGGCTTGTCGTCGACGAGGCCGAGGCCGGTCAGCTCGCGGAAACCCTTGTCCACCTTGGTGAGCTGGGAACCCGACGCGACCGGTACGACCACCTGGTCGGGGAGCCGCCAGCCCAGCTGCTCGGCGACCTCGTAGCCGAGGGTCTTCGAACCCTCGGCGTAGTAGGGCCGGACGTTGACGTTCACGAACGCCCAGTCCTCGTGCTCGGCGGCCAGTTCGGTGGCGAGGCGGTTCACGTCGTCGTAGTTGCCGTCGACGGCGATCAGGGCGCCGTCGTACACGGCCGTCGTCAGCACCTTCGCCCGTTCGAGGGAGGACGGGATCAGCACGACCGACTCCCAGCCCGCGCGGGCGGCGGCCGCGGCGACCGCGTTCGCGAGGTTGCCGGTCGACGGGCAGGCGAGCACCCGGAAACCGAGCTGCCGTGCGGCGGCGAGTGCGACGCCGACGACGCGGTCCTTGAAGGAGTGGGTCGGGTTGCCGGTGTCGTCCTTTACCCACAACGACTTCACGCCGAGTGCGGCGGCGAGGCGGTCGGCCTTCACCAGGCGGGTGAGGCCGGGCTCTGTGTTGGGGTGAGCGTCCACATCGGACGGCACAGGGAGGAGCCTGCGGTAGCGCCAGATGGACTTGGGACCCGCCTCGATCTCCGCTCGGGTGATGTCACCGAACTCGTAGGAGACCTCCAGCGGGCCGAAACACTCGGCACACGCGAATTCGGCGGCCAGTGGGATCTGGTTGCCACACTCACGGCAGGTCAGGGCACGGGCAGGCCCGAGATCGAGCGTGGTGGTGCCGGCGTCGGCGGTGATCGTCATCGCGAGGTCTCTCCTCATCTGTCCCGCGTGCGGGTCGGAATTGGCACCGTGGTCGTCGCCGTCCTCGCGGATGCGATCGATGTGGCTGACGCCGGTTGCCGGGGCTTCTTCGGGCCGATCCCTCTGCCCCTCTGGATGAGCGGTATGAAGTTGTCTGCCGAACACGTTACGGCACGACCCCACGAGTCGGCCAATGTGAGGTCCATCATTCGAGAGCGGCTTCATCCGTCCTCGACGCCCGTGGCGTGCCCGCCGTCCCGGCCGCGGCCGGTGATGCGAGGATGGCGGTGTGAAGGCGCCCGCCGTGACCCCGCCCGCACTGCAACTCGTGCTGGGCGACGAGGAACTGCTGGTCGAACGCGCCGTCCAGACGGCGGTCGAGGCGGCGCGGCTCGCCGACCCGACGGCCGAGACGACCCGCGTGAAGGTGACCGACCTGACCGGTCCGGAGCTCGCCGAACTGGTCAGCCCGTCGCTGTTCGCCGAGCGCAGGGTGATCGTGCTGGAGGGCGCGCAGGAGGCGGGCAAGGACATCGCCGCCTCGATCACGGCCTACCTGAAGGAGCCCGCGGACGGCGTGCAGCTCGTGGTGCTGCACAACGGTGGCGGGCGCAAGCCGGGCAAGGACCTGATCGCCGCGTTGAAATCGGCGGGCGCACAGGTGGTCGAGTGCCCGAAAATCACCAAACCGGGTGACCGGGAGACGTTCGTCCGCAACGAGATCCGGCGTGCCGGCGGCAAGACGGACATGGAGGCGGTCCGCGAGCTGATCGAGTCCGTCGGGTCCGACCTCCGGGAGCTGGCCGCGGCGGCCGCGCAGCTGGTCGCGGACACCAACGGGCAGGTGACCGTCGAGGCGATCCGCCGCTACCACCGGGGCCGGGCGGACGTGACGGGGTTCGCGGTCGCGGAGAAGGCCGTGACGGGCGACGTGACCGGCGCGCTGGAGATGCTGCGCTGGGCGATGCAGCTGGGCGTGCCGCACGTGCTGGTGGCCGACGCGCTCGCGGACGCGGTGCGCACGGTGGCCAAGGTGGCGGGCGCCGGGCGCGCGGACCCGTTCCGGCTGTCGAGCGAGCTGGGGATGCCCGCGTGGAAGGTGCGCAAGGCACTGGCCCAGTCGCGTGGCTGGCACCCGGCGGGCCTGGTCATGGCCATGCAGGTGGTGGCGGACGTCAACGCGGACGTGAAGGGCGTCGCGGTGGACGCCGGTTACGCCCTGGAGCGGGCCGTGCTGAAGCTGGCGGAGGCCCGCCGCCGGGCCTGACGACGCACCGTCGGCGGACCGCGCCAAGGAAGCGGCCGGGATGCGTCGCCGGATCGACCGGATCGTCGCGGGGTCTGACGACGCGCTATCGGCGGACTGCGTCGGCGTAGCGGATGGGATGTGTCGCTGGGTCGACCGGGTCGCCGCGGGCCTGACGACGCGCTGTCGGTGGACTGCGTTGGCGTGGCGGACGGGATATGTCCCAGGGTCAACCGGATCGCGGCGGGTCTGATGACGCGCTGTCGGTGGATTGCGTCGGCGTAGCGGGCGGGATGCGTCGCCGGATGGACCGGGGCGTCGCGGGGTCTGATGACGCGCTGTGGGTGGATTGCGTCGGTGTAGGGGGCGGGATGTGTCGCTGGGTCGATCGGGGCGTCGCGGGGTCTGGCGACGCGCTGTGGGTGGATTGCGTCGGTGTAGGGGGCGGGATGTGTCGCTGGGTCGATCGGGGCGTCGCGGGGTTTGACGACGCGCTGTGGGTGGATTGCGTCGACGTGGCGGGCGGGATGTGTCGCCGGGTCAACCGCACCGTCACGGGTCGGACGGTGGGCGGGATCAGCGACGTGTTCCCGTCCGCGATGCCCGGGCGACGACGAGCAAACGGGCCGTGTGAATCGCTGTCGGTGAACCAGGAGAATTGCGCGTTTTCGCAGGTCAAGCGCCGAAACGGCCGGTAGGCAACCCCCACCCGATCCCGGGGGCCACCCGCCTTGCCAGTCTACCAGTGGGGGGTGACATTTTCGGGGGTTGATCGTGAACTGTGGATAACTCGGGTGGCTGTGGACAACTCGGGTGGGGCAGAAATGGCGAAGGGCGCGCCGACATCAGCCGGCGCGCCCTTCGTGGTGCTCTGGGTCAGAGCTGGTTCGCGCGCTTCGCCATGGCGGACTTCTTGTTCGCCGCCTGGTTCGCGTGGATCACGCCCTTGCTGGCCGCCTTGTCGAGCTTGCGGCTGGCCTCCTGCAGGAGCTCCGTGGCCTTCGCCTTGTCGCCGGCGTCGGCGGCCTCGCGGAACTTGCGGATCGCGGTCTTCACCGAGGACTTGACGGACTTGTTGCGCAGGCGCGCCTTCTCGTTCGTCTTGATCCGCTTGATCTGGGACTTGATGTTGGCCATGGGGGACTGCTCCTCGATGTAGATCACGGAAGTCGTGGCCGCATCTGCGGTGGCCCCACCAGCGACGGCGGGCTTCCTCCTGGGCGGAATGCCACACGGGCACGACCCCGTGAGACTACCAGGGGCGTTCAGCGGCCTCCCAGGATGCTCCTGGTCAGCGCCTGCCGCTCGTCCATCAGCTCCGCCAGGGCCTTGCTCAGCGTCGCCTCCGTCATCTCCTCGCTGCCCTCCTCGACCTGCTGGAGGACGGCTCGGCGGACCAGCTCCTTGATGAAGCTCGCCGTCACGCCGTCGGTCGCCGCGACCACCTCGTCCGCGCTGGGCAGGTTCAGGGTCGTCGCCCTCGCGTACAGGCGGAGCAGGCGTTCCCGGCACTCGGCGTCCGGCTTCGGGACCTCGACCGCCAGGTCGACGCGGCCCGGCCGCTCGGTGAGGGCGCGCTCCATCGCCTCGACGCGGTTGGTGGTCAGGACGAACGTCACGTCCGCCTCCGAACCGATGCCGTCCATCTCGTTCAGCAGCTCGAACAGGACCGGGTTGCCGTCCATCGACGCCGTGCGGTCCTGGGCGATCAGGTCCACGTCCTCGACCACCACGATCGACGGGGCCAGCCGCCGCGCCAGCGACGTGGTGGCCCGCAGGAAGCGGATCATCGCGATGCCGCTCAGCACGAACACCGTGCTCTCCGGCGCCCGGCTGAGCAGGTAGCGGACCGTGTGGGTCTTGCCGGTGCCCGGCGGCCCGTAGAGGAGCAACCCCCGTTTGAGGTGCTGCCCGTGGGCCTTCAGCGCCTCGGTCTGCTCCT
Organism: Actinophytocola sp. KF-1; assembly: GCF_054661535.1. Classification (NCBI taxonomy): domain Bacteria; kingdom Bacillati; phylum Actinomycetota; class Actinomycetes; order Pseudonocardiales; family Pseudonocardiaceae; genus Actinophytocola; species Actinophytocola sp. KF-1. The sequence goes on along the minus strand of NZ_BAAFVK010000010.1, from coordinate 72,563 downwards.
CGCTGCGGACGACGTGCCGTTCGATGGCGGTGAGCACCCCGTCCGGCAGGACCACGTCCTCGGCGTTCAGTTCCGGTCGCGGCAGGAACGTCAGCAGCTGGTTGTGCCGGTGCTCGCTCGTGCCGAAGGCGAGGACCTTGCCGCGGAAGAGGTCGTGCTCTCGCATGAGCCGCTCGATCTCCTCGCGGACCGTCGCCGCCGTGGCGCGGTCCGCGGCCAGGAGCTGCAGGTGGCAGCGCTCCTCGCCGCGGTCCTCCTGCGCGCCCTGGACGGCGAGGACCACCGGGGTCCCGTCCGGCGCCGTCGTGCAGACCAGGCCGAGCTGGACCGCCTCCGTCGACGTCTCCGGGCCCGTCGCTACGGTCGTGTAGTCGACCGCGCCGAGCTGGTAGAGCCGGTTGGCCGACGCCTCGGCGAGCATGTCGACCACCGTGTTGAAGCGTCGGTTGCCCGCGATCCCGAACCAGGCCGCCCCGGGGGTGTGTGCCGCGAGGTAGGCGTCCACGCCGCGCTGCAGGTTCGCGTGCTCGAACGCAGGCAGGTGCAGTGCGACGTTCGGGACCTCGGTGAGCGGGCAGCCGAGGTGGTCGGTGATCCTCGTGATCAGCGGTGAGTCGGCGGCGCCGTCGAGAGCGTGCCGCGCCGACTCGAACACCGCCTTCACGGACAGGGCCAGTTCACGTGCGTCGGTGACGTTCACACCTCCACAGTGCCCCGTTCACCGCCGTCGGCGCTTCCGGGATCTTCACCCGTTTCGCCCAGGGGTTCCTCCCTAGGGGGCCTGCCGCGCCTCGGCATCTTGCCCGCGTTGTCCGGCAGCCGCCCCGCCTGCGACAGCGCCCGCCGGAGCAGGAACTCGATCTGCGCGTTGGTGCTCCGCAGCTCGTCTCCCGCCCAGCGGGCGATCGCGTCGTGGATCGCGGGATCCAGACGCAGGAGGACTTTCTTGCGCTCCGGCACGGCCTCAGTGGTACAGCGAACCGGTGTTCACGACGGGCTGGGTGTCGCGGTCCGAGCACAGCACCACGAGCAGGTTGCTCACCATCGACGCCTTGCGCTCCTCGTCCAGGTCGACCACGTCCTGGTCGGCCAGTTCCTGCAGTGCGAGCTGCACCATGCCGACCGCGCCCTCGACGATGCGCTGCCGTGCCGCCACGACCGCGCCCGCCTGCTGGCGGCGCAGCATCGCGCCCGCGATCTCCGACGCGTACGCCAGGTGCGTGATGCGTGATTCGATCACCTCGACGCCCGCCGCCTCGACCCGGGCCGCGATCTCGGCGGACAGCTTCTCGGTGATCTCCGAGGCGTTCTCGCGCAGCGACAGCTGGTCGACGCCGTGCGCGTCGTACGGGTAGCTGGTCGCGATGTGCCGGACCGCGGTCTCGGCCTGGATGGTCACGAACTCGTCGTAGTCGTCGACCTCGAACACCGCGCGGGCCGTGTCGGTGATCCGCCAGACCACCACGGCGGCGATCTCGATCGGGTTGCCATCGGCGTCGTTGACCTTGGTCACCGCCGTCTCGTGGTTGCGGATCCTGGTCGAGATGCGCCGCCGGAACGTGAACGGGTTGACGAACCGCAGGCCGTCTGTGCGCACCGTGCCGACGTAGCGGCCGAGGAACTGCAGCACCCGCGCCTCGCCGGGCGCCACCATGATCAGGCCGACGTTGAGGATGAGCGCCCCGATGACCAGCACGGCGGACAGCGCGACCAGCACGATGCCCGACGTGCGCGGGTCGTCCGCCGGACCGGCCAGCCGGAGGACGCCGATGACGAGGAGCGCGGCGCCGCCGAGGTACGCGAGCACGACGAGGCCGAGCACGGGGAGTCCCGAGCTGCCGAAGGCGACGCGTTCGCGCACGTGCGGCGTGGGCATGGGTGGTGTGTCGACGACGAGTCCGGTCGCGTTCATGGCAGTCCCCTCGGAGGCACGCATCTAGCAAAGTGATATCACTTTAGCGTACTGTCAAGGCCATGAGCGAGGCACTGCGCCTGACCCGGCTGTACAAGACCTTCGGCACGACCACCGCGGTCGACCACATCGACCTCGTGGTGCCGGCCGGCTCGTTCTTCGGCCTGGTCGGGCCCAACGGCGCGGGCAAGACGACGTCGCTGTCGATGGCGGTCGGGCTGCTGCGGCCCGACGGCGGCACCGCGACGATCTTCGGCGTCGACGTGTGGGCGGACCCGCTGCGCGCGAAGACGTTGATCGGTGTGCTGCCCGACGGCATGTCGATGCCGGAGCGGCTCACCGGCCGCGAGCTGCTGACGTACATGGGGCTGCTGCGGGGGCTGCCCGCGGCCACGGTCGCCGAGCGGGCCGACGAGCTGCTCACCGTGCTCGAACTGGCCGACGCGCAGCACCGGCTGGTGATCGACTACTCGGCGGGCATGCGGAAGAAGATCGGGCTCGCCGTCGCGCTGCTGCACGCGCCGCGGCTGCTGGTGCTCGACGAGCCGTTCGAGGCGGTCGACCCGGTGTCGGCCTCGACGATCCGGACGATCCTGCAGCGGTTCGTGGCCTCGGGCGGTGCCGTGGTGCTGTCCAGCCACGTGATGGCCCTGGTCGAGCAGTTGTGCACGCACGTCGCGGTGATCACGCGGGGCCGGGTGGTCGCGGCCGGGCCGGTGGACGTCGTGCGCGGGGCGACGAGCCTGGAGGAGGCGTTCGTGCACATCGTGGGCGGGCGGACCGGTGGCGGGGAGGGGCTGTCGTGGCTGGCGACGTGACGAGGGGCGCGCCCGCGGGACGGGGCGTCGTCGGCGTGCTGGTCCGGATGCGGTGGCGGGTGCTGCGGCACTCGTTGCGGGGCAAGCAGGCGATCGCGACCGGGCTCGGCTTCCTCGCGGGGATGGTGGCCGCGGGCGGGACGCTCGTCGTCGCCGGGGTGTCGTTCGACCACTCGAGCGACGTGCTCGCCGCCGTCTACCTCATGTGGACCGTCGGGTGGTTGTTCGCGCCGCTGCTGTCCGGAGGCGGGGACGAGACGTTGCGGCCCGAGCACTTCACGCTCCTCCCGTTGTCACCGCGGCAGCTCGCCGCCGGGCTGCTGGGGGCCGCGTTCGTCGGGGTGCCCGCGATCGTGACCGGGGTGGCGTTCCTCGGGTTGCTGCTGCACGCCGACGGGGCGCACGTGCTGGTCGCCGTCGTGGTCGCGCCGCTGCAGCTGGTGTTCGTGGTCCTGCTGTCCCGGGTCGTGATGGCCGGGCTCGGCGCGGTGCTGCGGTCGCGGCGGGGGCGGGACCTCGGCATCCTGCTGACCGCCGTGGCCGGGTCGTCCGGGTTCGTCGTCAACGTGCTCGTGCAGACGTTCGGGCCCGGGCTGGTCGCCGGGACGTCCCCGGTCCTGGCCGCGGTGCTGCGCTGGTCGCCGTCCGGGTGGGGCACGGTGGCGGTGACCTCCGCTTGGCCGGTGGCGCTCGCCTGCGTGGCCGGGCTGGTCGTGGTGAACCTCGCCCTGCTCGCGTTGTGGGGCGTGCTGCTCGTGCGGCGCGCCACGAGGGTCGCCTCGACGGCGGGTGCGGTGCGGCGGCGGGCCTTCGGCGGGGTGCTGCCCCCGACACCCACCGGGGCCGTGGTCGGCAAGGAGTTGCGGACCTGGGCCCGGGACGCTCGCAGGCGGGTCGCCGTGCTGTCGACCGTGCTGGTCGGGGTCGTGATCTCCGTGGGGCCGATGCTGGGCGGCCAGGACGCCCCCTCCGCGTTCGGTGGGCTGGCCATGGTGGCGTTCGGCTGCCTGCTGGCCGGCAACCTGTACGGGATGGACGGCAGCGCGCTCTGGCACACGCTCGTCGTGCCCGGCGCGGAACGGGCCGACGTGCGCGGACGGCAGGTGGCCTGGCTGCTCGTCGTGGGGCCGGTGGCGTTGCTGCTCGCCCTCGTCCTCCCCGCCCTGTCCGATCCCGCGACCTACCCCTGGGTGCTCGGGTTGGTGCCCGCCCTGCTCGGCGGGGGTGCCGGGCTGGTCGTCGTGCTGTCCGTCTTCACCGCCTACCCCATGCCCGACCAGCGGGCCAGTCCCTTCTCGGCGGGTGGGAGTCCCGGGTTGGTGCGCGCGTTGACGCAGTTGGGGATCAGTCTGCTGCTGGCCGTCGTCGCGTTGCCCGTCGTGGCGCTGGTGGTGATCGGGCAGGTCACGGACCAGCCGGTGGTGTCGTGGCTCGGGGTGCCCGCCGGGGTCGCGGTCGGGGTGCTGACCTTCCGGTGGTGGGGTGCGATCGCCGTGCGGCGGCTCGTGGCCCGCGGGCCCGAGGTGCTGGGGCAGGTGGCGAAGCGGGTGTGAGTGACCACCGGTAGCCGGGGAAGACTTCCGCGGGTTGGTCGCGGGGTGTAAACGGTCACGCCGGGATCACCGAAGTTCCGTGTGAGCCACCGACTCGAAGGAGCGACCGCCCATGTCCTACGTCAACCCGGCCGAACTCGTCCGCAAGATGGTCGACGCCGGCGAGGCCAAGGCGTTCATGTCCACGCGTGACACCATCATCCGGGCGTTCATGGCAGGTGCGATCCTCGCGCTCTCCGCCGCGTTCGCGGTGACCGTCACCGTGCAGACCGGCAACGCGCTCGTCGGCGCGCTGTTGTTCCCGGTCGGGTTCTGACTGCTCTACCTGCTGGGCTTCGACCTGCTGACCGGCGTGTTCACGCTCGTGCCCCTCGCGCTGATCGACAAACGGCCCGGCGTGCGGTTACGCACGGTCCTGCGCAACTGGACGCTGGTGTTCGTCGGCAACTTCGCGGGTGCGCTCGTCGTCGCGCTCATGATCGGCGTGATCGTCACCTACGCGTTCACGGTGGAGCCGAACGCGGTCGGGCAGCGGCTCGGCGAGATCGGGGAGAGCCGGACCGTCGGCTACGCCGAACACGGCGCGGCCGGGATGCTGACCCTGTTCATCCGCGGTGTGCTGTGCAACTGGATGGTCTCCACCGGCGTCGTCGCGGCGATGATCTCCACGTCCGTGTCGGGCAAGGTGATCGCCATGTGGATGCCGATCCTCGTGTTCTTCTACATGGGATTCGAGCACTCCATCGTGAACATGTTCCTGTTCCCGTCCGGGCTGATGCTCGGCGGCGACTTCTCGCTCGGCGACTACTTCGTCTGGAACGAGATCCCCACGGTGGTCGGCAACCTGGTCGGCGGCCTGTCGTTCGTCGGGCTGACGATGTACGCGACGCACGCGCGGACCGGGCCCTCCCGCAACGGCACGGACGTCGAAATCCCGGTGAAGAGCACCGTCGGGTAGTGACAGGGTGGGGTGGTGCACCCCGTCGCGATCGTGCTCGTCCTCAGCGCCGCGGTCGCGCACGCCGGGTGGAACCTCTACGCCAAACGGGTCCCCGACGGCGGCGCGCTCTTCGTGTGGCTCGCCGCGGTCGTGGGCCTGGCGTTCCAGCTGCCGTTCGCGGCGGTGATCGTCGTCCGGGAGGGGATGGCGGCGTCCTGGTGGCTCGCGTTCGGTGTCAGCGGCGTCATCCACCTCGGGTACTTCGTGTTGCTGCAGCGGGGATACCGGGCGGGTGACCTGTCCGTCGTGTACCCGCTCGCCAGGGGGACCGGGCCGCTGCTGTCGGTCGTGGCGGCGGTCTGGTTGCTCGGGGAACGGCCGGGCGCGGTCGCGCTGGCGGGTGCCGCCGGGGTGGTCGCGGGCGTGTTCGTCATCGGCGGGCTGCGGACCGGCAGCGGCGCCGGGTACGGGCTCGCGACCGGCTCGCTCATCGCCACCTACACGCTGTGGGACGCCCACGCCGTCACCGCGCTCGCCACGCCGCCGGTGCTGCTCATGTGCGGTTCCGCGCTCGTCGAGTCGGTGCTGCTCGCGCCCTACGCCATGGCCCGCCGCGACACGGTGGCGCGGATCTGGCGCGACCACCGGGCGCCGGTGCTCGCCGTCGCGATCCTCTCCCCGCTGGCCTACGTGCTCGTGCTGTTCGCGATGCGGCTCGCGCCGGTCAGCCTGGTGGCGCCCGCGCGGGAGCTGTCCATCGTGGTCGGCAGCCTCGGCGCGTGGTTGCTGCTCGGCGAACCGAACCCGCTGCGCAGGCTGACCGGCGCTGTGATCGTCCTCGCGGGGGTGGCGGCGATCGCGGTCAGCTGAGTAGTTTCTGCTGATGGAGAGATCAACCCGGACAAGCACGTCACCCGCCGGGCTGTTCGACGGCTACCTCGACCCGAAGCGGCCGCACGCGGGCGCCTACGACGAGATGTTCGCCTCCGACGGCACGGTCCGGCAGGCCTACCGGCGGCTCCACGACCAGCTCGCGCGTTCCGCGCCCGCCGAGCTGAGCGCCCGGGCCGAGGCACTCGACCGGGCACTCGTCGACCAGGGCATCACGTTCTCGCTGTCCGGACAGGAGCGTCCCTTCCCGCTGGACCTGATCCCCCGGGTGATCGCCGCGTCGGAGTGGGCCAGGCTGGAACGCGGCATCGTGCAGCGGGTCAAGGCGCTCGAGGCGTTCCTCGCCGACATCTACGGCGACCAGCAGATCGTCCGCGACGGCGTGCTGCCGAAACGCCTGATCACCTCCTGTGCCCACTTCCACCGCCAGGCCGCCCGGCTGGTCCCGCCGAACGGGGTGCGCATCCACGTCGCCGGGGTCGACGTCGTCCGCGACGAGGACGGCGTGTTCCGCGTGCTGGAGGACAACCTGCGCAGCCCGTCGGGCGTGTCCTACGTGATGGAGAACCGGCGGACCATGGCGCGGGTCTTCCCCGACCTGTTCGCCAAGCACCGGGTCCGCGCGGTCGGCGACTACGCCGTGCACCTGCTGCGGGCGTTGCGTGCCGCGGCCGCCGCGAACGTCGCCGACCCCAACGTCGTCGTGCTCACCCCGGGCGTGCACAACTCCGCCTACTTCGAACACTCGCTGCTCGCCCGCCAGATGGGCGTCGAGCTGGTCGAGGGGCGCGACCTGTTCTGCCGCGACAACACCGTCTACATGCGCACCACGCAGGGCGAGCAGGTCGTCGACGTGATCTACCGGCGCATCGACGACGACTTCCTCGACCCCGTCCAGTTCCGGCCCGACTCCGTGCTGGGCGTCGCGGGCCTGCTCAACGCGGCCCGCGCGGGCAACGTGGTGATCGCCAACGCGGTCGGCAACGGGGTCGCCGACGACAAGCTCGTCTACACCTACCTGCCGGACATCCTGAAGTACTACCTGGGCGAGAGCATGCTGCTGCCCAACGTGGACACGTTCCGCTGCTGGCTGCCCGACGAGCAGCAGCAGGTGATGGACCGGCTCGCCGAGCTGGTCGTGAAACCGGTGGAGGGGTCCGGCGGCTACGGCATCGTGTTCGGCCCCAACGCGAACGCCCGGGAGCTGACCGCGTTGCGCCGCCGCATCCGCGCCAACCCGCGCGGCTGGATCGCGCAGCCGGTGGTGCAGCTGTCGACCGTGCCCACCAAGGTCGGCCAGAAGCTGCGGCCCCGGCACGTCGACCTGCGGCCGTTCGCGGTGAACGACGGCAACTCGGTGTTCGTGCTGCCCGGCGGCCTGACCAGGGTGGCGATCCCCGAGGGCAGTCTCGTCGTGAACTCGTCGCAGGGCGGCGGGTCCAAGGACACGTGGATCCTCGCGCCCCGGTCGTCCACGGCGGACGCCGAGCTGGCCGGTACCGGGCTCGGGGAGGCGCAAACGGTTGCGGAGGTCGCGCCGGAACGCGGGCCGGAGCTGACCACCGGCCAGCAGCAGCAACAACAGCAACAGCAGCAGGGGGTGGACGGTGCTCGCCCGTAACGCGGAGTCGCTGTACTGGATCGGCCGCTACGTGGAGCGCGCCGACGACACGGCACGCATCCTCGACGTGTCCGTCCACCACCTCCTCGAGGACGCGACGGTCGACGCCGACGCGACCAGCCGCCAGCTCCTCGGCGTCCTCGGCATCACCCCGCCCGACGGCCAGCCGCTCGACGTGCGGCCGCTGACCGACCTCGTCGCGTTCTCCCGCGACCACGCCGGTTCGATCGTGTCGTCGATCTCGAGCGCACGCGAGAACACCCGCGTCGCGCGGGAGGTCGTGTCGACCGAGCTGTGGGAGTGCATCAACGCGATGTGGAACGCGGTGCCCGAACGGCAGCGCGCCGCGAAGCGCCTCGGCCCGCACGAGTTCTTCTCGTTCGTCGAGGAACGGGCCGCGATGTTCGCCGGGCTCGCCGACTCGACGATGAGCCGCGACGACGGGTGGCGGTTCCTCGTGCTGGGCCGGTCCGTCGAGCGGGTCGACATGATCGTGCGGCTGCTGCTGTCGCGCGTGGGGGACAAGCCGTCGTCGCCGGGCTGGGTGACGGTGTTGCGGTCCGCGGGCGCGCACGACACGTACCTCCGCACCTACCGCGGCGCGCTGGACGTGAGCCGCGTGGTGCAGTTCCTGTTGCTGGACCGGCTCTTCCCGCGTTCGGTGTTCTACGCGCTGCGGCAGGCCGAGTCCTGTCTGGAGCAACTGGACCTGCGGCCGACCGTGCGCGTCGGCGCCAAGGCGGAGGCGATCCGGTTGCTGGGCAAGGCACGCAGCGACCTGGAGTTCCTGCGTCCCGAGGAGTTGCTCGACGACTTGCCCGGCCGGCTGGCGTCGCTGCAGAAGACGGTGCGTGACGTGGGCGAAGCCGTTGCGCTGCAGTACTTCCACTCCGTGCCGTGGGTGGCGTGGACGAACGCGGGGGTCTCGCTGTGAACTGGCGTGTCAGGGTCGTGCACACGACCGGGTACCGGTACGCGGCGCCGGTCACCCAGTCCTACAACGAGGCCCGGCTCACGCCACGCAACAACCGGTGGCAGAACCTCGTCGTCAGCCGCGTCGAGACGACGCCGCCGACCAGGACCTACCGGTACACCGACTACTGGGGCACCGAGGTCACCGCGTTCGACCTGCACGCCCCGCACACCGAGCTGAAGATCGTGTCGTCGTCGGTGGTGGAGACCGGCGACGGCGGCGCGCCGGGCGACGGTGTCAGCTGGGCCGAGCTGCGGTCGTCGGAGGTGATCGACCGGTACGCCGAGTACCTGGAGTGGACCGAGTACGTGCCGAAGCACCGGGAGCTGGCCGCGGTCGCCCGCGAACTGCGCAAGGGGCGCAGACCGGTCGACGCGGTGCTCGCCGTGTCGGAGTGGGTGCACGACAAGCTGACCTACCAGCGCGGCACGACCGGGGTGCACTCCTCGGCGGTCGACGCGTGGCAGGCGCGGGAAGGCGTGTGCCAGGACTACGCGCACCTGACGCTCGCGTTGCTGCGGTCGATCGGCATCCCCGGCCGGTACGTGTCGGGCTACCTGCACACCAAACCGGACGCGGCGATCGGCGAGACCGTCAACGGCGAGAGCCACGCGTGGATCCAGGCGTGGACCGGCGACTGGTGGGGCTTCGACCCGACCAACGACATCGAGATCGGGCCGCGGCACATCTGGGTGGCGAGCGGGCGGGACTACGCGGACGTGTCACCGGTGAAGGGCACGTACTCGGGCGGCGCGGCGACGGCCATAGAGGTGTCGGTCGAGGTGACGCGGCTCGCCTGAGTACTCCCGGCGGAGTACGGCGCCGGTAGGTTCTACCGCTCCGCGCGTAGGGGAGATCGGCCCGCCGGTCCGACGCTTTTCCACGTCGTGCCGCCGACCATGGAGACATGACTGAGAGCGACAACCGGCGGTTTCTCTGGCGGGCGGGGGCGGCGATCGCGGTCGTCGGTGCGGTGAGCATCGGCGCGATCGGCATCGCTTCGGCGTCCGGTGACGACACGAACGCGGGCGCGCGGCCCACGTCGTCCGCGCCCACGGCGGACGACGACGACTGGCACGGTCCGTGGCGTGGTGGCGGCGGGCCGTGGATGGGCGGGTTCGGCGGCGGGTTCGGCGACGTGCTGGGCGCCGACGTCGACGGCATCCTGCACGGCGAGGTGGTGCTGTCGAAGGAAGGCGGCGGCACGCAGACGGTCCAGGTGCAGCGGGGCGCGGTGACGTCGGTCAGCGCGACCGGGGTGACCGTGAAGAGCAGCGACGGGTTCACGACCGCGTACGTGGTGAACGGGGACACGAAGGTCAGGGCCGACAAGGACGAGATCGGGTCGGTGGCGAAGGACGAGGAGGTGCTCGTCGTCGCGCCGAAGTCGGGGGACAAGCACACGGCGACCGTGCTGCTCGACCTGACCGACCTCGGCTGGAAGTAACTACCCGCGCAGTTCGCGGTAGGCCGCCGCGGCACCGGGGTGCATCGGCAGTGGCGCGGTCGCGATGAGCGAGCGCTGGTCGAGGTACTGCGTGCCGAGTGCCTGCGGCGGCACCAGCCGGGACGCGCGGGTGACCAGCACGCGCACGACCGCCGCCGCGGTGTCCGCGGCCAGGTCGCGGTGGCTGACCAGCAGGTTCGGCACCCCGATGGTGTCGACGGGCCTGCCGTAGCCGCCGTCGGGGACCGTGACCCGCTCGTACCCGGCGCCGTACGCGGCCTGCAGCGCGGGGAGCTGGTCGGTGAGGTCGACGAGCCGGATCGGGCGGCGGCGGTCGAGGTCCGCGAGCGCGGGCGTCGGCACCCCACCCGACCACAGGATGGCGTCGACGGTGCCCGCGGCGAGCTCGGCGACGGCGCCGGCGAGCGGGTGGTGGTCGACGTCGACGGTGATGCCGGAGGCGGCGACCAGCCGGTCGCCGAACAGGGCGGCGCCGGAACCCTCGGCGCCCAGCGAGATCCGCGCGCCTGCGAGGTCGGTGACGGACTCCACCGGGCTGTCCTCGGGCACGACGAGCTGCATGTAGTTCTCGTAGACGCGGCCGAGCGCGCGGAGCGGGACGGGGGTGGTGAACGGGGGCCGGCCCGCGTAGGCGGCGGACGCGGCGTCGGCGAGGGTGAGGGCGAGGTCGGCCCCGCCGTCGCTGACGAGCGTCAGGTTCTCGACCGAGCCGGTGGTGCCGATGACCGTCGCCGTCGTCTCGGCGGCGAGCAGGTCGGCGAACTCCTTGTAGAAGCCGCCGGGCTCGCCCGCCGCGATCCGGAGCGTCTGCTGTGGACTGTCGGTGCACGCCGTCGCGAGGAGGGCGGTGGCGATCAGGAACGCGCGGCGGGTCGGCCTCCGGCCCCCGGGTGCCACGCTACCGGAGGGGTACGACAGTTCCCGGCGTGCGGCGCCGGGTTGTCCACAGGTCATGGCGCGGTCCGGAGGGTGATGTCGACGGCCAGCCCGCCGCGGTCACCGCCGCGGACGGTGAGGTGGCCGCCGTGGGCGGTGGTCAGGCGTTCCGCGATGGCGAGGCCCAGGCCGGAGCCGGGAGTCGTGGTGGCGGCGCGCCAGAACCGTTCCGTGAGGCGCCGCAGGTGTTCTCGCGGCACACCCGGGCCGTTGTCGTCGATGGTCAGCGTGGTCTCGCTGTCGGTGCGGCGGTGGCGCCAGCGGACGGTTGCGCCCTCGCCCGCGTACTTGATGGCGTTGTCCAGCACGACGTCCAGCACCTGGGCCAGCTCGGATTCCGTGCAGCGCACGGGAAGCGCCGCCGGGGTCGTTCCTTCGAGGCGCACGGCGGCCGCGTCGGCTGCTTCATGCCACGCCTCGACGCGGTCGGCCAGCACGGCGGCCGCGTCGCAGGTCGCGTCGGTGGCGGCCGCGGCGAGGTCGGTGGCCATGCTGTCCGCCGACGCGAGGGTCAGCATGCCGTCCAGCAGTGCTTCCAGGCGGTCGAGTTCGCGGACCATCGGGTCGTAGGCGGGGTCGGTGGCGGCGAGCGTGTCGATGCGCAACCGCAGCGCGGCGAGCGGGTTGCGCAGCTGGTGGGAGGCGTCCGCGACGAGTTGCCGTTGCCTGCCCGCGGATTCGGCGAGCGCGTCGGACATCTGGTTGAACTCCTCGGCGAGCCCGCGCAGCTCGGGCGGGCCGGTGGCCACGTCGACGTGGGTGCGTTCGCGGCCCGCCGCCACGGCGTGCACACCGTCGGCCAGTTGTGCGACCGGCCGCAGCAGCCAGCTCGCGATCCGCAGCACGAGCAGCACGCACGCGGCGGCGGCGAGCAGTGCCGCCAGCAGCACGACGCCCCAGCGGAACCGGATGTCCGCCACGGCGTTCGCCACCGACGACCGCAGCACGACCGCACCGGTGACGCTGGTGCCCGTGCCGACGGCCTGCGCGAACAGCACACTGCCCGCCGACCACGGGCGCAGGTCGTGGGGTGCCTGCCGGGGCTGGTTGCGCAGGGCGGCGTCGACGGCGGCGGCCACGTCCGGGTCCGTGGCCCGCATGCCGGCCTCGATGACGACCCGGCGGCGGGTGTCCACGACGACCACGCCGTCGCCGTACAGGGTCGTGTGCGCGCGGACCTCGGTGACCAGTTGCGCGCGGTTCTCCTGCGCCAGCGCGGCGAACCGGGCCGCGTCCGCGGTGCGGGACAGCACGAACTGCTGGGTCCGGTTGGCGGCGGTCGACAGCAGCAGCGGCACCGCGAACCCGGCGACCGCGACCACCGCGAACGCCAGCAGCACCGCCAGCAACCGCCGCCGCATCAGTCCTCCAGCCGGAACCCGAAGCCGCGGATGGTCGCGACCAGGCCGGGCCGGGCGAGCTTCGCACGCAGGCCCGTCAGGTGCACGTCGAGCGACCGGGACACCGCCAGGTACGCGTCGCCCCACACCTCGTCCAGCAGCCGCTGCCTGCTGACCGCCACGCCGTGGTTGCGGGCGAGGACGGCGAGGATGTCGAACTCCTTCGCGGTCAGCTCGATCTCGCCGTCCCCGGCGGTCACGCGGCGGGCGTCGAGGTCGATCTCCAGGTCCCGCACGCGCACCACCGCGGGCTCCCCGGCAGGCCGGGCGCGGCGGGTCACCGCGTGGATGCGGGCCAGCAGCTCGGCGAGCCGCACGGGCTTGACCAGGTAGTCGTCGGCGCCGAGGTGCAGGCCGCGCACCACGGACCGCTCGTCGCCGCGTGCGGTCAGCACGATCACCGGCGTGGTCGCCACCCTGCGCAGCTTCCGCAGCACCTCCAGGCCGTCCACATCGGGCAGACCGAGGTCGAGCAGCACCAGGTCGGCGTCGTGGTGGCGGGTCAGCGCGTCCTCGCCGCGCGTGAGCCGCTCGGTCAGGTGCCCGTGCGCGCCGAGGGCGCCGACGACCGCGTTCGCGACACCGTCATCGTCCTCGACGACCAGGACCTTCACCGGGCGACCTCTTTCCTAAGCGAGCGTTAAGTCTGGCGGGCCTGCTCGTGCACCGAGGTTACGTTCTCGCCATGTCGAGTGAAGTGGACCACAAAGTGGTGGCCGCGCCCGAGGACTGGCGCGCCCGGCTCAAGCAGATCGGCCCCGGCATCATGGCCGCCGCGACCGGCGTCGGCGCGGGGGACCTGGTGGCGACGATGGTCGCCGGTTCCAAGTACGGGTACACGCTCCTGTGGGCGGTGATCATCGGCACGGCGTTCAAGCTGGCGCTCGGCGAGGCGGTCGGCCGCTGGCACCTGACGTCGGGGCAGACGATCCTGTCCGGCTGGCGCACCCTCGGCAAGTGGGCGCTGTGGTACTTCGGCGTGTACGCCGTCGTGTGGGGCTTCGTGTACGGCGCCACCGCGATGTCGGCGTCCGGTCTGCCGCTGAACGCGATGTTCCCGTTCCTGTCGGTCCGGTACTGGGCGATGCTGTGCGGCCTCGCCGGGTTCCTCCTCGTCTGGTACGGCCGGTACGCGCTGCTCGAGAAGGTCATGACGGTCTTCATCGGCGTCATGTTCGTGACGGTCGTCGGCACGGCGATCCTCGTGACCCCGCACCTGGGGGACGTCGCGTGGGGACTCGTGCCGCGGCTGCCGGACGGCTCGCTCGTGTACGTGCTCGGCCTGATCGGCGGTGTCGGCGGCACGATCACGATGGCCGCCTACGGGTACTGGACGATCGCGAAGGGCTGGCGCGGCCCGTCGTGGCTGCCGATGATGCGCACCGACAACGCGGTCGGCTACGTCACGACCGGTGTGTTCGTGATCGCGATGCTGGTCGTCGGCGCGGAGTTGTTGCAGGGTCACGAGGTGGTCACCGGCGACAAGGGGTTGCTGAACCTCGGCGACACGCTCGCCGCCGACTACGGGGAGTGGGCCAGGATCCCGTTCCTCGTCGGGTTCTTCGCGGTGTCGTTCACGTCGGTGATCGGCGTGTGGAACGGCGTGAGCCTCCTGTTCGCGGACTGGTGGCGGACGCTGCGGGCACCCGCCGACCGGGTGGACGAGAAGGTGGCGAACGGGCAGCTGGAGGGCAGTCGTGCCTACCGCGGGTACGTGCTGTGGCTGACGTTCCCGCCGATGGTGCTGCTGTTCCTCGACCAGCCGTTCCAGCTGACCGTCGCCTATGGCGCGCTCGGCGCGTTGTTCATGCCGTTCCTCGCGGGGACGTTGCTGGTGCTGCTCAACTCGCGGCGGGTGACCGCGGACGGCCGGTCGCGGTGGTTGTCGAACACGGTGCTGGTCGCGTGCGTGGTGTTGTTCGTCTACCTCGCCTACGACCAGATCGCAGGCCTGTTCGAGTAGGACCCGGGGGGATGGTGGCTGGACCCGGTCGGGCGACGGCCGGGTCCGGCGCCGGTCTACCGTGAGTTCATGACTGGCTGGGCCGGGAGCCGGCTGTCGGCGCGGGTGTACGACTTCGGGGTCGAGCGCGCGTGGCTGGCGCGGCCCGCCGGTGCGTTGCTGTGGGGCACCGACACCCGGCTGATGTACGAGACGATCCGCACGATCGGGGCGCTGCCCGCCGGGTCGGCGGTCCTGGACGTGCCGTGCGGCGGCGGCCTCGCGCTGCGGGGGATGCGGCCGGGGCAGGATCTCCGTTACGTGGCCGCCGACATCTCGCCGGTGATGCTGACCCGCACCCGCGCGCAGGCCGCCCGCCTGGGCCACGCCGTCACGACGGCAGCCGCGGACATCACCCGCCTTCCCTTCGCGGACAACATGTTCGACCTGTGCGTGTGCTTCAACGGGCTGCACTGCCTCCCGGAACCGGGTGCCGCCGTGCGGGAGATCGCCCGCTGCCTCAAGGACGGCGCGCGGTTCGTCGGTGACACGATCGTGCGCGGCGCGGGGATCCGGCAGGATGTCGCGATCCAGGCGTTCCGCCGCGTCGGGCTCTTCGGGCCGGCCCACACGGTCGACGACGTGGAACGGTGGCTGTCCGACGCGGGGATGCGTGTCGACCGGCTGGAGCTGTCCGGGGCGGTGGCCCACTTCGCGGCGACCCGCTGAACGAGCGAGCACTGGATCACCCGATCTTCTTAGCTTAGGCTCACTTAATTAAGTGGCCTGACCGGGAGAGAGTGCGGGTGACGATGACCGATCTCGAGGTGGAACGCCTCTCGGCCCGGCTGCGGGACGCGACACGGGACGAGCACGAGCGGACGGAGTCCTCGCCGTTCGTGGTCGCGCTGATGGACGGCAGGCTGGACCGGTCCGCCTACGCCGCGCTGCTCGGCCAGAGCTACCTCTTCTACACGGTGCTCGAGGAGGCGGGCGACCGGTGGCGCGGTGACGCCGTCGTCGGCCCGTTCGTCTCCGACGCGCTCGTGCGGCGGGACGCACTGGCCGCGGACCTCGCGTTCCTGTCCGGTCCGCACTGGCAGGCGACCCTCGCCCCCTTGCCCGCGACCCAGCGGTACATCGACCGCTTGCGCGCGGTGTGTTTCTCCTCGCGCAGCGCGTTCGTCGCGCACCACTACACCCGCTACCTCGGCGACCTGTCCGGCGGGCAGATCATCCGGTCCAAGCTGCGTTCCATCTACGGCCTGACCACCGACGGCGTGCGGTTCTACATCTTCGACCGCGTCGCGAAACCCAAGGTGTTCAAGGACGGCTACCGGGCGCTGATCGACGCGGTGCCGTGGGACGACGGCGAGCGCGCCGACCTCGTCGCCGAGGCCAACGAGGCGTTCCGGCTCAACCGCGGCGTGTTCGACGACCTCGGCAAGGCGCTGGGCGTCGGCTGGTCGGGCTCGCGCGAGCGCTGATCAGCCGTCGACCAGCAGGCCGCGCAGCGGGCCCTGCAGCCGTGCCGTCCGGCGTGAGACGCCGGGCAGCGTGACGAGGCGGTGCGTGCGGCGTTCGCCCCTGGCCTCCCGCTCCGCCTGCTCCTCGGCGATCGGCCGCCACAGGTTGTCGACCAGGTCGGCCGGGTCGCCGCCCAGCTCCTCGACCGGGCGCCGCAGGTGCTCCGACCACAGCCGCAGCCGGGTCGCGCGGATCAGCTCTCGGTCGTCGGTCGCCACGTTGACCTCGGTGTCGTTGAACAGCGAGTGCTCGTTCAGGTTCGCCGAGCCGATCGTCATCCACGCGTCGTCCACGATGCCGAGCTTCGCGTGCACGTAGACCGGCGCCGACTCGTCGCCGTCGTGCGTGCTGATCGTGGTGGCCAGCAGCCTGCGGTTGCCGTCGTCCGCGTCGAGCAGCCTGCCCAGCTGGCCACGCGTGGTGTCCGAGCCGTTGCTCGGCTTGCGCGGCAGCAGCAGGACCACGCGGAACTTGTCGTCCGGCGGGTCGCACAGCTTGTCGATCAGCACCTCGGCGATCTCCGGCGACCAGAGGAACTGGTTCTCCAGGTACACCAGCCGCGTCGCGGACCGCAGCGCGCGCAGGTACGCGTCGAGGACCGTGAACTCGCCGTTGGGCGCGAACTCGTACGTCTTGTCCGGGACCGTCCGCAGCAGCTGGACGCTCGTGCCGCCCGCACGCGCCGGGACCCGCGGCTCCGGGATGTCCTCGGCCGCCACCTCGACCCACCGCTGCCGGAAGTGCCGTGCCACGTCCGCGACCACCGGGCCCTCGAGCCGGGTCATCAGGTCGTGCCAGCAGATCGGCCGGTTCGGCGGGTGGTCGGTGCTGTCGTGCCGGTCACCCTCCAGCGCGGTGAAGTCGACGCCGCCGACGAACGCGACCGTGTCGTCGATCACCACCAGCTTCTCGTGGTGGCAGTGCAGGGTCCGCTCGCGGGCGTCCAGCACGCAGCGGACGGAGGAGTTCGCGGTGAACTTCTTCTGCTCGGCACGCACCAGCCTGCGAGTCGGCTGGAACGCGGGCACGGGCGGGCCCGCCCACAGCAGCACCCGCACGGCCACGCCGCGCTGCGCGGTCGTGGCCAGCAGGTCACGCAGCGTCGGCGCGTCCTCCTCGCGGGTCAGGCGGAAGTCCGGGCTCGCGTGCCAGTTCGCGATGTGCACGTGTGACCTGGCGTTCCTGATCGCCTGCTCGATGGCGGGCAGTGCCTCCTCGCCGTCGACCAGCACGTCCATGCGGTTGCCGTGGCGGATGGGCGCCCGGCCGCCGAAGCGGTCCTCCGCGCCGCCCGGTTCGAGGACCTCGCCCCACCCCAGGTTCCGTAATCGGCGTTCGTGGTGGGTGCACAGGACGTGCTCGAGCCCGTCGCCCAGCCGCTCGTCCACCTTGTCGACCAATGACCGAAACGTGTTCACAAGTACCATGGCACTACAGTTCGACGTGGTTCGCCGAACGAGGACGCAGGCGGTTCCGGGGCACGTGGGACGATGTGTGGTACCCGTAGACACCGCGAGGAACCTGAGTGACCACTTTCGCCGACACGACGTTCACGAACCCTGAGCTGATCAGGAACTTCTGCATCATCGCGCACATCGACCACGGCAAGTCGACCCTCGCCGACCGGATGCTGCAAATCACCGGTGTGGTCGAGGAGCGCCTGATGCGGGCGCAGTACCTGGACCGCATGGACATCGAGCGTGAGCGCGGCATCACGATCAAGGCGCAGAACGTGCGGCTGCCGTGGCAGGTCAGCGGCCAGGACCACGTGCTGCACATGATCGACACGCCGGGCCACGTCGACTTCACCTACGAGGTGTCGCGTGCGCTGGAGGCGTGCGAGGGCGCGGTCCTGCTGGTCGACGCGGCGCAGGGGATCGAGGCGCAGACGCTCGCGAACCTGTACCTCGCGATGGAGAACAACCTCGAGATCATCCCGGTCCTCAACAAGATCGACCTGCCCGCCGCGGATCCGGAGAAGTACTCCGAGGAGCTGGCGCACATCGTCGGCTGCGAGCCGTCCGATGTGATGCGCGTCTCGGCGAAGACCGGTCTCGGCGTGCGCGAGCTGCTGAACGAGATCGTCCGCCGCGTCCCCGCCCCGGAGGGCAAGGCCGACGCCCCGACCCGCGCGATGATCTTCGACTCGGTGTACGACACCTACCGCGGGGTCGTGACGTACATCCGTGTCGTCGACGGCGAGATCACACCGCGCCAGCGGATCAAGATGATGTCGACGGGCGCCACGCACGAGCTGCTCGAGGTCGGCATCATCTCGCCGGAGCCGAAGCCGTCGAAGGGGCTCGGCGTCGGCGAGGTCGGCTACCTCATCACGGGCGTGAAGGACGTGCGCCAGTCGAAGGTCGGTGACACGGTCACGGCCGAGAAGCGCGGCGCCACCGAACCGCTCGCCGGCTACCAGGAACCGAAGCCGATGGTCTACTCGGGACTGTATCCGGTGGACGGCTCGGACTACGCCGACCTGCGTGAGGCGCTCGACAAGCTGCGCCTGAACGACGCGGCGCTGAGCTACGAGCCGGAGACGTCCGCGGCGCTCGGGTTCGGCTTCCGCTGCGGCTTCCTCGGCCTGCTCCACCTGGAGATCGTCCGCGAACGCCTCGAGCGCGAAGCGGGCCTGGACCTCATCTCCACGGCCCCGAACGTGGTCTACCGGGTCGTGCTCGACGACGGCACCGAGGCGACCGTGACCAACCCGTCGGACTGGCCGGAAGGCAAGATCGCGGAGGTCTACGAACCGGTCGTGAAGACGACGGTGATCGCACCGAGCGACTACATCGGCGCGATCATGGAGCTGTGCCAGTCCCGGCGTGGTCAGCTCGGCGGCATGGACTACCTGTCGACGGACCGCGTCGAGCTGCGCTACACCATGCCGCTCGGCGAGATCATCTTCGACTTCTTCGACGCGCTGAAGTCCCGCACCCGCGGCTACGCGTCGCTCGACTACGAGCCCGCGGGCGACCAGAAGGCCGACCTGGTGAAGGTCGACATCCTGCTGCAGGGCGAACCGGTCGACGCGTTCTCGGCGATCGTCCACCGCGAGGCGGCGTACGGCTACGGCACGAAGATGGCGTCGAAGCTGCGCGAGCTCATCCCGCGGCAGCAGTTCGAGGTCCCCATCCAGGCGGCGATCGGCGCGCGGGTCATCGCGCGCGAGACCGTGCGCGCGATGCGCAAGGACGTGCTGGCCAAGTGCTACGGCGGTGACATCACCCGTAAGCGCAAGCTGCTGGAGAAGCAGAAGGAAGGCAAGAAGCGCATGAAGATGGTGGGCCGCGTGGAGGTCCCCCAGGAAGCCTTCGTCGCCGCCCTGTCCACCGACGAGTCCCCGGACAAGACGAAGAAGAAGTAGGGAGCGGGTCCTGACCTGCGGGGGGCGTGACCGGCCTGTCCGGTCACGCCCCCGCGCCTGCCTGATGGCAGCATCGACTGCGGGCTGTGCCTGCCCCCGATGTTGTGCCGCCCGGGGCCCACGCACGGCGGGGCACCGGTTGCCGAGCCCAACCGCACGCGCCGCGCCGGACACGCCTACAAAGGCGTGCCCGGGATCAGCCATGCGATGTCGAGCTGTGGGTCCGCCAACCGGGGTTCGCGGCCCGGCCGCAGGCGCAACCCCACGGCCGCCGCGTCGGCGAGCACCTCCTGGGGCACCGGGTCGACCCGGCGCAACAACGCGGCCAGCGCCGACAGCAGGCGCAGGTCACCGCGGCTGAACTTCATTCGGGACCACCTCCGAGAAGGAGCAGTTTGCGGCGCAGCGTGTCCAGGCAGCGCCCTCTCGTCTGGCCGATGCTGTTGACCTTGAGCCCGAGCGCGCGACTGAGCTGCACGTACGTCATCTCCGGTGCGTGCGCCAGCAGCCCGAGCAACTGCCTGCACCGCGCCGGGAGCGCCCCGAACGCCTGCCACAGCAGCTTGTCCCGCGCGTCGCGGAACACCGCGGGCTCCTCGTACGTCTCGATCTCGATCTCGTCGAGCGGGACCTCGCGCCTGCCCTGCAGCATGATGCGCAGGCACTCGCGCCGGGCGGTCGTCGCCAGCCAGCCCGCCAGCCGCTCCGGGTTGCGCAGCTTCGGCAGGTGTTCGGCGAGCGCCGCCCACGTGTTCTGCGACGCGTCGGCCGCGTCCGCGCCGCGCAGCCGGTGGGCCCGGGTCACCGACCAGACGACGGCCGCGTGCCGGTTGACCAGTTCGTGCCAGGCGTCCTCGTCACCGCGTGCCGCCCGGTGGATCAGCTCCTGCATGCGACCTGTGACGGACCTCGCGTCCCGCCGGACCCGACGTTCGCCCGAAATGAGTAGGACTACGCACCGTGCGCGGTCCCGTGCTCCAGGTACACGGTCCGGCCTTCCTCCTGTGCTCGCACGGCAGCCCGCATCCGGCGTTCGAGGCGGGGGATCAGCTGGTGGAAGGCCTCGTCCGGCGGCAGGAACGCGTACGACTTCAGCTCCTCGGCCTGCAGGCGGATCGCCGCGACCTCGTCGGCCGTGAGCGTGCCGCCGTCGAACACGAACAGCACCCGGTCACCCTGCGTGGGGTGCGGCGCCCAGTCGACGACCAGCAGCATGCCGGGTTCGCGGACCAGGCCCAGCTCCTCGGCCAGCTCACGCGCGCACCCCTGCGACGGCGTCTCGCCGATCTCGATGATGCCGCCGGGGATCTCCCAGTGGTCCTTGTACGTCGGTTCGAGCAGCAGGATCCTGCCCTGCTCGTCACGGATCAGTGCGCCCGCCGCGCTGAGGATGGTGTTGTGCACACCGGCAGTGCACCATGAGCGACATGGGCCGGCCGTTCACGGTGGAAGATCTCGACTTCATGCCGGACGACGGCAACGTCTACGAGCTGATCGACGGCGTGCTGTTCGTCAGCCCGCCGCCCGGCAGACGGCACCAGCGGGCACTGGTCCGCATCGGCGAGCTGCTCGACGAGACGTGCCCGGAGGAGCTGGCCGTGCTGTGGCCGCCGTACGTGGTGCGCCCGTCGCTGGACACCGAACTGCGACCGGACGTGCAGGTCGCGTGGGACGAGGACATCGACGGCGAGGTCGTGTACGACGCGCCGGAGCTGGTGGTGGAGGTCGTCGATCCGGCCAGCACGATCAACGACCGCAACAACAAGAAGGCCGCCTACGAGCGCATGGGTGTGCCGCACTACTGGGTCCTGGACCCCGCCCGCCCGTCGATGCTGGTGTACGAGCTGGTCGACGACGGGTACGAGCAGGTCACCGAGGTCGTCGCGGAGGAGGTCTTCGAGACCGAGGAACCGTTCCCGGTCCGGATCGTGCTCACCGAACTCCTCGGCCATCACCCTTCGTGAGGCGGGCCGGCCTCGTAGGTCACTTTCGTCCAAGACGGGGGCGTTAGCGTCGTGGGCATGGACGTGATCGAGCGCCTGCGGGCGTTGTGCACCGCCCTGCCGGAGGTGACCGAGAAGGTCAGCCACGGCGAGCCCGCGTGGTTCGTGCGCAAGCGGATGTTCGTGATGTTCGCCGACCACCACCACGACGACCGGGTCGGGTTCTGGTGCGCGGCGCCGCCCGGTGCGCAGGAGGAGCTGGTCGACGGCGAGCGGTACTTCCGCCCGCCGTACGTCGGCCACCGCGGCTGGCTCGGGGTCTACCTGGACGTCGCGGTCGACTGGGACGAGGTCGGTGAGGTCGTCGAGGACGCCTACCGGACCATCGCGCCGAAGACGCTAAGCGCCCAGCTGGCGCAGCGCTGACGTGTACTTGGCGAGCAGCCGCTCCTGCGTCGCCTTGTCCAGGCGGGACATGCGGTCCGGGGACATGTTGTCCTCGATGTCCGCGCGCTTCACCGCCAGTGCGATGGGGTTCCGCGCCACCCGCGCCAGGTACGCCTCCTGGTCCTCGCCCGGCCGCTTGCTGATCGCGGCGATCGCGTCCAGCACCGGCTGTGGGCAGCCTTTCTCGGCCAGGTCCTCGAGCGTCACGGAGGTGTCCTCGACGACGTCGTGGAGCACCGCCGCCATCCGCTCCTGCTCGTCACGCAGCGCGCCCATCACCCGCAACGGGTGACCGATGTAGGGGCGGCCCGACTTGTCGAGCTGCCCCTCGTGTGCACGGCGCGCCACCTGGATCGCGTCATCAAGGGTGAACGTGCGCTTCATCGGGTGAAAACGATCTTGCCTGCGGTTTCTCCGGCCAGCATCTGCTCGAACCCGTCCTTCGCCTCGGTCATGGGCAACTCCGCGCCGATCGCCGGCCGCAACCCCTTCAGGTCGCAGAACGCCAGCAGGTCGGCCAGTTCTTCCTTGTTGCCCATGGTCGAGCCAACCACGCGGATCTGCATGAAGAACAGCCGCTGAAGGTCGGCACTCGGGTCGGGGCCACTGGTGGAACCCGATACGACGACCGTCCCACCGGGCTTCACCGACTTCATCGAGTGCGCCCAGGTGGCCTTGCCGACGGTCTCGAACACGGCGTCCACCCGCTCCGGCAGCCGCGCGCCGGACTCGAAGGCCGCGTCGGCGCCCAGCGACATGGCGAGCGCGCGCTTCTCCTCGGTCCGCCCGGTCACCCACACCCGCATGCCCGCCGCCTTGCCCAGCGTGACCAGCGCGGTCGCCACGCCGCCGGACGCGCCCTGGACCAGCATCGTCTGGCCGGGCCGCATGCCCGACCGGGTGAAGAGCATCCGGTACGCGGTCAGCCACGCCGTGCCCATGCACGCGGCCTCGCCGAACGACAGCGACGCGGGCTTGGGCAGCACGTTGCGGGCGGGCACGACGACCTTCTCGGCGAACGTGCCCTGGTACCGCTCGGTGAGCAGGCTGCGCTTCGGGTCGAACGTCTCGTCGCCGTAGGACGTGTCGCCGATCACACTGTGGATGACGACCTCGGTCCCGTCGTCCAGCACGCCCGCGCCGTCGCAGCCGAGGATCATCGGGAACTGGTCGGCCTTGATGCCGACGCCCCGCAACGTCCACAGGTCGTGCATGTTCAGGCTGCCCGCGCGCACGTCGACGGCCACCCAGCCGTCGGGGACCGCAGGCTCGGGTCGCTCGCCGACCCGCAACGCGTCGAGCGGGCTCTCCGGGTTCGGCTCTGCTGCGTAAACGGCGAACATGGTCGCTCACGTTACCCAGTCGGGGCATCTGGCGGACCAGTGAAGTGGCACAGGTCTACTCTCGTAGTCATGGTGGCGGAGTGGTGGAACGGTGTGGAGTTGTGGGTGTCCGGCCTTGCGTTCCCGCTCCAGTTCGCCCTCGTGATGGTGCTGCTGGGACCGTTCTGCGTCGTCCTGGCCTGGGCGATCGACCGGATCGTCGACCACGCGTCCACCTGGTTCGGCCCGGCGCCCGGTGACGAGGAGCCGATCGGCGCCGAGGACCCGGCCGACGAGGAGCGCAGCGCGGATCTGGTCGACTCGGCCTCGCGGTGACTTCATAGGGTGAGGCCCGTGGGGTCATCGAGACGTATCACGTTCGCCCTTGTCGGGCTCGTCGTACTGGTGCTCGCGGGCTGGTTCGTGCAGTCCCGGCTGGCCGACGAGCCGCCTCCGCCCGGCACGGGCATGCCGGAACGCGCGCTGTCCGACCTGCCCGCCGAGGCCGCCGACACGTGGCGGCTGATCGAGCAGGGCGGCCCGTTCCCGTTCCCCGAGGACGACGGCAAGGTGTTCGGCAACCGCGAGGGCCTGCTGCCGGACCGGGACCGCGGCTACTACCACGAGTACACGGTCGAGACACCCGGCAGCGACGACCGGGGCGCCCGCAGACTGGTCACCGGTGCGGCCGACGAGGTCTACTACACCGGCGACCACTACGCGTCGTTCGTGCAGGTCGACGTCACCCGTTAGGGACCCACCTCGGCGGCCGCTTCTCCGCGAACGCCCGGATCCCCTCCTGCCCTTCCTCGCCGGCGAAGAACCCGGCGGACAGCTTCAGCATGTCCGCGAAGTCGTCGGCGAGGTCGGCGGCACGAGCCCGCCGCAGCATCTCCTTCGTGGCGGCGAGCGCGGTAGGCCCACCGAGGGCGAGCATGCCGGTGTACCGGTCGACCTCGGCGTCGAGCGCGTCGGCGGCGACCGCGGAGTTGAGCAGCCCGATCTCGACGGCCCGCCGCGCGTCGAACTTCTCGCCGGTGAGGAACAGCTCGTGCGCGGCCCGGGGCAGCAGCCGCGGCAGCACGGTCACGGAGATCACGGCGGGCACGAGCCCCAACCTGACCTCGGTGAACGCGAACGTGGCGGAGTCGACGGCCACCGCGATGTCCGCCGCCGCGACGATCCCCACACCCCCGGCACGAGCAGGCCCGGCCAACTTCGCGACGACGGGCTTCGCACTGGTCCAGATCCGGGTCAGGATCTCGGGGAACTCGTTCACCCCCGCGGTGCTCGAGTTCGGGTCCCCGGCCTCCTTGAGGTCCATCCCCGCGCAGAACACGGGCCCGGTGTGGTCGAGCAGGACCACCCTGACCGCGTCGTCCCCCGCCGCGGTGTTCAGGTGGTCCCGCAGCTCCCGCCGCAACTGCGCGGACAGGGCGTTCCGGTTGTGCGGCGAGTCCAGGGTGATCCTGGCGACGCCCTTGTCGACCGTGTAGTGCACCAGCTCGTCAGCCATGGTCGAAAGCGTAACCATCACCCGTGCTTGTTTCGAGCGCGGTCGAGCACCTCCTCCAGACGCAGTGGGCTCGCCGGGTGGTGGCTCAGGCACAGCGGCGACTCGATGCGCCGGAACGCGAACGTGTCCCCGGTCACGTAGAACTGGCCGCGCCCCAGGCCCGAGATGTCGTCGAGCGTGCTGCCCTTCGCCCTGGCCATCTCGTTGGCGGCGGCGATCTGCGTCGGACTGTTCAGGCGGCCGAAGAACTGGGTGGTCGCGTTGCCGGTGATCTGGTTGTGCAGACCCTTCGGCGCCTGCGTCGCGAACAGGAGACCGAGCCCGTACTTGCGGGCCTGTGACGCGAGGACGATCGTGCTGCGGGTGCTGGCGGTGAGTCCACTGGCCGGTGCCAGCGTCTGCGCCTCGTCCATCACGAGCAGCCCGCCGAGCGGCCGGTCACCCGCGGGGTTCCGCTTGACCCAGGCGAAGATCTCCATCTGCAGCTGGTTGACGAACGCCTGCTTCTGCTCGTCGGCGGGCAGCCCGACGAAGCTGATCACCGACACGCGGGCGCGCTTGCCCGGCGCGGGCGTGAACAGCACCGCCGGGTCCGCGGGCTCGCCCGCACCGGCGAAGAGCGGGTCGTTGACCATCGCGGCCTTGAGGTTCTCGGCCAGGTCGGCGGCGATGGTGTGCCCGCTGCCGAGCCGGCTCACCCCGTCGGGCAGGTCGGTGAGCATGTCGATGAACCCGAGCATGCCGCGCGAGCCCTTGCGCGCGTAGTGGGTCAGCGCCTCCCGGAGCACGGCCTTGCCGCGGACCGCCTTGTTGGCCGCGCCGGTGACCTTGGCGTGCGGCGCCAGCGCGGCGACGGCCACCTCGACCGCGGCGGTGAACTCGTCCTCGTCGTCGAGCACCCCGGCGAAGTCGGGCAGCGGGTGGAAACTGAGCGGCCGCCCGCTCGCCCGACCCGGCGTCCAGACGACGACGTCCGTGTTGTCGAGGTAGTCGCGGGCCGCGTCGGCGTCCCCGGGCAACCAGCCGTCCGGCGGCGACGGCCACGGATCCCCGAGCCGGGCGAGGTCGTTGTTGGGGTCGAGGACGATCGCGGACACCCCGCGCCGCGCGCACTCCTCGACGATGCGCCTGATCAGCACGGTCTTCCCGGACCCCGACCCGGCGAACACGACGGCGTGCTTGCGCAGCGACTCCAGCTCGACCGTCACCGGTTGGTCGACGCCGAGGGTGATCGCGGTGGGGGACTCGGTACGCGCCTGGGAGGTGGGTGTGGCGTGGCGTTGGGTGCCGGTATGGAGCGCGGTCGCCTGGGGTGCGGGTCCTGGCGGCGCGGCATGACGTCCGTTCGTCGGTGGTCCGCTGCCGTTCACGTGGGTGTCGGGATCGGCGTCCGGCCACGGGGAACGGCGTGGCGGCGGGGCCGTCGGGAGCAGTTCCGAGAGGAGCGTCGAACTGCTCGCCGGTTTGCGGGCGACGAGCCATTCGCGCAGGCCGTAGCTCTGGGTGGTGAGCATCTCGGTCAGCGCGCCGAACGTGCGGAGGTCGTCCTCGCTGATCCGGGCCTCGGTACCGCCCTTGGCGCGGAACTCGTCCAGTTCCTGCTTGGTCTTCACACCCTTCGACCACGGGTGGTTGCGGATCAGGACCAGGTGGCGGTTCTTCGCGCTGCCCCGCACACCCGCGGCCGAGCGGGCGTTGCGGATCCGGTGCAGTGCGGAGAGGTGGTGCTTCGCCGCGATGGCGCGGAAGACCCAGTGCTCCTCGATGTCGTACTCCTCGTCGAGGGTGCGCTTGATCGACGCGTGCACCACCGGCTTCCCCTCCGGTGGCGGGCCCGCCTTCCACACCATGTCGTCGTTGCCGACCTCGTTGATCCACGACCGCAGTGCGGCGGACAGGTACCGAGGCATCACCCGGTCCTCGTTCCGCTCGTCGAGCGGTGCTGACACGTCGACGTCGGCCCGGAGCTGGGCGAACTTCTCGTCCAGGTCGGCGAAGTACGCGGGCTCCGGACCCGGGGCCGGCTCGGGCACCACGACCTCGGTCTCGACCTCGGCGTCGAAGGACGTCAGCTCGTGGAGGCCGACACGCAGGCATGTCTCCACGTGCGCGTCGATGCGCTTGAGCAGCTCCCGCGCCCGGTAGGTGTCCCACACGGCCGGTTCGAACGCGGCAGGCGACACCGGCCACGTCGGATGCGGGGGTGTGAACCCGACCTTCGAGTACGGCACACCCAGCCACTTCCGGACGAACTCGCGGCCGTGTTCCGGGTCGACGATCCGGTCGAGCGGCTTGAGTTTGCGGAACCGGTCGGCCACCGAGTCGACAGCCTTGTCCTCGAGCAGGTGCCAGGAGTACGGCAGGCAGGCGACGAGTGAGAGCGTGCGCCGGGTCCGTTCTCGCAACTGCATGAGACCGTCCGCGATCTTCGACAGCTCCACCGCCACCTGTGCGTCGTCCTCGGCGTGCAGCGGCGTTTCGGTCGACCTCGCGACGAGGGTGTCGAGTTGGTCGACGGCGATCACGCTCGGCCCGGTGAGTGCCAGCAGCTGGAAGATCTCCTGTGCGATCTCGTGCACGGGCTTGAGTGTGGGACGGATGCCCCACTTGTCCCGCGCTTCCCGCTCCGGCTCGTCGAAGCCGTCGAAGTAGTCCTCGCCCGTTTCGGACTTCTTCATGTCCGGTGCGGCGAAGAGCACCAGCGCCCGTGCGGTGTCCGCGCACCTCTTGCCGATCGCGCGGTCGAAGCGGAACAGGTCGGTCACGAAGGTGTCGAGGTCGCCGACGGAGACGCTCGCGTCACCGACGATGGCCTTCGCCACCGGGTCCGGGGTGCCGGTCAGTGCGCAGAGCCGCCGCAGGAAGCGCGTCAGCTGGGGTTCCCCGTCGTCGTCCGGCTTCATCAGACCGGACAGGACGTGCTGCACGACGTCGGACCAGAACATCGTGCCCTCGCTCAGCGACACCAGGAAGAAGTAGCCGCCCTGGCTCTGCACCTCGCGGCGGACCCAGCCGAGGAGGTGGGTCTTGCCGACGCCCTTCTGCCCCTGCAGGACCAGCCCGATGGGGCTCGGGCCGTTGCTGTCCACCGCGTCCTTGATGCCCGCGCGGACGGCGCGTTCGGCGTCCTCGTGGATGCCTTCGACGTGGTACGGGGAGGTGCTCCAGACGTCGTCCGGGGTGTCCGCCCAGTTGAACCGGATCGCGGCCAGTGCCTCCCTCGGGTCCTGCGTCATGATTCCTCGATCGCGATCATGTGGTTCTCGTCGCCGCCGATCCGCACCGCGGCCGCCCGGTCGTCGGCCGTCACGTCCTTGCCGTTGGGGTTGGGGGCGAGCGTCACCACCTGGTTGCGGCCGAGGGTCTTCAGCACGCCGTCGACGTCCTCGCGCGAGGCGCCGTTCAGCAGCGGGCGCAGTTTGGCGAGGCGGACCCAGTCGCCGGGCTTGGGTGCGAGCTTGCGGTAGGCGGTCCGGATCTGCGTCTCCAGATCGGGACCGGCGTCGACCTCGGCCTGGAAGACGTCCGCCAGCTGGCGGTTCTCCCGGTGCAGGAACCGGTCGAGGCCGTTGAGGAGGGCGAAGAACGCGTAGCCGTAGTAGCCGGGCCGCGCGGGACGCGGTGCGGTGAACTCGGACCGGCAGCGGACCCAGCCCTTGTCGGTGAGGTCGTGGACGTACGGCTTGTTGCCCTGGCGGGTGCTGGTGACGAGACCGAGACCGTTGAGGCGCCTGCGGACGTCGCCGGTGATGCGGATACCGGTGACCTCCTCCAGCTCCGTGTTGTCGATCTCGCGCGCCACCGCCATCAGCGTGAGCAGTGCCGAGATGTCCTGACTGGTGAGCCGATCGTTCATCGATTACTCATTTCCCTTATGCGCCAACCGAGTCTGCTGAGCAAGGCTGTGGCCAGTTCCGCCACGTTCCCGGGGATCGCGACGCGACCGTTGTCCTGTGCGGTGGGTGCGGTGGCGGCTTCCAGTTCCGCCACCAGGACCCGCATCCGTGCCACGTCGCCGTCGCGGGCCGCTTTCTCCATGGCGCGCACGGCGCGTTCCACCGCGTGCCAGCCGGTGTAGGGGAGCAGCACCGTCCTGGCTCGTTCGACGGTCATGGTCGCGTCCACGTACACCCGGGCCGGGTCGGCCCTGGGGGCGGGGACCGGCTCCTCACCGGACAGTTCCGCGTGGAGGCTCCGCGCCACGACCGGGGTGAGTTCCAGGTGCCGCAGGTTGCGGAGGAAACCGGGCAGTGCCCGGGGATCCGTCGTGGACGTCAGCACGGGGAACAGGCGGCGGTCGGCGTCGGCGGCGAGGGTCCTGCGCAGGAACCACTCGGCTTCCGCGGTCTGCCAGCGGCTCACGTGCCCGTCGATGACCAGGCACAGGTGGCGGGCGGAGTCCCGCGGGTCGGTGAGGAAGTCGATGTCGCCGGACAGCGAGCTCTCGGCGCGGACGCCGAGTGCGCGCAGCTCCCTGACCAGCGCGGTCGCGGTCGTCAGGGTCGAGCGCGGGGTGCTCACCAGGATGTCGACGTCGAAGTCGCGGGTCTGCCCGCGCGCCGCCGCCACGAACGCGTCCCTGTTGTCCGCCAACAGGTCGCTGCGGTCCAGCTTGTGCGCCACCACCGCGGCGATCGTCTCCAGCGCGTACGCGATCTGGCTCGCCGACGGCACCCGCTCGGCGAGCACCGGGAGCTGCTCGCCGAAGCTCCAGTAGGACACGTACGGCAGCGTCAGGTGGCGCAGCATCAGCGACGGCCGCACGTTCCGCACCAGCCAGTTCTGGAACAACGGCGTCGTCAGGTCGGTGCACTTGCGGTACCAGGAGTCCGCCCGCTCGTACTCGACGCGGTCGTCGAACCGCGACAGCACCGGCAACGCGGTGAGCTGCGGGCGGTCGTACGGCATCCGGTCGCGGGCCCGGTCCGCGCGGCGCACCACGTCGACCGCGCCGTGCACGCTCTGGTCGTTCGCCGTGAACAGCACCACCAGGTGGTCCGGCAGGTGTGCGGTGCAGATGCTCGCGATGTCGGCGAACCCGGTGCGGCTGTCGATCAGGACGAAGTCGTACTCCTCGGTCCACTCCGCACGGCACAGCTCGAGCGCGTCGGCGAAGCCCTGGCCGTACAGGGCGGCCCAGTCGATGCTCTGCACGCGCCGCGCGTACTCTTCGTCCTCCTGGCCGCCCGCCGCGAGCAGGTGCACCGCGCCCGGCTCGTCGAGGTCCAGTTCCGTGATGTACGCGCTCGACGGCTTCTGCGCGCTCGCCGCGAAGTCGTCGACGAGGTCGATGATCCCGGTGGTGGGCGGGGCCGCCAGCAGCGGCCGGAAGTACGCGGGCAGGCCCGGCGCCTCCAGGTCCCAGTCGATGGTGAGGACGCGGTAACCCCACCGTGCCAGCAGGATCGCGATGTTGCTCAGCGCGAAGCTGCGCCCGACCCCGCCCTTGAACGAGTAGAAGGTGACGACCGTGCCCGCCATGTCAGAACCTCGGCAGCGGCGTCATGCCCGGCATGGGCGGGTCCGGCCGTTGGATCGGCCAGTCCGGCGCCCACGGCGGTACGTTGTCGATCCTCTTGGACAGTTCCATGGCGACGTTCTCGATCTCCTGCAGGAAATCGATCCACCGGATGGTCTGCTGGAACACCGGGTCGGGGTGGTTCCACTTCTTCAGGTCCCGCCACGATCTTTCCCGGGCGAAGCTGGGGAAGTTGTCGGAGTCGGAGAACAACACCGGGTAGATCAACCCGGAGTGGCCGAGCAGCTTCTCGCGCGCCGCCATGCTGTGCCATTCCGCGAGACACCACCGCGACCGGAAGTACTGCGGCGAGAACACCGGCACGAGAATCCTCGTGTGCTGCAGGGCCTCTTCGAGCTGGTCGGGCCAGACGCTGCCGACCTCCATGCCCTCGTCGATGAACACCTTCGGATCGTGGCGGAGGTGATCAGCGAGATGATCTTTCAGGCGCGGGTGGAAGTGGTTGCGCACCCATTTGTAGGGATTGCCTTCACGGCGATAACTGATGAAGACATCGAATTCGTAGTCGGACACCTCGTGCCGTCGCCCCTTCGACCCGAACGTTGGTGCTGTCCGAGCATAGGCGACGAATCCGCGAAAATAGTTGACAAATAAAGGACAACGCGATTTAGCGGTCCGGTGTGTACCTGATCGGGACGTAGTCGTACTCGCCCGGGGCTTGCCACGTGTACTCCTGGTGTTTGACCGGGGTGGCGCCGAAGTCGTAGGCGACGTACGTGGTGTGCGCGGCGTCGGTCCAGTGGTCGAACAGGCGGACGTGCTTGCCCCACGCGAGCAGGGCGTCGCCGGTGCGGAGTTCTTCCTTCGTGATCACGCGGGCGACGTCGGTGAGGTCGTGTTCCAGGCCTTCGCGCGGGGTGGCGTAGCTGACGGGCAGGCCCCAGACCATGGACACGAACCCCGAGCAGTCGGTCCGGTAGTACGGCTCGTGGCAGCCGCCGAGTACGCCGCGCCAGTCGGTGCGCGCATAGCCGTCGCCCGCGCGGAAGCACGCGTCCTGGTCGTACACCGGGCTTGCCCGGTACCACTGTTCGGCCCTGGCGATCATCGGGCGGACGTCGGTGGTGTACGGGACGGTGTCGGCCGCGGCCACGGCGCCGAGGATCAGGGCACCCGCCACCGCTGCCGGCCATCTTCCCCAGGTCATGGGCGTGATGATAAAGCGGGACGGTCCCCCTGCGCCGTTGCAGGGGGACCGTCCTCTCATCCGCGCCCGGTCAGCCGATGGCCGTCGACGTGAGTACCGGGTTGGGGTTCGGGAAACACGACGTCGGGGCCGAGATGTCGCCCAGGAAGGTCGACACCACCGCCGTGAACGTCAGGCCCGGGTCGTCGTGGCTCGTGCCGTACAGGGTGGACTCGATGGCACCTGAAGCCCCCGCCGTCAGGTGCGCCGTGATCGTCGGCAGCTCGAACGTGCTGCCGCCCGCGATCGGGCCCGCGAAGGACACCGTGACCACGCCGTTCGACTCGGTCCAGGTCGGGGTGCCGCCGAGGCCGGAGCCGCCGGTCAGGTCCACGCCGGTGAGCGTCGCGTTCGCCGGGACCGGGACCTTCAGGGTGAACGTGTGGACGTTCTTGACCCGGTAGCCCGCCGCTTCGGACGGGACCTGGTTCGGGGCCGGGTCGACCACGATGTCCAGTGCGCCGCCCGGGGCGACCGACGCCGGCGCCGTGGCGTCGACCGTCTGGTTCAGTGTCATGTTCTCGGCGCCGAGCGGGGTGTCGGCCTGGCAGTCGTAGACGATGTCCGCCGCGGCGGACGCGGTCGGCGGGAGCACCGCGGAGGCGGCCACGGCGGCCACGGCCGCCATGCCGGTCTTGAGCAGGGTGAACCTCATTGTCCTCACCTTGGAACCGTTGCAGGGTAAGTGTTTCCGGTACCGGTGATGCCCAGGCTCTTCCTTGTCTACTGCCGAGTAGCGATCACGTCAACCCTTCACGGTTACCGAAAGTGCACGGTTGACTGCGAAACGAGCGCCGCCCAATGGTCGAACGGGCGCGACTGAGCGGAGCAACCGCTGGTCAGGCGGCCGCGACCGCCGCGGTGGCCAGGTACCGGTCCACGATCAGCGCCGCCAGCTCGGGTGCGTCCCCCATCGGCGCGGCGACCACGGCGTCCCCCGCGAGGGTGGTGACCCGGTCCGGCAGCCTGCCCGGCGCGAGGAACCACGACGCGACCGCGATCCGCCGCGCACCCGCCACGCGCAGCGACGCCACCGCGGCCGGCACGTCCGGGTCAGCGGCCGACGCGAACGCCGCCCGCACCCCGGCCACGGGGAACCGCCGGGCCCACGACGCCGCCACGGCCGCGACCGCCTCGTTCGCGGGTGCGTGCGACGAACCGGCCCCCGCCAGCACGATCCCCAGCCCGGGATCGTCCAACCGGGCACCGGCGGCCACGAGCCGTCGCAGTGCCACAGCGGAGAGCCGGTCGTCCGGCCCGAGCACGGCCGACACCGACACGGACAGCCGGGGGTGCCGGGCGTGCGCCTCCGCGACCAGCGCGGGCAGGTCGACCCGCGCGTGGAACGCCGACCCCAGCAACAGCGGCACGATCACCGCTTCCCGGTGCCCCTCACCGGCGAGCGTGGACAGCACGTCCGGCAGCCGCGGCGCGGACAGGTCCAGGAACGCGGCACGCACGTCCAGCCCGGGCTCCCGCGCCCGCAGGACGTCCAGCAGCGCGGCGATCGTGGCGGCGGACCGCGGGTCGCGGCTGCCGTGCGCCACGGCGACGAGAGGGGGTGCCATCTACAACGATCCGTTCAGTCCGCGGGCACGCAGCACGGCCCGCTCGAGTGGGCGGAACACCAGCAGCTCGATGCCGATGCCCACGAAGAGGATCAGGATGATCGCCGCCATCACCATCGACATGTCCGACAGCGACATCCCGTTGTGCAGGAACTGCCCGAGCCCGACGCCGAGCTGCGGGGACGTCGCGATCAGCTCGGCCGCCATCAGCGACCGCCACGAGAACGCCCAGCCCTGCTTCAGCCCGCCCAGGAACCCCGGCAGTGCCGCGGGCAGGAGGATGTGCCGCGCCGACGCCAGCCTGCCCGCGCCGAGGACCTTGCCGACGCGGGGGAGGATCGGCGGGATCTGGTCCATGCCGGACACGAGCCCGTTCGCGATCGACGGCACCGCGCCCAGCAGCACGACGAAGTAGATCGACGCGTCGGTCAGGCCGAACCACAGCACCGCGGCGGGCACCCACGCCACCGACGGCAGGCTCTGCAGACCGGACACGATCGGCCCGATCCCGCGGCGCACCAGTGAGAAGTTCGCGATCAGCAACCCGAGCGGGATCGCGACGACCACCGCGACGAGGAAGCCGATCACGGCCCGGTGCACCGACACCCACAGGAAGCCGACGATCTCGCCGGACGTCACGCGGTCCCAGATCTGGGCCCACACGTCCGCCGGCGCGGGCAGTTGGTACTCCGGCCAGAACGCGGCCGCCCACAGCGCCTGCCAGATCCCGACGATCACGACCAGCGTGACCACCGGCGGCAGCACCTGGCGGAGGACCCTGCGCCCCCGGCTGCGGGTGTCCGCGGCCGAGGGCGTGTCGAGCGCGTCGAGTCCGGCTCCGACGGAGGCGGTGTCGTCCTCGACGGTGCTCTCAGGCATGACTGCTGATCACCTCGTGGAGGCGGGTGTTGATCTCGTCCACGACGGTCGCCTGCGCGGCCGGGTCGAGATCGTCGACGGTCCACTCCTGCACGACCCGGCCGGGCCGCGACGACAGCAGCACCACGCGCTGACCGAGGCGCACGGCCTCGCGCACGTCGTGCGTGACGAACAGGACCGCGGTCCGCGTGGCCCGCCAGATCCGCAGCAGCTCCGACTGCAGCACGTCCCGGGTGATCGCGTCGAGCGCGGAGAACGGCTCGTCCATCAGCAGCAGGGAGTTCGCGCCACCGTCCACAGCGGACGCCAGCGCGCGGGCGAGCGCCACGCGCTGCCGCATGCCGCCGGACAGCTCGTGCGGCCGCTTGTCGCCGACCCCGGTCAACCGCACCAGCTCCAGCAGCTCACCGGCCCGCGCGCGCCGCTCCGCCCGGCCGACCCCGTTGAGCCGCAGCGGCAGCTCCACGTTGCGGGACGCGGTGAGCCACGGCATCAACGCGGCCTCCTGGAACATGACCGCGGGCCGGGACGTGTTCAGCTCGATCTCGCCTGCCGTGGGCGCGTCGAGACCCGCCACCAGGTTCAGCACGGTCGTCTTGCCGCACCCGGACGCGCCGAGCAGGCACACGAACTCCCCGGGCGCGACCTCGAGGTCCACCCCGTCGAGCGCGGTGACGGCACGCCTGCCCGCGCCGAACGTCTTGCCTACGCCGGAAAGCCGCACGGCGTGGCCGGTCTCAACACCCACTTCGAGCGTCGCGGTCATGGTGGCGCGTCTCCCCTACTTCTTGTCCAGGCCACCCGCGTCGACCGCGGGCTTGCCTGCTTCCTTGAGCACGGCGTTCAGTTCGGTCAGGTCCGCGAAACCGGCCACCTCGGGTGCCTGCTCCGCGATGCCCGCCGTCACCTGGTCCTGCGCGAGCTGCTTGAACTCACCGGCGACCGGGTCGAACGTGAGCGTGCTGTTCGACCAGGCCCGCTCGATCACCTCGGGCTTGAGCGCCTTGCCGGTCAGCGCCTCCAGCTGCGTGTTCACGGCGGTCTGCGCGTCGGCCTTGTTCTCGTTCGCGTAGTCGATCGACGCGACCAGACCGCGCAGGAACGCGCGCACGGTCTCCGGGTGCTCGTTCAGGAACTGGGTCCGCACGATCACCACGGTGGTCGGGAACTGCCCGTCCGGCCACAGCTCCTTCTCGTCGACCAGCACGGTCGCACCCGCGTCGAGCACGAGCCGCGACGACCACGGCTCGGGCAGCCACGCCGCCTGCACGTCGCCGCCCCGGAACGCGTCGAGCGTCTGCGCGTTCTCCATGTTCGTGACCTCGACCTTGCCGGTCAGGCCCTTGTCCGACAGCCACTTCTTCAGCGCCACGTCCTGCGTGTTGCCGAGCTGCGGCGTCACGACGGTCTTGCCCGCGAGGTCCTCGGGCTTCTTGATGTCCGGGCTCACCACCAGCTGCGCGCCGCCGGAGGTGACGCCGGAGATCAGCCGCACGGCCTCGCCCTTGGACTTCGCGTACGCGTTGATGGCCGGGCCGGAGCCGATGAACCCGATGTCGAGGGAGCCGCCGAGCAGCGCGGACACCTCGTTCGGGCCCGCGTTGAACTCCTGGCGGGTCAGCTTCGTGTCGCCCAGCTCCTTCTCGAACAGGCCCTTCTCCAGGCCGATCAGCGCGGGCGCGTGGGTGACGTTCGGGAAGTAGCCCAGCCGCAGCTCGGCGGCGGGGCCCTTGTCCTGTGCTGCGGCGTCCCCGCCATCGTCGCCCCGGTCGGCGCGTGAGCACGCCGTGGCCAGCAGGGACAACGCGGCGATCGTGGCGACGAGACGACGAGTGCGCACGGGGGATCCTTCCTAAGCCTTGTCCAGCAACGGAAGAGGAGCCCCGACCAGCCCCGCGGCGAGCGTCGTGCCGTCGGCCGGGTCGATCACCAGGAAGGCGCCGGTCCGGCCGCGGCTCGCGTAGTGGTCGACCGGGAGTGGCTCCGCCGTGCGCAGCGACACCTGGCCGATCTCGTTGAGGGTCAGGGTTTCGGGGTCCTCGTGGGTGGAGAGCTTCTGCTCGTCGAGGCGCGTGCGCAACTCCGTGACCACTGCCTGGACGGTCTTGGCGCCGGACTTGACAAGGACCTTCTGGTTGTGCCGCAACGGCTTGTCGGCGAGCCACGCGAGCGTCGCCGACAGGTCGTCGGTCAGCTCGGGCGCCTCGGCCGCCGCCGCGATCACGTCCCCGCGGGCGATGTCCACGTCGTCGGCCAGCAGCAACGTCACCGACCGGCCGGCCACCGCCTCCGGCAGCTCACCGTCGGGGGTGTCGATGCGCTCGACGGTGGTGCGCAGGCCGGCGGGCAGCACGACGACCTCGTCACCGGGCCGCACCGTGCCCGCCGCGACCTGGCCCGCGTAGCCGCGGTAGTCGGGGTGGTCCGCCGTGCGCGGCCGGATCACGTACTGCACGGGGAAGCGGAACGGCGCCTCGTGCGGGTCCGGCTCCACCGGCACGGTTTCCAGGTGGTCCAGCAGCGTCGGGCCGGTGTACCAGGGCGTGTGCGGCGACTTCTCGACCACGTTGTCGCCGCGCAGCGCGGAGACGGGGATGGCGAGGACGGCGCCGACGGGGTAGCCGAGCGACGTCGCGTGTGCCGTGAACTCCTTGGCGATCACCTCGAACGTGCCCTCGTCATAGTCCACGAGGTCGATCTTGTTGACCGCCAGCACGAGCCGGGGGACACCGAGCAGGGCGAGCACGGCGGCGTGGCGGCGGGTCTGCTCGACCACGCCCTTGCGCGCGTCGACCAGCAGGATCGCCAGCTCGGCGGTGGACGCGCCGGTGACCGTGTTGCGGGTGTACTGCACGTGGCCGGGCGTGTCGGCGAGCACGAACGTCCGCTTGTCGGTGGCGAAGTAGCGGTACGCCACGTCGATCGTGATGCCCTGCTCGCGTTCCGACCGCAGCCCGTCGACGAGCAGTGACAGGTCCGGAGTGGACAGTCCCTTGTCGACGCTCGCGCGGTGCACGGCGTCGAGCTGGTCGGCCAGCACGGACTTCGTGTCGTACAAGAGACGGCCGACGAGCGTGCTCTTGCCGTCGTCGACGCTCCCCGCGGTGGCGAGCCTCAGGAGATCGCTCATCAGAAGTAGCCTTCCCGCTTGCGGTCTTCCATGGCGGCCTCGGACAGCCGGTCGTCCGCGCGGGTCGCGCCACGCTCGGTGAGCCGGGACGCGGCGACCTCGGCGATCACCTCGTCGAGCGTGGTTGCGGTGGACTCGACCGCGCCGGTGCACGAGCCGTCGCCGACCGTGCGGTACCGGACGGTCTTGCGAACCTTGGTCTCGCCGTCGCGCGGGCCGCCCCACGGGCCCTCGGCGAGCCACATGCCGTCGCGCAGGTAGACGTCGCGCTCGTGCGCGTAGTAGATCGACGGCAGCTCGATGTTCTCCCGCTGGATGTAGCGCCACACGTCCAGCTCGGTCCAGTTCGACAGCGGGAACACGCGCACGTGCTCACCCGGGCGGTGCCGGCCGTTGTAGAGGTTCCACAGTTCCGGGCGCTGCCTGCGCGGCTCCCACTGACCGAACGCGTTGCGGAGGCTGAAGATCCGCTCCTTCGCCCGTGCCCGCTCCTCGTCGCGGCGCCCGCCGCCGAACACCGCGTCGAACTTGTTCTCCGTGATGGTGTCCAGCAGCGGCACGGTCTGCAGCGGGTTGCGGGTGCCGTCGGGGCGTTCGGTGAGGCGGCCGTCGTCGATCCAGTCCTGCACCTTGGCGACGACGAGGCGCAGCCCGTAGCGCTCGACCACGCGGTCGCGGAAGTCGATGACCTCGTCGAAGTTGTGCCCGGTGTCCACGTGCAGCAGCGGGAACGGCACCGGCGCCGGCCAGAACGCCTTGACCGCGAGGTGCAGCAGCAGCGTGGAGTCCTTGCCGCCGGAGAACAGGATCACCGGCCGGTCGAACTCGCCCGCGACCTCGCGCATGATGTGGACGGCCTCGGACTCGAGGCGCCCCAACGCGTCCAGGGTCTGTACGGTGGCGGTCATCCGTGCAACCCGCATTCCGTCTTGGCGAGCCCGGCCCAGCGACCGCTGCGGGCGTCCTGGCCCGGCAGCGGTTTCGCGGTGCACGGCGCGCAGCCGATGGACAGGTACCCCTCGGAGACCAGCGGGTTCTCGAGGATGCCGTTCTGCTCGATGTAGTCGCGGAACTCCTCGTCGGTCCACGGCGCGATCGGGTTGATCTTCACCAGGCCGTTGCGGTCGTCCCACTGCACGATCGGCGTGTTCGCGCGGGTCGGCGCGTCGACGCGGCGCACACCGGTCACCCAGGCGTCGTAGCGGGCGAGGGTCTTGCGCAGCGGCACCACCTTGCGCAGGAAGCAGCACTGCGTCGGGTTCGTCTTGTTCAGCAGCCCGAACTCGGCCTCCTGGTCGGCGACCGACTGCTCGGCCTCGGCGTTCACGATCCGCACCGACGGGTAGGTCACCTCGACGGCGTCGCGGGTGCCGATGGTCTCCGCGAAGTGGTAGCCGGTCTGCAGGAACAGCACATCGATGTCCGGCTTCGCCTTGACCGCCAGGTCGATCAGCACCGCGTCCTGCATGTTCGACGCCACGATGAACCGGTCGCCGAACGTCTCCGCGGTCCACGCCAGGGCTTCCGCCGCGGTGGCGTCGGCCAGGTCCTTCTCCGCTTGCTCCGCTATGCGCCGGAAGTCGGTCGCGGTCGTCACCGGGTCACCTCTTCTTTCGCAAGGTTCAGTCCCACGAACTTGACGGTGAACACGCGACGGCAGCCGCCGCACAGCCACGCCGCGTGGGGTTCCTCCTGCGGGCGAAGGTCCTCGTCGCCGCAGTAGGGGCAGTAGAAAGGCGTTGCCCGCTCGGTCATTTCAGGTCCGCCTCGTCGGCCCGCGCCACCCACTGCGGGAAACGCTCGTCCGGCTTGCGGTCGGCAACGTAGTTGCGCACCACGCGCTCCACGTAGTCCGGCAGCTCCTCCGCGGTCACCTTGTGGCCACGCAGCTTGCGGCCGAACCCGGCGTCGAGACCGAGCCCGCCGCCGAGGTGCACCTGGAAGCCCTCGACCTGGTTGCCGTCGTCGTCGGTGACGATCTGGCCCTTCAGCCCGATGTCCGCGGTCTGGATGCGGGCGCAGGAGTTGGGGCAGCCGTTGATGTGCACGCTGATCGGCGTGGTCACGTCGCCGGTGATGTCCTTGAGCCGGTCCTCGAGCTGGCCGACGAGGTTCGCGGCGCGGGCCTTGGTCTCGACGATCGCGAGCTTGCAGAACTCGATGCCGGTGCAGGCCATCACCCCGCGCCGCCACGGCGACGGGTCGGTCTGCAGGCCGAGCCCCGCCAGCGCGGTCTTCAGCCGGTCCACTTCGGACTGGACGACGTCGAGGACGATGAGCTTCTGCAGCGGTGTGAACCGCACGCGGCGCGAACCCGCCTTCTCCGCGGCGTCGGCCACCGCGATGAGCGTGCTGCCGGAGACGCGGCCCGCGATGGGCGCGGCGCCGACGTAGAAGTTGCCGTCCTTCTGCTTGTGCACACCGATGTGGTCGCGCGGCACCTCCGGCACGACCGGGGCGGGCCCGTCGGCCAGCGGCCGCTTCAGGTACTCGGTCTCCAGGACCTCGCGGAACTTCGCGGCGCCCCAGTCCTTGACGAGGAACTTGATGCGTGCGCGGTGGCGCAGGCGCCGGTAGCCGTAGTCGCGGAAGATGCCGATCACACCCGCCCACACGTCCGGCACGTCGGCCAGCGGCACCCACGCCCCGAGCCGCTGGCCGATCATCGGGTTCGTGGACAGGCCGCCGCCGACCCACACGTCGAAGCCGGGCCCGTGCTCGGGGTGCTCGACCCCGACGAACGCGACGTCGTGGACCTCGTGCGCCACGTCCGGCAGCCCGGAGATCGCGGTCTTGAACTTGCGCGGCAGGTTGGAGAACGCCTTGTCGCCGACGTAGCGGCGCTTGATCTCGTCGATCGCGGGCGTGCCGTCGACCACCTCGTCCTCGGCGATGCCGGCAACGGGGGAGCCGAGGATGACGCGCGGGCTGTCGCCGCACGCCTCCATGGTGGTGAGGCCCGCGTCCTCGAGTTTCCGCCAGATCACCGGCATGTCCTCGACGCGGATCCAGTGGTACTGGACGTTCTGCCGGTCGGTGATGTCCGCGGTGTCCCGCGCGTAGTCGCGCGACACCTCACCGATCACGCGGAGCTGATCGGTGGTGACGGCGCCGCCGTCGATGCGGACCCGCAGCATGAAGAACTCGTCGTCCAGCTCCTCCGGTTCCAGCGTGGCCGTGCGGCCGCCGTCGATGCCGGGCTTGCGCTGGGTGTAGAGGCCGTACCAGCGGAACCGCCCGCGCAGGTCGGCCGGGTCGATCCCGGCGAAACCCGTGTGGGCGTAGATGTTCTCGATGCGGGCGCGGACGTTGAGCGGGTTGTCGTCCTTCTTGCTGCGCTCGTTGGGGTTGAGCGGCTCGTGGTAACCGAGCGCCCACTGCCCCTCACCGCGCTTCTGGCGTTTCGTGGTGGGAGTTGACGACACCCGTCCGACCTCCGAGGTCTGGGCACCCGTGTGCGCGGACGACGTCGGGAGGTCGCCGGCGCACCCGAGCGCCGGCGTACGAGAAATAGATGACGGCGGCGGCGGGCTACCGCCGGCACATCGCGCTGGAAACCCGAACGAAGTCCACGTGGCGCCGGGCCACGAGGAGCAGTTCGGTAACAGCGGACATGACTTCAGCGTGCCACGCGTCCACGGGGTGGTCCACCGCCATCCGCATCGTGAGACGGCCCCGCTGAAGGTTGCACCCGGCCGCCGGAAGTGCCAGGTCCGTTCGGCCGGTGACGCCCGTCACCACGGAAGAACCGCCCCGACGCAGTACCGCCCGCATGCCGGGCGCGCAGCGCCCGGACCCCGCGAAGCGGGACCAAGCCCCACCACCCACTGAAGGGTGCCTGCCATCCCGTCGACCTGGCGAAGCCCGATCACACCGGGTCAAGGGGGCCCGAAGCCCAACGCAACCCCGTGCCCAAGCCGCCGGGCCCCCTTGACGCGGTGTGATAGCCCTCCGGGAGGTCGACGGGATGGCAGGCACCACCACTCAACAGCAGTCCTTGCCAACCCAACCCCGTGCAAGACCCCCGCCATCCCGGAGACCAGCCCCTCCGGCGAGGAGGCCCGTCCGGCAGGACGCCCTCCGGCGAGGACGCCCGTCCGGCGAGGACGTCACCCAGGACGGCGAAGACCCCCGGGGGAACCCAAGGCGGGGCCAACCACCAGCAGCCCAGGAATGGCCGACCGCACCTTCCGAGCGCTCATGCAACCTCCCCGGGCTCCCCGTCGTGGGGAACAGGTGGAAGGGAGCCACATGCGACATGCGGACCAGGAGAGTTTCCGGGACTTCGCCGTGCTGCACGCCGCCTCGTTGCGCAGGTCGGCGTTCCTGTTCTGCGGTGACTGGCACCTGGCGGAGGACCTGATGCAGGCGACGCTGATCAAGGTCTACCGCTCGTGGGCCCGCGTGCAGAAGCACGACAGCCTGGCCAACTACGGCCGCACCGTGCTGTTGCGGACCTGGCTGGACGAGAAGCGCAGGCCGTGGCGCCGCTCCGAGCACAGCGCGGCCGACGTGCCGGAGTCGCCGGACCCGTCGGCCGACCCGGCGGCGAGCGCGCACCGGTCGTGGGTGCGGGACGTGGTCCACCAGGCGCTGTTGCGGCTGCCGCCCCGGCAACGGGCGGCGGTCGTGCTGCGGTACTTCGACGACCTCTCGGTCGCCGAGACGGCCGCGGTCATGGGGTGTTCGCACGGCACCGTCAAGAGTCAGACGGCACGCGGGCTGGAGACCCTGCGTGGCACGGTCGTGCGGCTGCCGGTCGCGGAGGGGGTGTTGTCGTGAGCGAAGAGGACGTGCGCGACGGGTTGCGCGACGCGGTGGCCGGCGAACCACCGCTGGTGTTCGACCCCGACGAGCTGGTGGCGACCGCACGGCGCCAGACCAAGCGCAGGCGTGCCCTCGTGTCGGTGGGGGTGGCGACCACCGTCGTCGCGGTCGCCGCGGTCGCGGTGCCGTTCGCCCTCGGCATCCCACGGGGGAACGACGGGGTGACGGTCGGCAGCGCACCGGCGACGACCACCACGACCACCACGGCCCAGCCGCGGGACATCGAGTGGCCGCCCCCCGGCGTCGAGCCCGCGCAGTACACGGCCGAGCAGCTCAGCGGGCGCGGCAAGGCGATGCGGGCGCACCTGACCACGAGGTTCGCCGCGGTGGTGCCCGAGGCGACCGCGGTCGAGGTGCAGCCGTTCGGCGGTGAGGCGGCGGGGTCGGTGTCGGACGGGCAGACCTACCTCAACGCGTTCACCCGGTTCACCCTGCACGGCGTCCCGTACGCGGTCGACGTCCAGGCGATCGCACCCGGCGCGGCCCCCTCCCCCGAGGAGCAGTGCGGCGAACGCCGCGCCTGCGAGGTGGAGGAACTACCGGACGGGAGCTGGTTGCTGATCACCGACGACAGCCAGGGCGAGAGCAGGATCGCGTCGGCCATCCACTACCGCGACGACGGCGCCGTGGTCCGCGCCACCGGCTACAACTACGACCCCACCGGACAGACCGCGGCCCGGTACGCCCCGGCCGTCCCGCTGACCATCGAGCAGCTCACCGCGCTGGCCACCGACCCCGAGCTGGGCCTGTAGCGGTCAGGGGAGCACGCCGGTGGTGCCCCGGTCCAACGTCCGCCGCATGGCCGCGGCGCCGTGCGCCATCAGGGCGGCGACGTCGGCGGCGCGCTCGTCCGGCAGCAGGTCCACGTGCCACACCAGCCGGGCGCCCGCGCCGTCGGCCACCACCTGCGCGGTGCCCTGGTAGTGGGTGAAGCCCTCGGTGATCGCGTACGTGAGCCTGCGCTGCTCGTCGTCGACGCCGACGAGCAGCTCGCGCACCTCCATGCCGGTGAAGAAGGTCAGCACGCGCTCCCGCCCGTCGGACTCGCACGCCGTCACGAAGCCGCGGACCAGCCGTTCGTGCAGTGCCCCGAAGTCACGCAGCGCGTCCCAGACCACCGCCGGGTCCGCGTCGAGGGGCACGTCCTGTCGCAGAGTTGCGGGACGACTACCGCCTGGTGCTGGTGCGGCGGGGCCGGTTCCGCCGCCGCGTTGCGGGCGCGGTGGTCGACCTGGACCCGGCGGTCGCGTACCTCGGCGTGCCGGGGGAGCAGGAGAGCTTCGCGCACCCGGCGGGCGGGGACGTGTGCACGTCGGTGAGCCTGTCAGCGGAGCTCGGGGAGCGGCTCGCGGGCGCGGCACGGCCCGTGCTGTACGTGGACGCGCGGGTCGACCTCGCGCACCGGCGCCTGCTCGCCGGCACCGACGACCCTGACTTCGGCCTGGTCGAGGCCCTGCTCACGCTCCTGGGGCACACGCCACCGCCGCGACCCGCCGACCGGCTGCTGGTCGACCGGGCACGCGACGCGATCGCCGCCGACGACGCCTCGGCCGCCGGGCTGCTGTCGCTCGCGGCCGCGCTCGGCGTGTCGCCGTACCGGCTGAGCAGGGCGTTCACCCGCGAGCTGGGGGTGTCGCTGACGCGCTACCGCAACCGGGTGCGCGTCGGCCGCGTGCTGGACCGGCTCGAGCGCGGCGAGCGCGGGCTGGCCGCGCTCGCCGCCGATCTCGGGTTCGCCGACCAGGCACACCTCTGCCGGACGGTGCGTGCCCACGTGGGCCACACCCCGACCGAGCTGCGCGCGTTGCTCAGCGGTTGACGTCGCGGACGGCGCCCTGCGAGGCGTCCGTCGCCAGCTTCGCGTAGGCCCGCAGCGCCGCCGTCACCGGACGCTGCCGGTCCACCGGCTGCCACGGCCGCTCGCTCGACTCCATCTTCGCCCGGCGGTCGGCCAGGACCTGCGGGTCGACCAGCAGCTCGAGGCGCCGCTCGTGCACGTCGATCAGGATCCGGTCACCGTTCTCGACGAGCCCGATGGTGCCGCCGCCTGCCGCCTCCGGGGAGATGTGGCCCACCGACAGACCCGACGACCCGCCGGAGAACCGGCCGTCGGTGATCAGGGCGCACTTCTTGCCGAGCCCAGCGCCCTTGAGGAACGCGGTCGGGTGCAGCATCTCCTGCATGCCCGGCCCGCCCGCGGGGCCCTCGTACCGCACGACCAGCACCTCGCCCGGCTGGATCTCCTTGTTCAGGATCACCGACACGGCCTGCTCCTGGCTCTCGACGACCCGCGCGGGCCCCTCGAAGCGGAACAGCTCCTCGTCGATGCCGGCCGCCTTGATGATCGCGCCGTCCTCGGCCAGGTTGCCGCGCAGCACCGCGAGGCCGCCCTCGGCGGTGTACGCGTGCTCGACGTCGCGGATGCAGCCGCCCGCCGCGTCGGTGTCCAGCGACGACCAGCGGTTGCCGGTGGAGAACGCCTTCGTCGTCCGCACGCCCCCGGGGGCCGCGTGGAACAGCTCCACGGCCTCCTCCGACGGTGCCGCCGCGCGGATGTCCCACTGCGACAGCCACGCCTCGAGCGACGGCGAATGGACCGAGTGCACGCCCTCGTTCAGCTTCCCGCCGCGCCACAGCTCGCCGAGGATGGCCGGGATGCCGCCGGCCCGGTGCACGTCCTCCATGTGGTAATCCGAGTTCGGCGACACCTTCGACAGGCACGGCACCCGCCGCGAGATCGCGTCGATGTCGGCCAGCGTGAAGTCGACCTCACCCTCGCGGGCGGCCGCGAGGATGTGCAGCACCGTGTTGGTGGACCCGCCCATCGCCAT
The DNA here is from genome assembly GCF_054661535.1 of Actinophytocola sp. KF-1. Taxonomy (NCBI): domain Bacteria; kingdom Bacillati; phylum Actinomycetota; class Actinomycetes; order Pseudonocardiales; family Pseudonocardiaceae; genus Actinophytocola; species Actinophytocola sp. KF-1. Next base: position 28,024 of record NZ_BAAFVK010000010.1, on the reverse strand, counting down.
GTCGAGCGCCATCGCGTTCTCGAACGCCTCGCGCGTCGCGATCGAGCGGGGCAGCACGGAGTGGTCGTCGTCGCCGTAGTAGCGCTTGGCCAGCTCCATCACCGTCGTGCCAGCCCGCTCGAACAGGGCGCGGCGCGCCTCGTGCGTGGCGAGCGTCGAGCCGTTGCCCGGCAGCGCGAGGCCCAGGGCCTCGGTCAGGCAGTTCATGGAGTTGGCGGTGAACATGCCCGAGCACGACCCGCAGGTCGGGCACGCCGACTGCTCGATCGCCGACAGGCCGAGCTCGTCGACCTTGTCGTTCGCCGACGCCGCGATCGCCGTGATCAGGTCCGACGACGGGTGCGCGACACCGTCGAGGACGACCGCCTTGCCCGCCTCCATCGGCCCGCCGGACACGAACACGGTGGGGATGTTGAGCCGCATGGCCGCGTTCAGCATGCCCGGCGTGATCTTGTCGCAGTTCGAGATGCACACGAGCGCGTCGGCGGCGTGCGCGTTGACCATGTACTCGACGCTGTCCGCGATGATCTCGCGCGAGGGGAGCGAGTAGAGCATCCCGCCGTGCCCCATGGCGATGCCGTCGTCGACGGCGATCGTGTGGAACTCGCGTGCGGTGCCACCCGCCGCGCGCACCGCCCCGGCCACGATGTCGCCGAGGTCACGCAGGTGCACGTGGCCGGGCACGAACTGCGTGTAGGAGTTCGCGATGGCCACGATCGGCTTGCCGAAGTCGCTGTCGGTCATGCCGGTGGCACGCCACAGCGCCCTGGCGCCGGCGGCGTTGCGGCCGTGGGTGGTGACACGGGAACGGAGCTCAGGCACGGCTCCTCCAACTTCTATTCAGCTTTGGCTTCTTCCCGGGGCTCCTCGGACTCCTCCTCGGGAGTTTCGGCGGGAGCGGGGGCCTCGGTGGGATCGTCCAGCCGTCCGCCGCTGATCAGCGACAGGGCGGGGAGGTGGCGCGTGCGGACGTTGGGCAGCGGGAGTTCCTTCCCGGCCTCGTCGACGGCACGCACCCAGGACCGTTCGGACACCTTCAGCGCACGCACGTCCGACCACGGCAGCACGTGCCTGCCGAACAGGGTCCGCGCCACGAGCTTGTCGCCGTCCGCGGTGGTGCGGACCCGCAGGATCCAGGCGATCGCGACGACCGGGATCACGTAGATGGCGTACAGACCGGGCGCGGCCCACGCGAACGGCGTGGCGGTGATGGCGAACAGCAGCGCACCCAGCACGGCCGTGGACGGAATCTTGAACACGAGCCGTGACGGCAGCTGCGGAACGGTCACGTCCTACATGGTGCCACGGCCGCGAGCAGGGCGGACGAGCAGCTGACCTCTCATCATCCGAGATCACAATCCCGCAGAGTTGACGCCCTACGCCGATCGCACTAACGTCTGCAAGCGTGCCCCAGCAGACCGGTCTCGTACTTCCCCAGCGCGTTCGACGCTGAGGAAGTCAGCTGCGTCGAACGCGCGACCCTCGTACGGCCCATCGTGGTCGACGGGGGTTTTTTCGTGTGTGAGGCCAGTTCGAGAGCCTGGTAGAGACCCCGACAAGAGGCTGAAGCCGATGACCAGTGCGACACAGCGGACGACCCCGGTCGCCGCGACGCCAGGGCCCCGTCCCGGGAGCCCCCGACCCAAACCAGCCCCACCGACCGGCACGCCGGTCCGCGTGACCGGTGCCCAGTCGCTCGTCCGGTCGCTCGAGGCGGTAGGCGTCGAGGTGGTGTTCGGCATTCCGGGCGGGACCATCCTGCCCGCGTACGACCCGCTCCTGGACTCGACGAAGGTCCGGCACGTCCTCGTCCGCCACGAGCAGGGCGCGGGCCACGCCGCAACCGGGTACGCGCAGGCCACCGGCAAGGTCGGTGTGTGCATGGCCACCTCCGGCCCGGGCGCGACGAACCTGGTCACGCCGCTCGCCGACGCCAACATGGACTCCGTGCCGGTCGTCGCGATCACCGGTCAGCAGACCAGGGCCCTCATCGGCACCGACGCGTTCCAGGAAGCGGACATCTGCGGCATCACGCTGCCGGTCACCAAGCACAACTTCCTCGTGACCGACCCCGCCGACATCCCCAGGACCATCGCCGAGGCGTTCCACATCGCGAGCACGGGGCGGCCCGGCCCGGTGCTCGTGGACATCCCGAAGGACGTGCTGCAGGAGAACACGTCCTTCTCGTGGCCGCCCGAGATGCGCCTGCCCGGCTACAAGCCGACCACCCGCCCGCACGGCAAGCAGGTCCGCGAGGCGGCGAAGCTGATCGTCAACGCCAAGCGGCCGGTGTTCTACGTCGGTGGCGGTGTGCTGAAGGCGAACGCGTCGGCCGAGCTGAAGGAGCTGGCCGAGCTGACCGGGATCCCCGTGGTCACCACGCTGATGGCCAAGGGCGCCTTCCCCGACTCGCACCGCCAGCACCTGGGCATGCCCGGCATGCACGGGTCGGTCGGCGCGGTGGCCGCCATGCAGCGTTCCGACCTGCTGATCGCGCTGGGGGCGCGGTTCGACGACCGCGTCACCGGCCAGCTGTCGACGTTCGCGCCGGACGCGCAGGTCGTCCACGCCGACATCGACCCGGCGGAGATCTCCAAGAACCGCCGCGCGGACGTCCCCATCGTCGGTGACTGCAAGGAGATCATCGCGGAGCTGATCGCCGCGGTGCGCACGGAGATCGCCGACGGCGGCAAGCAGGCCGACCTGGCGAAGTGGTGGCAGCAGCTCGACACCTGGCGCGACACGTTCCCGCTCGGCTACGAGTGGCCGGAGGACGGGTCGCTGTCGCCGCAGTACGTCATCGAGCGGATCGGCCAGATCGCCGGCCCGGAGGCCATCTACACCGCGGGCGTCGGCCAGCACCAGATGTGGGCGGCGCAGTTCATCAAGTACGAGAACCCCGCCACGTGGCTGAACTCCGGCGGTCTCGGCACGATGGGCTACGCGGTGCCGGCGGCCATGGGCGCCAAGTTCGGCCGGCCCGACAAGGTCGTGTGGGCGATCGACGGTGACGGCTGCTTCCAGATGACCAACCAGGAGCTGGCCACGTGCGCCATCGAGGGCGCGCCGATCAAGGTCGCCGTGATCAACAACGGCAACCTGGGCATGGTCCGGCAGTGGCAGAACCTCTTCTACTCCGAGCGGTACTCGCAGACCGACCTGGGCACGCACAAGCACCGCATCCCGGACTTCACCCTGCTGGCGGAGGCGCTCGGGTGCGCCGGGCTACGCTGTGAGTCCAAAGAGGACGTGGACGCCGTGATCCACCGCGCCATGGAGATCAACGACCGCCCGGTCGTGATCGACTTCGTGGTCGGCAAGGACGCGCAGGTGTGGCCGATGGTCGCCGCCGGTACCGGCAACGACGAGATCATGGCAGCGCGCGGCATCCGCCCGCTGTTCGACGAGGACTGATCTGACATGAGCACACACACTCTTTCGGTTCTGGTCGAGAACAAGCCGGGTGTCCTCGCGCGCGTCGCGGGCCTGTTCTCCCGGCGTGGCTTCAACATCGAGTCGCTCGCGGTGGGACCCACCGAGCACGCCGACGTCTCCCGGATGACCATCGTCGTCGCGGTGGACGAGCTGCCACTCGAACAGGTGACCAAACAGCTCAACAAGCTCGTGAACGTCATCAAGATCGTCGAACTCGACCCCCAGGTGTCGGTGCAGCGCGAGCTGCTGCTGGTGAAGGTCCGCGCGGACGCCACGGTGCGCACGCAGGTGCTGGAGACCGTGCAGTTGTTCCGCGCCAAGGTGGTCGACGTGTCCCCGGAGGCGCTGACGGTCGAGGCGACCGGCACCGTGGACAAGCTCGAAGCGCTGCTGCGGATGCTCGAGCCCTACGGGGTGCGGGAGATGGTGCAGTCCGGCATGGTCGCGATCGGCCGCGGTCCGCGTTCCATCACCGCCACCGGCGTCCGCTAGTTTTTCTGTGATTCTTTGAGGAAGGAAGTACACACCAGCATGGCTGTCGAGATCTTCTACGACGACGACGCGGACCTGTCCATCATCCAGAACCGGCGGGTGGCCGTCGTCGGCTACGGCAGCCAGGGCCACGCGCACGCGCTGTCGCTGCGCGACTCGGGGGTCGAGGTCCGGATCGGGCTGCCGGAGTCGTCCAAGTCGCGGGCCAAGGCCGAGGAGGAGGGCCTGACCGTCCAGACGGTCGCCGAGGCCGCCGCGTGGGCCGACGTGATCATGATCCTGGCGCCGGACACCAAGCAGCGCACCATCTACGCCGAGGAGATCGCCCCGAACCTCAAGGACGGCGACGCGCTGTTCTTCGGGCACGGCTTCAACATCCGCTACGGCCTGATCACCCCGCCGTCCAACGTGGACGTCGCGATGGTCGCGCCGAAGGGCCCCGGCCACCTGGTGCGCCGCCAGTTCGTGGACGGCAAGGGTGTGCCGTGCCTGATCGCGATCGAGCAGGACGCGTCGGGTTCGGCTCAGGCACTGGCCCTGTCGTACGCGAAGGGCATCGGCGGCTCCCGCGCGGGCGTCATCAAGACGACGTTCAAGGAGGAGACCGAGACCGACCTGTTCGGTGAGCAGGTCGTGCTGTGCGGTGGCACCACGGCGCTGGTGCAGGCCGGTTTCGAGACGCTCGTGAACGCGGGCTACGCGCCCGAGGTGGCGTACTTCGAGTGCCTGCACGAGCTGAAGCTGATCGTCGACCTCATGTACGAGGGCGGCATCGCGCGCATGCGGTACTCGATCTCCGACACCGCCGAGTACGGCGACGTGACCCGCGGTCCCCGCGTCATCACGGACTCGGTCCGCGAGGAGATGCGCAAGATCCTGGGCGAGATCCAGGACGGCACCTTCGCGAAGGAGTGGGTGGGCGAGGACGAGGCGGGTCGCCCCAACTTCCAGAAGCTGGTGGAGCAGGGCGAGCAGCACCCGATCGAGGAGGTCGGCAAGAAGCTGCGCGGCCTGATGAGCTGGGTCGACCGCCCGATCACCGAGACGGCCTGATGGGTTCCCGGTGGCCACCGCGCTGGTGGCCACCGGGTACTTTGGTCGCCATGAGTGACGAACCGACCACCCGCGAGTCGGCCCCGATCTTCGACGACAAGGCACACGTGCGGGGCAAGCTCGACCTCACCAAGGCCGAGTGGCAGCGTGCCGCCGAACCGGACGCCGACCCGAACGGCGAGTACGTCGAGATCGCGTTCGTCCCGCACACGGACGGCAAGACCTACATCGCCATGCGCAACTCCAAGTTCACCGGGCCCAACGACACGGTCCTCGTGTTCACCGAGTCGGAGTGGGACGCCTTCGTGGAGGGCGCCAAGGCGGGGGAGTTCGACGAACCCTGGTGACGCGGGTGGGCACACCGCCGGGACGCGCGACCTGGACTGGTCGCCGCTGAGCACCTCGTACTCGCCGCCCCGGCGAACCCCGTGCCGGATGACCGACCGGCTCGCGCCGGCGCGGCGGGAGGTACCCCGCGGTCGGTGGGCCTGGTCGCGTGCTCTTCGCCGGACACGGCCGCATCGTCCGTCCGAGGTCACCCGCCCGACCCGGCTCGCCTGGCCCGGTTGGGTTGCCCACATCGGCTCGCCCGGCTGCTGGGCTCGGCTCGCCTGGCGCAGTTCCGTTCGCCCGGGTCTGCTGGCCCGGCTGTGCGCACCCGGCCGGTTCGCTCGCTTCCGGCTGACTGGCTTCACTCGCCCGGCTCTGCCCGCCCAGTTCGCGCCTGGCTTTGCGACCCGGTATTGCGCGGGCCATCGCTCGCCTGGCTCCGCCCGCCTGGTCTCACCCGTCCGGCTTTCGCTCATCCCGGCTTTGCCGCCGGGCTTCGCCCGGCTGTGCGGCTTTGCCGCCGGGCTTCGCCCGGCTGTGCGGCTTTGCCGCCGGGCTTCGCCCGGCTGTGCGGGTTTGCTGCCGGGCTTCGCCTGGCTGTGCGGCTTTGCTGCCGGGCTTCGCCCGGCAGGTCCCGGTCTCCCAGCCCTCTCCACTCGCCCAGCCCGACCCGTCCCGCTCCACCCGTAATCCCCGTGACGAAGGCCCCGGTCACCACAGCGACCGGCGTCCTACCCGAGCCTGCGCAACGCGTCCGCCATCAGCCGGTCCGCTGCCTCCCGCCGAGCGACGCGATGGGCCTCGGTCTCCACGTCGTCATGCGGACCGCTGATCTTCTCGAACAGCCGCAACTCCGAGATGTCCCGCCGACGCCCGGCAAACCGCCGAAGCGTGGTGGCGCAGTGGTACCGCACCAGGTACTCCCCGTCACGCACACCACGCCCGAGCGCCGCGATCAGGTCCACCGTCGGGGCGAACCCGGCGAGCGCCATGGCGGCGTCGATGCGCACACCCCAGAACGCGTCCGAGGCCAGCACCGACACGACCGCGGCGGCCCACGACTCGTCCCCGGTCAGCGCGTGCAGTGCCTGCGCCACCCGGACGAGGAACGTGCCGGTCGCGCCGGGCGCCGCGGCGCGCAGCAACGCCTCCGCGCCTGCGGGCGCGAGCCCCTTGTCCGCGAGGAACGCGATCGACGTCGCCGCCAGCGGATCGCCTGCCTCGACGCCTGCCGCCAGCATCCGGGCCACCTCCGCGGGCGACGCCGCGGCCCGGCGGAGGAGTTCGGTGAATTCCGGGCCGTCGTGCCAGACCAGGTACGGGTCGCCGAAAACGTCGTTCCGCCACCTCTCCCAGGCCATGAACCCATCTCAGCACAACCGGTGTTCTCGTATGCTGGAAACCGGTGACAACAGGCCAGTACCCGTTACGTCCACATCGTGGAACGGACCCGGGTAAATCGGCACGAATCCCACCGATTGGGTGAATGCGGCTCAATCAACGCTGTCGCCTGGCTCACCAGGTGGAGAAACGATTCAGCGAACCTCCTAGACTGCCCTCGGTTGGTTACAGCGCTGTAACCGCGCCCCCAACAGCCGCGCAATCCTGGAGCCCGCGTCGTGACCCAGCAGACTCGCCCCGTCGTACTCATCGCCGAGAAGCTGGCGCCCTCGGTACTCGACGTGTTCGGAGACGAGGTGGAGGTCCGCCACGTCGACGGCACCGACCGCCCCGCGCTCCTCGAAGCCGTCGCGCAGGCGGACGCCCTCCTCGTGCGCTCCGCCACGAAGGTGGACGCCGAGGTGCTCGCCGCCACCACCCGCCTGAAGGTCGTCGCCCGTGCGGGCGTCGGGCTCGACAACGTCGAGGTCCCGGCCGCCACCGCCCGCGGCGTGCTCGTCGTGAACGCGCCGACCTCCAACATCGTCTCCGCCGCCGAGCACGCCGTCGCGCTGCTGCTGGCCACCGCGCGCCAGATCCCGGCCGCGCACGCCACGCTGCAGGACCACGAGTGGAAGCGCAGCAAGTTCTCCGGCGTCGAGATCAACGGCAAGACCGTCGGCGTCGTCGGCCTCGGCAAGATCGGGCAGCTGTTCGCGCAGCGCCTCGCCGCGTTCGGCACCGAGCTGATCGCCTACGACCCGTACGCCTCCGCCGCCCGCGCCGCGCAGCTGGGCGTCGAGCTGGTGACGCTCGACGAGCTGCTCGCCCGCGCCGACATCATCTCCATCCACCTGCCCAAGACGCCCGAGACCAAGGGGCTCATCGGCGCCGACCAGCTCGCGAAGGTCAAGCCGGGCGTGATCATCGTCAACGCCGCGCGCGGCGGGCTGATCGACGAGCAGGCGCTCGCCGACGCCGCGCGCGAGGGCCGCATCGGCGGTGCCGGCGTGGACGTGTTCTCCACCGAGCCCACCACCGAGAGCCCGCTGTTCGGCCTCCCGAACGTCGTGGTCACGCCGCACCTCGGCGCGTCGACCGCGGAGGCGCAAGACCGCGCGGGCACCGACGTGGCCCGTTCCGTGCTGCTGGCGCTGCGCGGCGACTTCGTGCCCGACGCGGTCAACGTCGCGTCCGGCGGCGTCGTCGGCGAGGAGGTCCGGCCGTACCTGCCGCTCACCCAGAAGCTCGGCTTGGTGCTGTCGGCGTTCTCGTCCACCCCGCCGTCGTCGGTGGCGGTCGAGGTCCGCGGTGAGCTGTCGAACGAGGACGTCTCGGTGCTGTCGCTCGCGGCGCTGCGCGGCGTGTTCTCCGGTGTCGTGGAGGACCAGGTCACGTTCGTCAACGCGACCCGCATCGCCCAGGAGCTGGGCGTCGACGTCACGCTGTCCAAGGTCGCGGAGAGCCCGAACCACCGCAGCCTGGTCACGCTCCGCGCGGTCTACCCGGACGGCAACACCCTCACCGTCAGCGGCACGGTCAGCGGCATCGCGCAGGTGGAGAAGGTCGTCGAGGTGCACGGCCGGTCGTTCGACCTGCGTGCCGAGGGCGTGAACCTGCTGCTCGAGTACGAGGACCGGCCCGGCGTCATGGGCGTCGTCGGCACGCTGCTCGGCAAGGTCGGCATCAACATCGAGGCCGCGCAGATCAGCCAGACGAGTGGTGGCGAGGACGCGGTCATGATCCTGCGTGTCGACCGCCCCGTCGACCCGTCTGTGCTGGAGTCGATCGGCGCCACGGCGCGTGCCACGGTCATCCGCATGGTGGATTTCGGCTGATTTTCCCGGTCGCGACACCACCTAGTCGGGTGGCCAGCACCGGCGATCAGTGGTCATCCCGGTAACCTTCACGAATCTGTCAGAGCCCGATACTCCGGGAGGTGTGCATGCGGCTCGCGGTGATCCCAGGCGACGGGATCGGGCCGGAAGTGATCGCCGAGGCGCTCAAGGTGCTCAACGAGGTGGTGCCGGACGTCGAGGTCACCAAGTACGACCTCGGTGCGACCCGGTGGCACGCGACCGGTGAGCTGCTCCCCGAGTCGGTGCTCGGTGAACTGCGCCAGCACGACGCGATCCTGCTGGGTGCGGTCGGCGACCCGTCGGTGCCGAGCGGCATCCTCGAGCGGGGACTGTTGCTGCGCCTGCGGTTCGAGCTGGACCACCACGTGAACCTGCGCCCGGCCAGGCTCTACCCGGGTGTGCAGAGCCCGCTCGCCAACCCCGGTGAGATCGACATGATCGTCATCCGGGAAGGCACGGAGGGCCTGTACGCGGGCAACGGCGGTCTGCTGCGCAAGGACACCCCGCACGAGATCGCGACCGAGGTCAGCGTCAACACCTCGTACGGTGTCGAGCGGGTGGTGCGGGACGCGTTCGCGCGTGCCGTGGCCCGGCCGCGCAAGCACCTGACGCTGGTGCACAAGACGAACGTGCTGACGCACGCCGGTTCGCTGTGGTCGCGGGTGGTCGAGGAGGTGTCGCTGCAGCACCCCGATGTCACGGTGGCCTACCAGCACATCGACGCGGCGACCATCCACATGGTGACCGACCCGAGCCGCTTCGACGTGATCGTCACCGACAACCTGTTCGGCGACATCCTCACGGACCTGGTGGCGGCGGTGACCGGCGGCATCGGCCTCGCGGCCAGCGGCAACATCGACATCACGCGGCGGAACCCGTCGATGTTCGAGCCGGTGCACGGCAGCGCGCCGGACATCGCGGGCCAGGGCATCGCGGACCCGACGGCCGCGGTGCTGTCGGTCGCGCTGCTGCTCGACCACCTGGGCGAGCACGAGGCCGCGCGGCGGATCGAGGCGTCGGTGGCGTTCGACCTGGCGACGCGTGACCACCCGTCCCCGGGCAACACGTTCGCGATCGGCGACCGCCTGGCGGCACTGGTGTCGTCGAACAACCCGTCGACGAACGTCGAACTGTAGTTCTCACCCGGAACGGGCGCCCCGGCACAGCCGAGGCGCCCGTTCCGCGTTTCCACCCCCCGACCCGGGCCTCCGACACTCGCGAGTCGCGCTCTCGCGCAGTACGAGTTGTGTGTTTCGTGCAGGTGCCCAGGCCCGAGGCCAGCACGAAACGTACAACTCGGTGTGCGTGAGAGCGCGACTCGCGGTGTGCGCGCCGTGCGCGTCCGCGGTGACGACGTCTTCGCGGCCATCACCGCGGTCGCCGAGTGCGCACCCTGATCCCGGGATGTGGGAGAAACGGCTCAGAACTTGGTAGGCCGGTCGGACGTGTGGCAGCATGCCAGCGTGACCACCTCCACCGTGATCATTATCGCCGAGCGCGCCGGGTAGCCGAGCCACACACCCGACGCGCTGACCTCTCGCATCCTGCGGGAGGTTTTTTTGTTGCCACACAACGCAGAAAGGCACCGTCGTGAACCGCACGACCCCGGCCGGGACCCCACTCGGTGACTCGTTCCACGTGTTCGACACGACCCTGCGGGACGGTGCGCAGCGCGAGGGCATCACGTACTCCGTCGCCGACAAGCTCGCCGTCGCGCGGTTGCTCGACGAGGTCGGCGTCGGGTTCATCGAGGGCGGCTGGCCGGGCGCCATGCCGAAGGACACCGAGTTCTTCGCGCGGGCCAAGGAGATCGACTTCAAGCACGCCGTGCTCGTCGCGTTCGGGTCCACCCGCCGCGCGGGCACGACCGCCGACCAGGACCCGCAGGTGCTGGCACTCCTCGAGTCCCAGGCGCCGGTGGTCACGCTCGTCGCCAAGTCCGACCGCCGGCACATCGAGCGGGCGCTGCGCACCGACGTCACCGAGGCGTGCGCGATGGTGCGGGACACCGTGGCCTTCCTGACACGGGAAGGGCGCCGCGTCTTCCTCGACGCGGAGCACTTCTTCGACGGCTTCGCCCACGACCCCGACACCGCGCTGCGCGTGCTCACCGCCGCGGTCGAGGCCGGGGCGGACGTCACCGTCCTCTGTGACACCAACGGCGGCCAGCTGCCGTTGCAACTCGCCGACACCGTGGGCGAGGTCATCGCCCGCACGGGCTTCCGCGTCGGCATCCACTGCCAGGACGACACGGGCTGCGCTGTCGCCAACAGCGTTGCCGCGGTACAGGCGGGCGCGACGCACGTCCAGTGCACCGCCAACGGTTACGGCGAACGGGCGGGCAACGCCGACCTGTTCGCCGTGGTCGGCAACCTCGTCACGAAGCTCGGTATGCCGGTGATCCCGGCCGCCTCCGTGCCCGAGCTCTCGCGGGTCTCGCACGCGCTTGCCGAGATCGCGAACATCGCACCCGACACCCACCAGGCCTACGTCGGGTCGTCGGCCTTCGCCCACAAGGCGGGGCTGCACGCGAGCGCGATCAAGGTGGATCCGTTGTTGTACAACCACATCGATCCCACCGTCGTCGGCAACGACATGCGGGTGCTGGTGACCGAGATGGCCGGCCGGGCCAGCCTCGAGCTGAAGGGCAAGGAGCTCGGGGTCGACCTGGCCGGCCAGCCGGCGGCGCTCACCGCCGCGGTGCGCAGGGTGAAGGAGCTGGAGGCGCACGGCTGGTCGTTCGAGGCCGCCGACGCGTCGCTGGAACTGTTGCTGCGCAACGAGGTCGCCGTCGCCGAGGACACCACTGTGGACGCTCCGCCGTTCCGGCTGGAGTCCTACCGGGTGATCCTCGACCACCGCATGGACGGCGAGATCGTGTCCGAGGCCACGGTGAAGGTGCACGTGGCCGACCAGCGCGTCATCGCGACCGCGGAAGGGAACGGGCCGGTGCACGCGCTGGACGCCGCGCTGCGCAAGGCACTCGAGCCGCACCTGCCGTGGCTGACGGCCGTCCGGCTGTCGGACTACAAGGTGCGCATCCTCCCCGGCGCCGCGGGCACCGACGCGGTCACCCGCGTCCTGGTCGAGTCGAGCGACCACGAACGCGAGTGGACCACGGTCGGCGTGCACGGCAACATCGTCGAGGCGAGCTGGCTCGCCCTGTGCGACGCCCTGGTGCACAAGGCGATGCGGGCGGCTCAGCCGGTGACGAGCGTCAGCCCGTAGGCGGACAGAACGCGGTTCACCGGGTAGAAGAAGCTGGTGCCGCCGCTGCTGCAGGATCCGCTGCCGCCGAGCGGGATCCCCTGCGCCTGTGAACCCGAGACGAACGCGATGGCCCCGCCACCGGGCTCCAGGCAGACGTTGGTCCTGGTCAGGCCGTAAACGGTGCCGTCGGGGTAGTTCACGGTCTGGTTCTTCGCGACGATCGTGCCGCAGTGCGTGCCGACGGTCCGGTCGAGCAGGCAGACCGAGCCGCCGACCGGGGTCTCCAGCGAGCCGCGGATCCAGACGCGCGTCGCGCCGACCTGGATCCACGGCACGAGCTGCCACGCGGCGGTGTTGGTGACGGTCACGAGGGTCACGCCGCCGTTCGCGGTCGAGCCGGAGACCGGGCCGACCAGGACGCCGTTGCTGTAGAGCTGGGTGCCGGGCGGTGCCGCGCAGCCGGGACCGGTGACGAGGACGCCGGTCGTGCTGCTCCGCGCGGCGAACGCGGCGGTGCAGCGGTAGGTGCCGACGGACGTGGACAGGAGGCTGCCGCCGCCGAGCGGGGCGGGGGCCGCGGTGGCGGGGGTGGCGCCGAGCAGCAGCAGGAGCGCCGCGGTGAGGATGGCCGCGATTCTTCGCATGGTTGACTCCGTTGGGTAGCAGGGTGTCTACCGACACAACCAGGCGGCGGACGCGCTGCCAAGCCGTCGACCGGCCGAGACGGCGTGCCCCCGGACGGCTCAGTAGGCTGCGGGTCGTGCGTATTGCTCGTATTGCTCATCCGGGTGGGGTCGCGTTCGTCACGATCGACGGGGAGGGTGACGACCTCGTCGCGCGCGAGGTCGCCGACCACCCGTTCGGTACGCCCACGTACACCGGCAAGTCGTGGCCGATGGCCGACGTGCGGGTGCTCGCGCCGATCCTGCCGTCGAAGGTCATCTGCATCGGCAAGAACTACGCGGACCACGCCCGCGAGATGGGTGGCGAGCCGCCCGCCGACCCGGTGATGTTCCTCAAGCCGTCCACGTCGGTGATCGGCCCCAACGCGGCGATCAAGCTGCCTGCCGACTCGTCCAGAGTGGACTTCGAGGGCGAGCTGGTCGCGGTGATCGGCCGCCCGTGCCGGGACGTGCCCGCCGCACAGGCCAAGTCGGTGATCCTCGGCTACACGATCGGCAACGACGTCACCGCCCGTGACCACCAGAAGGCCGACGGCCAGTGGACGCGCGGCAAGGGCCACGACACGTTCTGCCCGCTCGGCCCGTGGATCAACACCGACGTGGACCCGGCCGACCTGGCGATCAGCACGTCACTGGACGGCGAGGTCAAGCAGGACGCACGCACGTCCCTCCTGCTGCACGACGTCCCGAAGCTGGTGGAGTGGGTGTCCCGCGTGATGACCCTCCTCCCGGGCGACGTGATCATGACCGGCACCCCGGCAGGCGTGGGCCCCATGAAGGCAGGCCAGACAGTCTCGATCACCATCGAAGGCCTGGGCACCCTGACCAACCCGGTAGAAACCCGCTGACCCACGCCCTTCGCGAGTTCCGCTCCCACACACCGCGAGTCGCGCTCTCGAACACACCGAGTTGTCGGTTTCGTGCATGTCCCCCGGCCGGACGTGTGCACGAAACCGACAACTCGGTGTGCCTGAGGGCGTGACTCGCGCTGACCGACCCGTTCGCCCACGACCGACAATCGGCCTGCTCGTGCGCTGGGCCAGGGATCTCGCCCTATGTCCCTACCTGACGAGCACGCAGGTCGGGGTGCCGGTCTCGTAGCGGACCGCGTCGCCGCCGCCGAGCGGGAACGCCACGATCGCGTCGTCCCGCTGCGCGGCCACGTACACGGTCCCGCCGGCGATCGCGAAGTGCCGCGGCCACGCCCCGCTCGGGTGGTCGGCGACCGCGACCGGCGTCTCGGCGGAGATGTCGAACTCCGTGACGACGTCCGGGTTCCGGTTCGACAGGTACAGCGTGTCGCCGGCGATCTCCAGGTGCGCCACCCAGTTCGGCGCCTCGCCCGTCCACGGCTCCTTGGTGGCGGGCACCGTGGTGACCGGTGTGAACGACCCGGGCCGCTCCTCGCGCACCACGACAAGAGTGCCGCCGACCTCGCCCACCACGTACGCGAGGTCGGTGCCGGGCCTGCGCACCAGCTGCCGCGGCCCGGTGCCGGGCGGCATCGCGGAGACCGACAGCGGATCGAGCTTGCCGTTGTCCATCAGCTCGTAGCTGCGGATCTCGTCGGTGCCGAGGTCGACGACGCTCACGACGCGGTCCCGCACGACGGCCATGTGGACGTGCGCGGCCTCCTGCCGCTGCTTGTGCGGCCCGCTGCCCTCGTGCCGCACGAGGTCGGTCTGCCCGGTGATCCGGCCGTCCTCGGCCAGCGCGAACACCGACAGGCTGCCGCTGGAGTAGTTGCTGCACAACAGGTGGCGCTCGTCGGCGGACACCGCCAGGTGGCACGGGTCCGCGCCGCCCGACGAGGTCGCGCCGAGCACCTCGAGGTCCGCCGAGACCGTGGTGATCACGCCGTCACCCGACTCGTTCGCCGCGTACACGACGGGCGCCGACGGGTGCGCGGTCAGCCACGACGGCGAGAGCATCGGCAGCTCGCGGTCCGGGGTGAGCGTGCCGTCCGGCGCGCGGCGGAACGTGCTGATCCCGGTGCCGTTCCCCCCGGTAGCGGATGTGTAACTGCCAACCCAGACGTCCATGCGCTCACCGTATCCCCAGGTGATGTTCGCGGGGGTCGCCGGTGTGGCTCGGCAAGGTCAGTCGGTGACGCCGCCGCCCCGGGGAAGTCGGCCGGAAGTTGCCACGCTCATGTGCCACTGACCGGGCGGGGTGCGCACGTCGGAGAGCCACGCGCGCACCTCGGGCCGGTACAGCATGGTGATCACGGCGAACCCGAACGCGATGTTCGTGAGCCCCGCGAACGCGCCCGAGGCGAGCGATATCAGCCCGCTGGCGGCGGACAGCCCCTCGACGACGATGACCGGGTAGCGCGCCCACGGGTTGCGCAGCACCAGGAACAACGCGCTCACCGCCAGCACGACGGACGCGAGGAGCGAGAAGCAGACGACGATGTACAGGGTGCTGGAGCCGGGTTGGCCGCCGAGCGCGTACAGCAGGATCGTGGCGCCGAAGACGTTGAGGATGATCTGCACGAACAGGATCGCGAGGACCAGCCACAGGTGGTTCGGCAGCGCACGTCGGGCCATGTCGCGAACGCTGCCAGTGGCGACGGGGTCGGCACAAGTGCCGCCCTGCGCGGGTGATCGCGGGTTGTCCACAGGTGGGTCGGTTGTCCACAGCCAAGATCGACATCCGTCCCCCTGTCGGTGGACACCGGTAGACTGGACAGCGGGGTGCCCCCGGGAGTGGTGGGGGCTGCCCGTACGTACTGGGGCTGCGGTTTTCTTTCGGTTTTCGCAGGTCAGCGGTTTGCGTCCCGGGCTTTGTGGTTGACCTTGCGCGGGGTTTTCCCTCCGGGGGGTCCTCGCCGGACGGGCTGGTCTCCGGGATGGCAGCGGGTCGGGCACGGGGCTGGGTTGGCAAGGACTGCTGTTGAGTGGTCTGCCTGCCGTCCCGTCGACCTCCCGGAGGGCTATCACACCGCGTCAAGGGGGCCCGACGGCTTTGGGCATGTGGGCGCGTCGTGCTTCGGGCCCCCTTGACACGGTGTGATCGGGCTTCGCCAGGTCGACGGGATGGCAGGCAGCAGCCTCGTGGTGTGGTGGCTCGGGCTGTGCTGCTGCGCGCCTTGATCGGGGCGGCGCGTTGGGCCGGGGTGGTCGTTACGACGTGCGTGCCGGTAGTGGGACCGGGATTGCGGGCAGGCCGTCGATGCTTGCCACGTTGTGTGGTTTGTTCGCGCAGTAGGCGGCAAACTCCTCGTCGGTCTTGCGGCCGAAGTACTGCGCGTGTTGTGTGCGTTCCTCGCGGTAGTCCATGAACGGCACCGCGAAGCCGCAGCTGTCGCTCACCATGACCGCCTCCACGAGGACGATGGCCCGTGCTGCTGGGCCGTCCGCGTCTGCGAAGTGCGGGATCAGTTCTGCCCAGCGGGGGTCGTCGCGGAAGATGGGGGTGCCTTTGCCGTGTACGCGCAGCACCTTCGGCGGGCCCGCGAACGCGCACCACATCAGGGTGATGCGGCCGTTCTCCCTCAGGTGCGCCACCGTTTCGGCATGGCTGCCGCCGAAGTCCAGGTATGCCAGCGTGTGCTCGCCCAGGACTACCAGCGTGCCCTCCCTGCCCTTCGGTGACAGGTTGACGTGGCCGTCCGCCGCCAGTGGTGCTGATGCGACGAAGAAGACCTTCTGCTCTTCGATGAACGCCCGCAACCGCGGCGTGATCCCCTCGTATACCTTCCCCATGAATCCAACCTACCTGGCCAGGAAGGTGGAAAGCTCCCACAATCTCGCGGCGGCGTCGAGGTCGACCGCGTACTCCCGCACGCCTGCCAGGTCCGGGTTGGGCTCGGCCAGTTCCGCCACGTCGCAGTCCTCCAGGTACAGACCGCCCACTGAGGACAACCGCGGCGAGGTCGCGGCCCACACCTGGGTGGCGGCGCCCTGCTCCGGTGTCTTGAACGTCGGGTCGACGACGTTGCCCGCCTCGTCGATCCACCCGTTGCCCACCATCTCCTCGTGCGACATGTGCCGCTGCAGCGGGGTGCGGATCTTTCCCGGGTGGACGGCGAACGCCTGGACACCGATGGCGTTCAGCTGCACCGCGAACAGGCTGTTCGCCGTCTTCGACTGCCCGTACGCCACGCTCGGGTCGTAGGCGTCGCGCTCGAAGTGGAGGTCGTCCCAGCGGATGTCGGACAGGTGGTGGCCCGCGGACGACACGGACACCACCCGCGCGTCGTCGCTCAGTGCCCGGCGCAGGCCCTTGACCAGCGCGAAGTGCCCGAGGTGGTTGGTGGCGAACTGCAGCTCCCAGCCCGGTCCGACCCGCGTCTCCGGCGTCCGCATGATGCCCGCACTGTTGATCATCAGGTCGATGCGGCGGCCGGACGCGAGGAAGCGTTCGACGAATCCCTTCACGCTGGCCAGGTTGGACAGGTCGAGTTCGTCCACTTCGGCGTCCACGGCCCGCGCGGCCTGCGCGGGCCTGCGCGCCGGGACGACGACGTGTGCCCCCGCATGCTGGAGTGCCCGCGTGGTGGGCAGGCCGATGCCAGAGTACCCGCCGGTCACGATCGCCAGCTTGCCGGACAGGTCGATCCCGGCCAGCACCTCGTCGGCGGTGCTGTGGAACCCGAACCCGGAGCCGATCTTGTGTTGGGTCATGTTCCCGACGCTAGGACCTGGTGCGCGCACCAGGTCAAACGCGGAAGAGCAAGGTCCGGCACGGTGTTGTGGTAGGCATGAGGATCGGTGACGCGGCCAGGGCGAGCGGCGTGAGCGTGCGGTCGCTGCGGTACTACGAGGACGAGGGCCTGATCGTTCCCGGCCGCCTCGGCAACGGGTACCGCGACTACTGCGGGTTCACCATCGACCGCGTCGTCGCGATCCG
This sequence comes from Actinophytocola sp. KF-1, assembly GCF_054661535.1. Classification (NCBI taxonomy): domain Bacteria; kingdom Bacillati; phylum Actinomycetota; class Actinomycetes; order Pseudonocardiales; family Pseudonocardiaceae; genus Actinophytocola; species Actinophytocola sp. KF-1. The sequence continues at coordinate 10,728 of NZ_BAAFVK010000010.1, read as the reverse complement.
GACCCTGCTGGCGTCCGGGCTGCCCGTCCGGTTGATCAGGGACGCCGGGACCGACGGGTTCCTCGACGAGGTGCGTAGCTACCGCGACCGGCTCGCCGCCCGGATCGACGCGCTGCACGCCCAGCGATCGGCGCTCGACGCCTTCCTGCGGGACGCGACTTGACCTTCACACATGCGTGAGGGTCCTACCTTGCGGCCATGGAGAAAACGATGCGTGCCCTGGTCCAGCGGTCACACCGCGGGCCGGGCGACCTGACGCTCACCGACCTGCCCGTCCCCGCCCCGGGACCCGGCGAGTACCTGGTCCGCGTGGGCGCCGCCGGGGTCAACTTCGCCGACGTCATGCAGACCCGCGGGACCTACGGCGACGGGCCGCGGCCGCCCTACCCGGCCGGCTTCGAGGCGGCGGGCGAGATCGTCGCCGCGGGCCCGGACGCGCCCCTCGCGGTCGGCACGCACGTCATCGGCGCCGGTCCGGGCGCGTTCGCGCAGTACATGGCGATGCCCGCGGCCGGCGCGCTGCCCGTTCCGTCCGGGTGGACGGACGCCGAAGCCCTCGGCATGGTGCTGAACTGGGCGACCGCGTTGGCGGCGCTCAAGCCGCTGGGCCAGGTCCAGCCGGGTGAGGTGGTGCTCGTCCACGCCGCGGCGGGTGGCGTGGGGCAGGCCGCGGTCCGCCTGGCCCGCCACCTCGGGGCACGCGTGATCGCCACCGCGTCCCCCGCCAAGCACGACGCGGTGACCGGCGCCGACACGGTCCTGGACAGCACGCGACCCGACCTCGCCGCCGAGATCATGCGGCTGACCGGCGGCGTCGACGTGGTCCTCGAATCGGTGGGACGGGCCACGTTCACGACCAGCCTGTCGGTCGCCAGGCCGTTCACCGGCCGTGTCGTGGTGTTCGGTGCCGCCTCCGGCGACGCCCACCTGACCACCCACGACCTGGTCTTCACCTACCGGCCGCAGATCAAGGGCCTGCACATCGGTGCGCTGGCGACCGCCGCACCGGCGATCTACCGGGCGCTGCTCGCCGACCTCGAGGCGCTCATCGCGCTGGGCGTGTACCCGCCGGGCGAACCGGAGGTCCATGCGCTCGCCGACGGGCCGGCCGTGCTCGCGGAACTCGAAGCAGGCCGGACCCGTGGCAAACACGCCATCGACCCGTGGCGCTAGTTGGGCCGGTAGCCCGCCCTGCGCAGCGCGTCGGCCATCGCGCCACCGGCGGGTGCCTGGTTGTTGCGGCGCTGCTGCCCGCCACCACGCTGCTGCCCGCCGCGCTGACCGCCGCCGCCGCCGCGTGGGCCCCGGTCGCGGTCGCGGTCCCGGGGCTGGCGCGGCGCGGCGGTGTCCTCGTCCAGCCGTAACGTCAGCGAGATCCGCTTGCGGGGGATGTCGACCTCGAGCACCTTCGCCCGGACGATGTCGCCGGACTTGACCACCTCGCGCGGGTCCTTCACGAAGTTGCGCGACAGCTGCGACACGTGGGCCAGCCCGTCGCAGTGCACGCCGATGTCGATGAACGCGCCGAACGCGGCCACGTTCGTGACCACGCCCTCCAGCACCATCCCGACCTTGAGGTCGTTCAGCGTGTGCACCGCGTCGTTGAAGGACGCCGTCTTGAACGCGGGTCGCGGGTCGCGGCCCGGCTTGTCGAGTTCCGCCAGGATGTCGGTGACTGTCGGCAGACCGAACTTCTCGTCCACGAACTCGGCGGGGCGCAGCGACTTCAGCGTCTTCGTGTTGCCGATCAGCTCGGCCAGTTCCAGACCGGTCGACGACACGATCCGGCGCACCACCGGGTAGGCCTCCGGGTGGACGCTCGACGAGTCCAGCGGGTCCTCGCCGTCGCGGATCCGCAGGAAGCCCGCGCACTGCTCGAACGCCTTCGGGCCCAGCTTCGGCACGTTCTTCAACGCGGTGCGCGAGCGGAACGGGCCGTTGGCGTCGCGGTGCGCGACGATGCTCGCCGCGAGCGAACCGCCGATGCCCGACACGCGGGTCAGCAGCGGCACCGACGCCGTGTTCAGGTCGACGCCGACGCCGTTCACACAGTCCTCGACCACCGCGTCGAGCGACCGGGACAGCTTGGTCTCGGAGATGTCGTGCTGGTACTGGCCGACGCCGATGGACTTCGGGTCGATCTTCACCAGCTCGGCCAGCGGGTCCTGCAGCCGGCGCGCGATCGACACGGCGCCGCGCAGCGACACGTCCAGGTTCGGCAGCTCCTGCGACGCGTACGCCGACGCCGAGTACACCGATGCGCCCGCCTCGGACACCATCACCTTGGTGAGCTTCAGCTCGGGGCTCTTCGCGACCAGCTCGGCCGCCAGCTTGTCGGTCTCGCGCGACGCGGTGCCGTTGCCGATCGCGATCAGCTCCACGTCGTGCGCGCGGGCCAGCGCGTGCAGCTTCACCAGCGACTCGTCCCACCGCTTCGCCGGGGCGTGCGGGTAGATCGTGTCGGTGGCGACGACCTTGCCGGTGGCGTCGACGACCGCGACCTTCACACCGGTGCGCAGGCCCGGGTCCAGGCCCATCGTCGCGCGGGTGCCCGCGGGCGCCGCGAGCAGCAGGTCACGCAGGTTGGCGGCGAACACGCGCACCGCCTCGTCCTCGGCCACCTGCCGCAGCCGGGCACGCAGGTCGACGCCCAGGTGCACGATGATCCGGGTGCGCCACGCCCAGCGGACGGTGTCCGCCAGCCACTTGTCGGCGGGGCGGCCCTGGTCGTCGATGCCGAAGCGGGCGGCGATCCGGACCTCGTACTCGGTCGGGCCGGGGGGCTGCTCGTCGTCGGGGTGCGGGTCGAGCACCAGCTCCAGCATCTCCTCCTTCTCCCCGCGGAACATCGCGAGGATCCGGTGCGACGGGAGCTTGGTGAACGGCTCGGAGAAGTCGAAGTAGTCGGCGAACTTGGCGCCCTCGGTCTCCTTGCCCGCGCGGACCTTGGCGACCAGGCGCCCGCGCTCCCACATGCGCTCGCGCAGCCCGCCGATCAGGTCGGCGTCCTCGCTGAACCGCTCGACCAGGATGTCGCGCGCGCCCGTCAGCGCGGCCTGCGCGTCCGCGACGCCCTTGTCGGGGTCGACGAACACCGCGGCGGCGGCCAGCGGGTCGGTGTCCGGGTTGCCGAGCAGGCCGTCGGCCAGCGGCTCGAGCCCGGCCTCGCGGGCGATCTGGGCCTTGGTGCGGCGCTTCGGCTTGTACGGGAGGTAGATGTCCTCGAGGCGTGCCTTCGAGTCGGCGGCCATGATCTGGCCCGCCAGCTCGTCGGTCAGCTTGCCCTGCGACTTGATGGAGTCGAGGACGGCGGCGCGGCGCTCCTCCAGCTCACGCAGGTAGCGCAGGCGCTCCTCCAGCGTGCGGAGCTGGGCGTCGTCGAGGGCGCCGGTGACCTCCTTGCGGTACCGCGCGATGAACGGGACCGTCGAGCCGCCGTCGAGCAGCTCAACGGCCGAGCGCACCTGGCGCTCGGCGACGCCGAGTTCCTCGGCGATGCGCAGGAAGACGGAAGGGGGAGTGGCCGTGGCTGTCACGGCGAGCATTCTGCCCCGCACCCCCGACAATCCCGATGGACGGGGGTCGCGTCGCTGCGTGCGCGTTCGGTCGCGGATTGCACTCAGTAATACAGAACGGCTCGAGTTACGCCGAAAGCGTAGTGAGACCCGGCGCACAGTCACTTGCAGTTAGTTGCGTCGGTGCGATGATTGTACTGTGCAAGTAAGTCCGCTCTCCTCCGTCGAGTCCGTCACCGATCAGGTGATGGACTGCCTTGCGCGGCTGAAGAAGAGCGGAGAGGCGCACATATTGGGTGTCGCCCGAGGACTCGATCTGTCATTCTCCCAGATGCGCGCGCTCTTCGTGCTCGCCGACAGCCAAGGGGAACTGGCTGTCCACGAGCTCGCCGGGCTGCTCGGGCTGTCGATGGCGACCGCCGGACGAGCCGTCCAGGGCCTGGTGAAGGCCGAGATGGTGACGCGCAGGGAGGACGACAACGATCGCAGGGTCAAGCGGGTCCGCCTGTCCGAGCACGGCCGGCAGTTCGTCGGCGGTCTCCTGCAGGCCCACCGCGAGGCCGTGCGCGAGTGCGTCGAGTCGTTGAGCGACCACGAGCGTGAGCAGCTTTCACAGGCACTGTCGCCGCTGCTGGCTCGGGGGGAACAGCCCAACACCACACCTGGCTGCTAGAGGGGATAGTTGTGACTGAAGTGCTCCCGCCGACGCCGTCGGCGGCCGGCACGGGCTCGGAGAAGCTCGACCGCAGAGTCCTTTCCATCGCGTCGGTCGTCGTACTCGGCGCGATCATGGCGATGCTCGACATCACCGTGGTCAACGTCGCGATCAACCACCTGATCGACGAGTTCGACACCACGCTGAACACGATCCAGTGGGTGGCCACCGGCTACACGCTGGCACTCGCGACCGTCATTCCGCTGAGCGGGTGGGCGGCGGACCGGTTCGGCACCAAGCGGATCTACCTGACCGCGGTCTTCCTGTTCATGGTCGGCTCCGCGCTGGCGGGCATGGCGTGGTCGGTCGAGTCGCTGATCCTGTTCCGGGTCCTGCAGGGTCTCGGCGGCGGCATGCTGATGCCGCTCGGCATGACCATCCTGACCAAGGCGGCCGGTCCCGAGCGGGTCGGCCGCGTGATGTCGGTGATCGGCGTGCCGATGCTGCTCGGCCCGATCGTCGGCCCGATCCTCGGCGGCTGGCTCGTCGACGACGTGTCGTGGCGCTGGATCTTCTTCATCAACGTGCCGGTCGGCATCGTGACGCTGCTGCTCGGCATCAAGATCCTGGACCGGGACGAGCCGCGGCCCGCGGAGAAGCTCGACGTGCTCGGCCTGATCCTGCTGTCGCCGGGTCTCGCCGCGCTGATCTACGGTCTCGCGCAGGTCCCGGCGCACGAGGGCTTCGGCCACCCCGAGGTGTACGGGCCCGCGGGCGTCGGCGCGGTGCTGGTGGCGGTGTTCATCTGGCACGCGGCCCGCACGTCGGGCGCGCTGATCGACCTGAAGCTGTTCCGCGACCGGAGCTTCTCCGTCGCCACCGTGACGATGGTGCTGTTCACCGTCGCGTTCTTCGGGTCGATGCTGCTCATGCCGCTGTACTTCCAGCAGGTGCGCGGTGAGGGCGCGTTGTCGGCGGGTCTGCTGCTGGCCCCGCAGGGCATCGGTGCGATGGTGATGATGCCCGCGGCCGGCCTGATCGTGGACAAGTTCGGCTCGGCGCGCATCGCGCAGCTCGGCATCATCGTGATCGTCGGCAGCATGGTGCTGTTCACGCGGCTGGAGGGCGACACCTCGTACTTCGCGATCGGGACCGCGCTGTTCGTGATGGGTCTCGGCATGGGCATGACCATGATGCCGATCATGTCGGCGGCACTGAAGACGCTGCGGCAGAAGGACGTCGCCCGCGCGTCGACGAGCCTGAACATCATCCAGCAGGTGGCCGCGTCGATCGGTACCGCGCTGCTGTCGGTGATCCTGTTCAACGAGACGAAGGACCGGCTGGCGCCGCTGCTCGCGAACGCCCCCGCCGGTGCCGCGCCGGACGCGAACGCGAAGATCACCGACCTGCCGGAGCCGATCCGCACGCAGCTCGCGAACCTGATGTCGGACGCGTACTCGTCCACGTTCGTGTGGGCGCTGGTGCTCCTGGCGGTCGCGTTCGTGCCCGCGCTGTTCCTGCCGCGCGGCAAGGGCACGCCGCCCGCGCCGGAGCAGCCGGAGGACGTGCTGCCGGAGGGCGCGGAGCCGCCGCCGGTGCTGGACGAGCGGGCGGGCGACCGCGCCTAGTCCACAGTGCACAGGAAGGGCACTTTCGGGGCATGAACGCCCGGAAAGTGCCCTTCTCGGCGTAGCGGGCCGTCTACCCTCCCGGCATGGACGAGACGACGGCCGAGGACGAGGTGCGGGAACTGCGGGTCCAGCTGCGGGACCTGCGGGAGCGCGTGCACCGGGTCGAGAAGGGCCTGTTCCGCGGCGTCGCCGCGCTGGGCGTGGCGGCCATGGTGCTCGGCTTCTTCGTGCCGTTCCTCGCCGCGACCGAGCCGTCCGACGACGACTCCGTCGCACTGCTCCCGACGATCTTCGGCATCGGCGGGGCCGGGGACGGCCCGTTCGCGGAGGAAGCGATCATGGCGGCCGTCGTCGTCGGGGTGTTCGGGCTGGCCATCCTGGTCGCCCTGTTCGCCCTGCTGCGCCTGTTCGGCGACCCGGTCGGCAGCGGACCCGTGAAGCTGGCGCGGATCTGCGGCACCGTCCTGCTGGTCGGGTGCGCGCTCGCCTGGCTGCTGGTGTTCGCGCTCGTGGGGCACTCGGAGGGCGAGGTGAGCGCGTTCTCCCCGGCCACCCTGTGCTTCACGATCGGGGGCGGCGCCATGCTGGCCGCCGCCCCGCTGCACCCCGCGGACTGGCGCGGCTGACTCAGCCGAACGTGAGGGTGCCGACCGCGCCACGCGCGCCCGACGCCCAGCACGCGCCGTCACGGGTGCAGTCCACCGAGTCGAAGCTGCCGTCGTGGAACTGGCGCCAGTTGCGGCCGCCGTCGAGCGACACGTCGCTGCCGGACGGGCCGACCGCGATCAGGACCGTCGGCAGGAACGGGTGGTACGCGACCGCCGACCGGTAGCCGGCGGGTGCGGTCTCCGGCTCCCGCCAGGTCGTGCCGCCGTCCCTGGTCAGCGCCAGCGCGTCGGTCGCGCCGGTGGGGTTCGCGTAGTCGCCGCCGATCGCGATGCCGGTGCGCGGGTTGCGGAACGCCACCGCGAACACGCCCGCGCTCGCACTGCCGGCCAGCGGGGTCACCGACGCGGTCCACGTGCGGCCGCGGTCCTTCGAGTGCAGCACGCGCGCGACGGTCGAACCGCCGGTCGCGAGCCACGCGTCCCTGTGGCCGGCGACCGTCACGCACTGGCCGCTCGCCGAGAACTGGTACTCGCCGGGCAGCGCGGGCGGCAGGCCCGGCACACGTGTCCACGTGCGGCCACCGTCCGAAGTGGTCAGCACGCGGAACTCGCCCGCCACCGGGTCGCCGACGGCGACCCCGTTGCGGGAGTCCCAGAACGCGAGGCAGTTGTAGAAGGCGGCGGGCTCGGTGTTGCGGAACGTCTCGGCCCACGTACGGCCGCCGTCGGTGGTGCGGTAGATCCGCGACGACTCGCCTTCGCCGATCGACAGCACCACCGCGGTCTTCGCGTCGAACGCCTCGATGTCGCGGAAGTCGAGGTCCGCGGTGTCCGGCGGACCGATCTGGGCGAAGGTGCGGCCGCCGTCGACCGTCCTGAGCACGGTGCCGCGCTGCCCGGACACCCAGGCGACGTTCCCGCTGACCGCGGACAGCCCCCGGAACTGGGCGTCGGTGCCGGTGGGCAGCGTCTTCCAGGTCAGGGCGGCCGCGCTCGCGCCCGGCGGGGCGGTGAGGAGTGCGGCCAGGACCAGCAGGGAGATCATCAGCGCACGTTTCATGGGCGGACGTTAACCCGGCGATGTCCACCCTGGGAATGACATCAGAACCGGACTCCGGGTGGACGTGCCCGAACCCGGATTTCAGTACCGTGGCCGCCATGGAGGCACAGGTACGGCTGCGACCACCCGCGAACAGGGTCGACCCGCGGGCGGTGCGGTACTGGATGACGAGCGAGGCGATCTCGAACGGGGTCGTCACGGTGGTGCTCGGCGTGCTCGCCTTCCTCATCGAACCCGCGCGGCCGTGGTTGCTGCTGGCGCTGGGGGTGGCGCTGCTCGTCGGCATCCCGTACATGATCGTCATGCCGATCTGGCGGTACCGCGTGCACCGCTGGGAGGTCACCGAGGACGCCGTCTACACGCGCACCGGCTGGCTGTGGCAGGAGTGGCGGATCGCGCCGATGTCGCGCATCCAGACCGTCGACACCCAGCGGGGGCCGCTCGAACAGGCGTACCGGTTATCGAGCGTGACCGTGACGACGGCGTCGGCCGCAGGTCCGCTCAAGATCAAGGGACTCGACCACGAGGTCGCGGCGGAGCTGGCGCAGAAGCTGACCGAGGTGACGCAGGCCAACCCCGGTGACGCGACATGACGACCGCGAACAACGGTTGGCAGCAGCTGCACCCGAAGACCGTGCACGTCACGGCGGTCACCTTCGGCGGGCTCGCGATCGGCACGGCCACACCGTTCGTGCTCGGGTTCGCGGCCAAGGCCGGGCTGGGCCTGGTGCTGCTGATCGCGTTCGGTGGCGTCGTGGTGGTGACCGCCGGTGCGGCGCTCATCGACCTGATGCGGTGGCGGCACACCACCTACCGCGTGACCGACGAGCGGGTGGAGCTGCGGTACGCGTGGGTGCTGCACCGGATGCGGTCCGTGCCGAGGGACAGGGTACGGACGGTCGACCTGACCGCCAACCCGCTGCAGCGCGTGTTCGGCGTGGCGCGGGTGAAGATCGGCACCGGTGAGCAGACGTCGGAGTCGAGCCACCTGACGCTCGACCCGGTGAGCAAGGCGGAGGCCGAGCTGCTGCGCAGGGAACTGTTGCGCAGGACGGAAACCGTCGCCGGCACGCAGGGGGACGAGATCGCGGCGCTGGACTGGCGGTGGATCCGGTACGCGCCGGTGTCGGTGACCACCCCGATCCTCGGCGCGGCGGCGTTCGGTGCGGTCATGCAGGTGTCCGAGTGGTTCAACCTGCAGGGCGCGGTGTTCCGGACCGTGCGCGACCTGTTCGGCGGGTTACCGGTCGTCGGGCTGATCGCCGTGCTGGTGGCGATCGCGATCGTCGTCGGCGTGATCGGTTCGCTCGGGCTGTTCGTGGAGATGTGGTACCGGTACTCGCTGCGCCGCGAGGACGGCAACCTGGTGATGTCGCGTGGCCTGCTCAACACCCGGTCGCTGACGCTGGAACGGCGCAGGCTGCGCGGGGTGGAGGTGATCGAGCCGCTGGGCGTGCGCACGATGGGTGCCGCGCGCGTGGACGTGATCGCGACGGGCATGCGCCAGCAGACCGACGACGACCGCACGGACCCGAAGACCCTGTTACCGGCGGCGCCGTTCGCGGTCGCGCGCCGGGTGGCGGCAGAGGTGCTGGGCTCGGAAGCCGCCACCGCGACGGCGGTCACCGGACACCCGCGCGCGGCACTGTGGCGCAGGGTGCGGTGGGCGCTGTACTGCGTGCTGGGCGTGGTGGCGGTGCTGGCCGTGCTGGGCGTACTGCTGACGGACGTGCTGTTGCATCTGGCGTGGATCGCCGCGGTGGTGCTCACACCGGCGGCGGTGTTCCTGGCGTTCGAGGCGTACCGCAACCTGGGCCACGGCCTGGCGGAGGAACACCTGGTGACCCGCTACGGCGTCGGCTCCCGCCGAACCGCGGCACTGCTGCGCACGGGCGTGATCGGCTGGACGATCGAGTCGTCCCCGTTCCAACGCCGCGCGGGCCTGATCACCATCAAGGCCACCACGGCGGCGAACAAGGGCGCGTACCCGGTGTACGACGTGGGCACGGAGGAGGGCCTCCGCTTCGCCGAGCAGGCGGTGCCGGGCCTGCTGACCCCATTCCTGGAACACCAGGGCGACGCCGACACCCACCCCACCACCGTCCGCACCTGACTGCTCCGCGCCTAGATGGTTGATTCCAAGGTCAGTGGTCGTAGGCGATCAGTGATCGTTTGACTGGTTGGCCGGTGCGGTCGTTGTGCCAGATCGTGGTGGTCAGGGCGAGGATGCGTTGCAGGACGCGGACGATGACTCCGGCTGGAGTGCGTCCGCCGTGTCGTTCCAGGTCGAGCTGACCTTTGAAGGTGTGGTTGATCGACTCGATGGTCTGACGCAGCGGTTTGAACAGGTGCGCCCCAGGTCGTGGAGTCTCACCGTTGCGGGCTTGGCGTAACAGCACTACTCCGGCGGTGCGCAGGGTGTGTTCGAAGTCGCGGCCGTAGTAGTGACGGTCGGCGATCAGCGTTTGGCCGGGACGCTGGTCGACCAGTGCCGGGTCGGCGGTGAGCATGCCCAGCAGGGTCTGCCGCTCGTCGGCTTTGGCGCCGGTCAGGGCATAGGCCACCGGCAAGCCGCCCAGTGTGCAGACCAGATGCAGGCGCAGACCCCAGAAGAACCGGGAATGCGAAGCGCAGTAGCCGTACTCGGCCCAACCAGCCAGGTCGGAACGTTTCGAGGTCTCGCGGGAGCGCCCGCATTCGACCGGGGTGGAATCGACCAGCCACACATCGTCGGTCCACAGCGTGGTGTCGGCGGCCAGCACTCTGATCACCGAACGGATCAACGCCGAAGCCCGGCGCAGCCTCTTGTTGTAGCCGGGCTGGCGAGGCAGATAACGGAACAAGTGCCCCAGATGAGCCCGGGCATGACGCAGCCAGCGGGCTTCGGAGGTGAACCCGAGCAACGCCTGCATCACCGCCAGCGTGACCAGCTCAGCATCGGTGAGCCGGGGTTTTATCCCGATCTTTGGTCGCCACGGCGCAAGATCCGGTGCCTGCGTCAGCAGATCATCGGTTCTGACATAGAGTGCGGTCGCGAGGGTGTCCACGTCATTCGTCACACAATGATCATGGACACCCTCGTCCCATGCCCGGACTCACCCCTTGGAATCAACCATCTAGACGATTGATGCGTAATTCGGTCAGTGGTCGTAGGCGGTCAGGGATCGGGTGATGGCTTGGCCGGTGGCGCGGTTGTGCCAGATGGCGGCGGTGAGGGCGAGGAGGCGTTGGGCGATGCGGACTCCGACGCCTTCGATGG